>NZ_JBYITE010000020.1:0-109664 GCF_057709105.1 Streptomyces sp. bgisy100
CGCTGCTGACGCGTTCCGATCAGCCCAGTTCGAGGCTGCGCAGCACCAGTCCCGTGGCCGGCTTGGGGCCGAACGACGTCGACTTCCGGGGCATCGTGACGCCCTGCTGGGCCAGCTCCCGGACGACGTCCTCCTGCACCGGGTGCATGAGCACGGCCGTGCCCCCGTGCCGTTCCGCCTGCTCGACCGCGGCCGACGCGTCGTGGATGTACCCGATGTGCTCCGGACCGTCCGGTATCTGCCAGATCCGCTCCAGCAGGACGGAGTGCAGAACGGTCGCGTCCAGCGTGCGCCACGCCTGCGGGCGGCCGGTCGGGACGGTGGTGTCCAGCAGCTCCGGATCCGGCCGGTCGACCAGGTGGAAACCCGCCCCGCCCGCGAGGAGAAAGGCGTTGCCGCCCGCTTCCGAGGCGGCTGCCAGCTCGTCGAGGGCCTGGGGGAGGGGGCCCGCCACCGTCCGGACCCGGAACGCGTCCCCGAGGGCCGCGACGGCGTCCTGCACCGGCAGCTTGTGCAGCAGCCGGTGGATGGCCCTCACACGCAGCGGATAGCGGGCGGTGTCCACCAGGAGCACCAGGCCGGAATCCCAGGGGCCGGGCACCGTCCGCTCGTCCCGCAGCCGCAGATACGTCGCCCAGCGGTGGTGGCCGTCGGCGATCAGGGCCTGGTGGCGGGCGAGACCCCGGTCGATCTCGGCGAGCTCCGCGGGATCGGTCACCGACCACAGACGATGGCTGAAACCGTCCTCCGTGGTGGTGGCGAGCAGCGGCTCCCGCCGGACCGTGCGCTCGATGACGGCGGCCGCCCCGTCCACGTCGCCGTTGCTGCGGTAGGAGAGGAGCAGCGGCTCCAGATGGGCCGCCGTCTCGCGCATCAGCGCGGCCCGGTCCTCGACGATGTCCGGCATCACGTCCTCGTGCGGCAGGACGACGCCGTCCTCGGGCGGGCTGAGCCGGAGGGTACCGATCAGGCCGCGCTGCAGCAGTCCGGCGTTGTCGCGCTGCTCGTAGACGTACAGCGCCGGTTCCGGGTCCGCCCGCAGGACGCCCTCCGCCAGCCAGCGGTGCAGGGTGTCCGCGGCCTGCCGGTGCCGGGCGGCCGGGGAGTCGGACTGCGGCAGGATCAGCCGGACGATGTTGTGCGGGTCCGCGGTCTCGAGGTGGCGCAGGCCGTCCGGCCGGACCACGACGTCGTACGGCGGTGAGGTCACCGCTGCGAGGCTGCCGACCCGTTCGGGGACATAGCGCAGACCTCGGAAGGGCGACAGCCGCAAGCCGTCGCGTGCGTGCCCAGGTGTGGTCATTGATGCATGTTATGCGTCCGTGCACGATGCGGGATGATCGGGGGATGGCAGCGAGCGAGGAACGAGACACCATGGCACGGCACGCCCCCGTCCGGACCCGGACCGAGGCCTCCGGACGGCCGCTGAGCGAGGCGTACGACACGGCGCTGCTCGATCTGGACGGTGTGGTCTACGCCGGGGGCGCCGCGATCGGTCACGCGGTCGACTCCCTGGCGGCGGCGCGGTCCGGCGGCATGCACCTGGCCTACGTGACCAACAACGCCTCCCGCACGCCGGAGGCCGTCGCCGAGCATCTGACGCGGCTGGGCGTGCCCGCCGGCACCGGTGACGTGATCACCTCGGCCCAGGCCGTGGCACGGCTGATCGCCGATCAGCTGCCCGCGGGCGCCCGGGTGCTGACCATCGGCGGGGAGGGGCTCCGGGTGGCGCTGCGCGAGCGGGGTCTGGAGCCGGTGGACTCGCTGGAGGACGAGCCGCGGGCCGTGGTCCAGGGCTTCGACCCGTCGCTGGGGTGGCAGCAGATCGCCGAGGCCGCGTACGCGGTGGCGCGCGGCCTGCCCTGGTTCGCTTCGAACACCGACCTCACCATCCCCACCGCCCGCGGCACCGCGCCCGGCAACGGTGCCCTGGTGGAGGCGGTACGGATCGCCACCGGCAAGCGGCCGCAGGTCGCGGGCAAGCCGCTGCCGCCGATGCACCGCGAGACGGTGCTGCGGACGGGCGCCGAGCGTCCGCTGGTGGTCGGCGACCGGCTCGACACCGACATCGAGGGCGCGTACGCGGGTGGGGTGGACTCGCTGCTGGTTCTCACCGGGGTGACGGACGCGGCCCACCTGGTGGCCGCGCCCCCGCGGCACCGGCCGACCTATGTGGCCGCCGACCTGCGGGGGCTGCTGACGCCGCAGCCCGAGGTGGCGGCGGGGGCGGACGGCTTCCGGTGCGGCGGCTGGACCGCGTCCGTACGGGACGGCGCCGCCGAGCTCGACGGGGACGGCGAGGGGGTCGACGGTCTGCGGGCGCTGTGCGCCGCGGTGTGGACCGAGGCCGGGGACGGCGAGACCGCCGTGGACACCGAGAAGGCCCTGGCCCGGCTGGGGCTCTGACCCCGGGCGGGGCGGCCGGTACGGTTCGGCGCTTTCCCGTGCCGTGCCGGGCGCGTCAGGTGGGTGACCTGTCCGGCGCGCGGGGGGTGACGGGCACTCCGGTTGCGGCGTCGCCCGTGACCGCTTCGGACGGGGGCCGGCGCGCCCCGTCCGCCGGCGCGCCCGGACGGACTACAGCAGGGAGCGCAGGCGCAGCAGGTCGCGCAGCCCCGCCTCGAACCTGATCCGGCCGCTGCCCCACGCCTTGGCGAAGTTCAGCCGGCCGTCCACCAGGGCCACCAGATCGTCACTCGCCATGGCGAGCCGGATCTGCGCACGCTCCGGCGGCGGGCCCGGCACCGTGGTCACTTCCTGGATGCGGCTCTGCGCGAGCCGCCCCAGAAAGGTGATGTCCAGGTCGGTGATCCGGCAGCTCAGCGAGCGGTCCAGGGCAGCGGCGCTGCGCAGGTCGCCGTCGGCGCGGCCGAGATTCTCCGACAGCCGGTCGAGTGCGCTGCGGCACTCCTCGAGGGTGCTCATCGTGGACGACGGTACCCCAGGGCCTCGTTCTCCGAAGAAGGACCGGTTCGGGGTAGCGTCGGGGTCATGACTGAGCCGATGCCCGGCACGGAGCCGGGACCGGAGGACGAGCCGCTGCCGCTCGGTGTCAGCCGTACCCCCACGGGCCGTGCCGAGGTCGACGCGCAGCTGGAGCGCCTGGCCGATGTCGACCACCTCCCGGCGGACGGCCACATCGCGGTGTACGAGGATGTGCACCGGGAGCTGCGCTCCGCGCTCACCTCGCTCGACACCGGGCCGGGGGAGCCGCGGCCCGCGCAGCAGCCGGGAGACCGTCCGCCCGGCCGCTGAGCCGTGAACCCGGCCGTCGGCCGGTCCGGCCGGCGACCGGGCCCCTCGCTGTGCGCCGGCCCACCCCGGAGGCACGGCGGCCCGGGTGTCCCCGTGGATCCATCGATGTGAATGCAGCCCGTTCCCTGCGGTTCCCCCGCTCGGAACACCGCTCGGAAGGAGCGAACCGGACGTGGCACGACGCCGACTCGACGCGGAGCTGGTGCGCCGCAAGCTGGCCCGCTCGCGGGAGCACGCGAGCCAGCTGATCGCCGCGGGCCGGGTGACCGTCGGCGGGACCACCGCGACCAAGGCGGCCACACAGGTGGAGACCAGCGCGGCCGTCGTCGTGACCGAGGACGACGGCGACCCGGACTACGTGTCGCGCGGCGGGCACAAGCTCGCCGGGGCGCTGGCCGCCTTCACGCCGAACGGGCTGAAGGTCGACGGCCGCCGGGCCCTCGACGCCGGCGCCTCGACCGGTGGCTTCACCGATGTGCTGCTGCGGAGCGGCGCCCGGCAGGTCGTCGCCGTCGACGTCGGCTACGGCCAGCTCGCCTGGTCGTTGCAGAGTGATGAACGGGTGACGGTCAAGGACCGTACGAACGTACGTGAATTGGAACTGGAACACATCGACGGCGAGCCCGTCGACCTGGTCGTCGGCGACCTCTCCTTTATCCCGCTCGGCCTGGTGCTGCCCGCACTCGTCCGCTGCGCCGCACCCGATGCGGACCTCGTGCTGATGGTCAAGCCGCAGTTCGAGGTGGGGAAGGAGCGACTCGGCAGCGGCGGAGTCGTCCGGAGCCCCGAACTGCGTGCCGAAGCCGTGCGCACCGTGGCCGGTCGCGCCGCTGACCTGGGCCTCGGTGTCCTGGGCGTCACCGCGAGCCCGCTGCCGGGACCGTCCGGCAATGTCGAATACTTTCTTTGGCTGCGCGCCGGGGCTCCCGCACTGGATCCGGCCGACGTCGAACGTGCAGTGGCGGAGGGGCCGCATTGACCACGACAGATCGCACCGTCTTCCTGCTCGCCCACACCGGCCGGCCGGCCGCCGTGCGGAGCGCGGAACTGGTGGTTCAGGGCCTGCTGCGCTGCGGCATCGGTGTGCGGGTCCTCGCGGAGGAGGCGGCGGACCTGCCGCTGCCTTCCCAAGTGGAGCTGGTGGAGGCGTCGGAGGACGTCCTGAGGGGCTGTGAGCTCCTGGTGGTGCTGGGCGGCGACGGAACGCTGCTGCGGGGCGCCGAGTTCGCGCGCGCCTCGGGAGTGCCGCTGCTCGGGGTGAACCTCGGCCGGGTCGGCTTCCTCGCGGAGGCCGAGCGGGACGATCTCGACAAGGTGGTGGACCGGGTCGTCACCCGCCACTACGAGGTCGAGGAGCGCATGACCATCGATGTGCTCGTCCGCAACAACGGGCAGATCGTGCACCGTGACTGGGCGCTGAACGAGGCGTCGGTGGAGAAGGCCGCGCGCGAGCGGGTGATCGAGGTCGTCACCGAGGTCGACAACCGTCCGGTGTCGCGCTTCGGCGGTGACGGCGTCGTCTGCGCCACGCCAACCGGCTCCACCGCCTACGCCTTCTCGGCGGGCGGCCCGGTGGTGTGGCCGGAGGTCGAGGCCCTGCTCATGGTCCCGATCAGCGCCCACGCGCTGTTCGCCAAGCCGCTGCTCACCGCGCCCGACTCGGTGCTCGCGGTCGAGGTGCAGCCGCAGACCCCGCACGGGGTGCTGTGGTGCGACGGGCGGCGCACCGTCGAACTCCCCGCGGGAGCCCGGGTGGAGGTGCGGCGCGGCGCGGTGCCCGTACGGCTCGCCCGGCTGCACCACGCGTCGTTCACGGACCGGCTGGTCGCCAAGTTCGCGCTGCCGGTGGCCGGCTGGCGGGGCGCGCCGCAGTGACGGCCGCGGAGCGGCTCCCCGGGTGACGGCCGGGGGCCGGCTCCGGACGGGACGGCCGCGGGTGTCCGGGGTCGCGGGGACCGGGGAGCCGACCGGTCGGCGTTCGAGCGGCGGTTCTCAGCGGCGCTGGTCCGGAGGGGGATTCTTCGGAGGGGCTTCTTCGACGGGGCGGGTACCGGTGACCTTCGGGGCGCTTCGGGCGCTTCCCGGACATCCGGCCCTCCCGCACCATCACCCGGAAGAGGGGCCGGCCGTGCCGGCCTCGGGCCGGCCGCTTTCCCCGGGAGAGGGCCGGCGGGCGCTCCCGGGCACGTCAGAGGGGTGGTGGAGGCGGGCATCCCCGAGGTGACACGGGGGAGCACGTCGCGCGGCCCCGGCGGAACCTCGTAAGGTCGTGTCCGTGTTGGAGGAGATGCGGATACGGTCGCTCGGGGTCATCGACGACGCCGTCGTCGAGCTGTCACCCGGCTTCACGGCGGTGACCGGTGAGACCGGCGCGGGCAAGACCATGGTCGTCACCAGTCTCGGTCTGCTGCTCGGCGGCCGTGCCGACGCCGCCCTCGTGCGGATCGGTGCCAAGTCGGCGGTGGTCGAGGGACGCATCCAGGTGCCCCCCGACGCCCCGGCAGCGGTGCGCGCCGGGGAAGCGGGCGCCGAGCTGGACGACGGCGCGTTGCTCATCAGCCGGACCGTCTCGGCCGAGGGACGCTCCCGGGCGCATCTGGGCGGGCGGTCCGTACCGGTGGGGCTGCTCGGCGAGCTCGCCGACGACCTCGTCGCGGTGCACGGCCAGACCGACCAGCAGGGGCTGCTGCGCCCCGCGCGGCAGCGGCAGGCCCTCGACCGGTACGCCGGTGCCGCGGTCTCCGCGCCCCTGGACAAGTACACCGCTGCCCACCGGCGGCTGCGCGCGGTGGCGGTCCAGCTCGACGAGCTGACCACCCGCGCCCGCGAGCGCGCCCAGGAGGCCGATCTGCTGCGCTTCGGGCTGGAGGAGATCGCCGCCGCGGAACCCCAGCCCGGTGAGGACACCGACCTGGCGGCCGAGGCCGAGCGGCTCGGCCACGCCGAGGCCCTGGCCTCCGCCGCGACCGCGGGCCACCGCGCACTCGCCGGCGACCCGGAGGACCCGGAGGGCGTGGACGCCGCGACCCTGGTCGCGGGCGCGCACCGGGCCCTGGAGGCCGTACGGGCGCACGACCCGGCGCTGGCCGGACTGTCCGACCGGATCGGCGAGATCGGCATCCTGCTCGGCGATGTGGCGGGCGAGCTGGCCGGATACGCCGACGATCTCGACGCCGATCCGCTGCGGCTGGCCGCGGTGGAGGAGCGGCGCGCCGTTCTCACCCAGCTGACCCGGAAGTACGGGGAGGACATCGGGGCCGTGCTGGCCTGGTCCGAGCAGAGCGCCGCCCGGCTCGCGGAGCTGGACGGCGACGACGACCGGATCGGCGAACTGACGGCCGAGCACGACGCGCTGCGGGCCGAACTCGCCGGACTGGCACAGGGCCTGACCGACGCCCGCACGGAGGCGGCGCAGCGATTCGCCGATGCGGTCACCGCGGAGCTGGCCGAACTCGCCATGCCGCACGCCCGGGTGACCATCGACATCCGGCAGACCGAGGACCCGGAGGGGATCGAGGTCGGCGGCCGGACGGTGGCCTTCGGGCCGGCCGGTGCCGACGACGTCGAGCTGCTGCTCGCGCCGCACCCCGGTGCCCAGCCCCGGCCCATCGCCAAGGGCGCCTCGGGCGGTGAGCTGTCCCGGGTGATGCTCGCGGTGGAGGTCGTCTTCGCGGGCTCCGCCCCGGTGCCGACCTATCTCTTCGACGAGGTCGACGCAGGCGTGGGCGGCAAGGCGGCGGTGGAGGTCGGCCGGCGCCTCGCCCGGCTCGCCAAGTCCGCCCAGGTCGTGGTGGTCACTCACCTGCCGCAGGTCGCGGCCTTCGCCGACCGGCACCTGGTGGTGGAGAAGACCAACGACGGCTCGGTGACGCGCAGCGGCGTGCAGGCCATGGAGGGCGAGGACCGGGTGCGCGAGCTGTCCCGGATGCTCGCCGGCCAGGAGGACTCGCAGCTGGCCCGCGCTCACGCGGAGGAGCTCCTGGAGGCGGCGCGAGCCGGGCTGTGAGCCGGTCCTGAACGTGGCCGGGCCGGGCCCCGAGGTGTCCGTGCGCAACGGCGTGCCCGGCCGCCGGGTTGTTCCGCGCGGTCGGCGTGGACGACGGCGGGCGGGGGCCGTCGGTCCTCGCCCGGCGGTGCCCGCCGTTGCGTCCACGCCGACCTTCGGCCGTCGCCCTGTGCCTCTCCCGGTCGACCCTTGCCTTCGGTCCTCGTCCCGCGCCTCTCCTCGTCGGCCCCTCCTGGTCGGCCTCTGCGCAGGGGACCGCCGCGCCGAACCTCGCAGCCCAACGCGTAGGGTGACGGGCGATTCGGCAGCGAGGGGAGCACACGCGATGGCGCAGCGGGGCAGCGGAGAAGGGCGGGTGGCCGCTCTGTTCGCCGCGGTGGGGGCCGCCCGGGTGGCGCAGGCGGGGCTACGGCGCAAGCCGCCGGGCGAGGCCGCGCTCTGGGAGCGGCGCAACCACTCCGGCCGTGTCGTCGACCTCTACGCCGGCCCGGCCGTGACGGTGGGCACCGTGCTGGCCGCGGTGACCGCGTCGGCGCTGCCGGGCCGCGCCCGGGGCGCCGCCGCGCTCGCCGTCCTCGGGGCGGGGGCCTGCGGCCTGTACGACGACATGGTGGGCCGGGGCGACCGCCGCCGTGGTTTCCGGGCCCATCTCACCGCCCTCAAGGAGGGCGAGATCACCACGGGCAGCGTGAAGCTCTTCGGCATCGGGGCGGCCGGGCTGGCCGCCGGTGCGCTGCTCAAGGAGCGCGCCGCCGACAAGCTGCTCGCCGGTGTCGTCATCGCGGGCACCGCCCATCTGGTCAACCTGCTGGACGTGCGGCCCGGCCGGGCCGCGAAGGCCGTGCTGGCCGCGGGGGCGCCGGGGCTGCTGTGCGGGGGCGCGGCCGGAGTGCTGTCGGCGGCACCGCTGGGCGCCGGGGCCGCCGTCCTCGGGGACGATCTCGGCGAGCGGACCATGCTCGGGGACGCGGGCGCGCACGCCCTCGGCGCCGGGCTCGGACTGGCCGTTGCCGCGGGCGCCGGCCGGACCGGACTGGTGGTGCGCGCTGCCGCCGTGGTCGCCGCGGCCGTGGCCGGTGATGTGGTGGGCAGCGGTTCGGCCTGGCGCGAGCACGCCGTGCTGCGCGCCTGGGACGCTCTCGGCCGCCGTCGGGAGACGGCCGCCGCGTTCTCCCGCGGCGCCACCCCGGTACGGCCGACGGGCGCACCCCGCGGATAGACGCACCCCTCGGATAGAGGCACCCCTCGGATAGGACAGGCGTCCGTCACTCGATCGGGTGAGGGTGGCCGGGTGTGGGCAGCCACGGACACCGAAAGTGCCGAACATCGGTGCCTTGCCGTCCCGTCGGACTGGCATCCTGGGGCGCGCAGTTGTCGCCCCACCGTCCCCCGGCCCCTATCCAGGAGCTCCACCCGCGTGAGCAGCACACCGGCCCCACCGCCCGGGAAGTCGCCGTTGCACGCCGTCCAGGTGCTGGGGCGCGGCAGCTCGGGCAACGGCGCGCATGTGCGCTCGCTGACCGCCGGGTTGGTCGCGCGCGGTGTCCGCGTGACGGTGTGCGCCCCGCGCGCCGCCGAGCGGGCCTACGACTTCACCGGCGCCGGTGCCCAGTTCGGGCCCGTGGCGGCCCGCACCGACCCCGCTACGGTCGCCGTGCTGCGGGCCGTCTGCGGGCAGGCCGACGTCGTGCACGCGCACGGGCTGCGGGCCGCGGTGCGCGCCGCCCTGGCGCTCGGCGGCCGCCGCACCCCGCTCGTCGTCACCTGGCACACCCGGGGATCGGCCGAGGGGGCTCGCGCCCAGGTGGTACGGCTGATGGAACGCCGGGCGGTGCGGGCCGCGGCGGTCGTCCTCGGCACCTCGTCGGGCCTGGTCGACCGGGCCCGACGGCGGGGAGCGCGCGACGCCCGGCTCACCCCTGTCTCCGCGCCTCGGTCCCGCGTGCCCGATGCGGGCGGCGCGGACGCCGAGCTGCGGCGCAACAAGGCGCGTGCCGAACTCGGGGCGGTGGACCGTCCGGTGCTGCTCGCCGTCGGCCGGCTCGAACCCCGGCAGGGTCACTCGCTGTTGCTCGACGCCGCTCGCGGCTGGCGCGATCTCGATCCCCAGCCGCTGGTGGTACTGGCGGGGGAGGGGCCCGAACGCCCCTTGCTCCAGCGGCGGATCGACGCCGAGAGCCTGCCGGTACGGCTGCTGGGCCGCCATGACGACGTACCGGAGCTGCTGGCCGCGGCCGATGTCGCGGTGCTGCCGAGCCGCTGGGAGGCGCGCGCCGTGCTCGCGCAGGAAGCGCTGCGCGCCGGAGTGCCGTTGGTGGCGACGGCGGTCGGTGGCATCCCGGAACTGGTGGGGGACGCCGCGGAACTGGTCCCCTACGGCGACGCGGAGACGCTGTCGGCGACCGTCGCCCGGCTGCTCGCCGACCCCGGGCGCCGCGCCCGGCTCTCGGCGGCCGGCCGGGCCCAGGCCGGCACCTGGCCGACCGAGGACGAGACTGTGGCCCAAGTCCTCAGCGTGTACGACGAACTCGCGGGGCGGTGACCGGGGTGCCGTCTCCGGGACGCGCCGGGAGATGAACGGTCGGCATCGCGAACGCGTGGGGAGAGGAACGGTCGGCCCGTCCCGAAGTCGTCGGAGCAAGACGGGTCGGCCTGTCCTGAAGTCGTCGGAGCAAGACCGGTCGGCCCTCCCCAACCGGTCGGCGCAGGAGCAGTGGTGAGTCCGGACGGGCGGAACGCGGCACTCCGGTGCCCGTCGGTCCGCCCGGCTTGCGCCCCGAGGCAGGCATCAGGCCCGGGGCAGGCCCGGGTCGGGGGCAGAGGCTCGGGCCTGCAGTTCGGGCCTGCAGCTCGGGCCTGCAGTCCGGGCCCACAGCTCGGGGCCGAGGATCGGGGCAGGGGCTCACGTCGTATGGCGGCGGGCCTGGAGCGCCAGGTTCAGTGCGAGCACGGCCTGCGGATCGTCCAGGTTCGTGGCCAGCAGCTGGGAGATCCGGGCCAGCCGGTCGTACAGCGTCTGCCGGTTGAGGTGCAGCTCGCGGGCGGTCTCCGCCTTGCGGCCCGCGTGCGCGAGATAGGCCTCCAGCGTCGGCAGCAGCGGGGGCCGGGCCGTACGGTCGTGGACCAGCAGGGGGCCGATGGCCCGGTCCACGAACGCGGCGAGATCGGGGTGCTCCCGCAGCCGCCACAACAGCAGGTCGATGTCCAGCCGGCGAGCGTCGTACCAGGGGCGGGACGGCAGGCCCTGGGCGGCGGTCGCGGCCTCCGCGGCGTGCCGCAGGCCGGGGCCCGCACCCGTCCAGTCCCCGGCGACGCCCACGACCACCGCGGGCGACTGGACTCCGGCCCGCTCCAGTCCGGCCCGTTCGACCCCGGCCCGCAGCGCCGCCGCGACCCGGTCGGCGGCGGCCGACCGCTCCGACTCCGAGCGCAGCCCCAGCAGCAGCGGAACCCGGCCCTCCACCGGTCGCACGCCCATCAGCACCGGCAGCCCGACCGTCGTCAGCTCCTCCTGCACCGCCCGCACCAGGACCGCCCAGTCACCGGGCGGGATCAGCTCGGCGGGCAGCCGCATCACCACGGGGAGCAGCAGTCCGTCGGCCGGGCGGAAACCCAGGACCCGGGCCCGGGCGTGGGCGTCCTCGGCGGCGATCCGCCCCTCGGCGAGGTCGGTCAGGAAGTCGCCCCGGCCGCGGGCCGCCAGCTCCTCCTCCTGCCGGGCCTGCATCAGCACGACCGCCAGCAGCCCGGCGGTGCGCTCCGCGGCGATCCGGTGCACTGGCGCCAACGGGCCCTCCACCGGCAGGATCACCAGCCGGGCCCGTACGGAACCGGGCCCCGCACCGCCGCCCGGGATGTCCACGGTCACGCCGCCCGCGGGCGGCTCCCCGGCCCGGGAGGCACGCTTGGCGCGCAGCCCGTCCCACACCTCCACCGGTTCCGCGGCCCCGCCCTGCCCGGCGGCGTAGAGCAGTTGGCCCTCCGGGGTCTCCAGGAAGACCGGGTTGCCGGTGAAGCCGGCCAGCAGCCGCAGCACCTCCGGTGCCCCGCCGCCGCGCAACAGCAGGTCGGTGCAGCGCCGGTGGACCTCCTCCGCGCTGCGCAGCAGGGCGTAGTGGCCGTTGACGATCTCGGTGTGGATCTCCTCGGTCACCGTCACGAACGGCACCCGGCGGTGCAGCTGCACCAGCGGCAGATCGCAGGACCGGGCCGCCTCCAGCAGTGCTCCGGGCAGCTCCGTGAAGCTGCCGCCCAGCTCCACGACGAGCGCCGCGATGCCCCGGTCGGCGAGGGTGCGGACGAATCCGCGCTGGTCGGCGGGGCGGGTCCCCAGCCCCAGGCCGGTGGTGAGCAGCAGCTCCCCGCCCTTGAGGAGGGAGGCGATGTCGGGCACCTCGCCCGCGTGCACCCACCGGACCGGCCGGTCCAGCTGCTCCTCGGAGGCGACGACCTCGGGGAGCCCGCGCCGGAGGGCGGGCAGCTCGAGAGCGCGCCGCACGGTGATCCCGGCCTGCGCTTCCATGAGGCGGACGCTACCCGGGGCGGGGATGACGTGCACATCCCGGGCCGACGGGCGCCCGTCGGCCCGAGGCGCCGGTGCTCCGGGGCGGCCGGTTCGCCCCCTTGACGGCGATCGTCCCCAACCTGGCGGCTGTCCCGCTCCCGGACGGCAACGGCCCCTGGCTCCCGGACGGCAACTGCTGCCGGCTCCCGGACGGCAACCCCCCCCCGGCTCCCGGGCGGGAAGCAGCACCCCGCCCCCACGGCATCGGCACCCGCCGCGGGAGGCAGCAGCATGCCGCCCACGACGACGGCGGCTCCCCGCGGCCGATGCCGCGAGGAGCCGCCGTCAGCATGCCCGTCAGCCCGGACATGGGCCGTCGGCCCGTGCATTCCCGGGCCGTCAGCCCCCGTACGCACCCGAAGCGGTCAGCCGCAGCGCGGTGTCGATCAGCGGGACATGGCTGAACGCCTGCGGGAAGTTGCCCACCTGCCGCTGCCGGACCGGGTCCCACTCCTCCGCGAGCAGTCCCAGGTCGTTGCGGAGCGACAGCAGCTTCTCGAACAGCTTCCGGGCCTCGTCCACCCGGCCGATCATCGCCAGGTCGTCCGCCAGCCAGAACGAGCAGGCCAGGAAGGCGCCTTCGTCCCCCTCCAGCCCGTCGACGCCCGGAGTCTCCCCCTGCGTCGGGTAGCGCATCACGAAGCCGTCCTCGGTGCCCAGCTCCCGCTGGATCGCCTCGATCGTGCCGATGACCCGCTTGTCGTCCGGCGGCAGGAAGCCCATCTGCGGAATGAGCAGCAGCGAGGCGTCCAGCTCCTTCGACCCGTAGTACTGGGTGAAGGTGTTGCGCTCCTTGTCGTAGCCCTTTTCGCAGACGGTGCGGTGGATCTCGTCGCGCAGCTCGCGCCACCGCTCCAGCGGACCGTCCACATCGCCGGACTCGATCAGCTTCACCGTGCGGTCCACCGCCACCCAGGCCATGACCTTGGAGTGGACGAAGTGCCGGCGCGGCCCGCGGACCTCCCAGATGCCCTCGTCCGGCTCGTTCCAGTGGTCCTCCAGGTACCGGATGAGCTTCAGCTGGAGCAGCGAGGCGTAGTCGTTGCGCGCCAGACCCGTCATGTGCGCCAGGTGCAGCGCCTCGGTGACCTCGCCGTAGACGTCGAGCTGGAGCTGGCCCGCCGCGCCGTTGCCGACCCGGACCGGCTGCGAGTTCTCGTATCCCGGCAGCCAGGACAGCTCCGTCTCGCCCAGCTCCCGCTCGCCCGCGATCCCGTACATGATCTGGAGGTTCTCCGGGTCGCCAGCGACGGCGCGGAGCAGCCACTCACGCCAGGCGCGGGCCTCCTCGCGGTAGCCGGTGCGCAGCAGCGACGACAGGGTGATCGCCGCGTCCCGCAGCCAGGTGAACCGGTAGTCCCAGTTCCGTGAGCCGCCGATGTCCTCCGGCAGCGAGGTGGTCGGCGCCGCCACGATCCCGCCGGTCGGCCCGTAGGTCAGCGCCTTCAGGGTGATCAGTGAGCGGACCACGGCGTCCCGGTACGGGCCGTGGTACGTGCACTGCGCCACCCACTCCTGCCAGAACTCCTCGGTCGCCTCCAGGGACGCCTCCGGCTCGGGCAGCGGCGGCGGCTCCCTGTGCGAGGCCTGCCAGCTGATCGTGAAGGCCATCCGCTCACCCGGCGAGATGGTGAAGTCCGAGTAGGTGGTGAGCTCCTCGCCGTGCGTCTCGGCGGCCGTGTCGTACCAGACCGAGTCCGGTCCGGCGACGGCGACGGTGCGCCCGTCCACCCGGTGCACCCACGGCACCACCCAGCCGTAGGAGAAGCGCATCCGCAGCGCCGACTGCATCGGCACGCGCCCGCTGACCCCCTCCACGATCCGGATCAGCTGAGGGGCGCCCTCCCGGGGCGGCATGAAATCGATCACTCGCACCGTGCCGCGCGGGGTGTCCCACTCCGATTCGAGCACCAGCGAATCACCGCGGTAGCGCCGGCGGTCCGCGGCCGGCGGCTCGGTGCCGTCCGGATACGCGGGGCCCAGCCGCCAGAACCCGTGCTCATCCGTGCCGAGGAGCCCGGCGAAGATGGAATGGGAGTCGAACCGGGGGAGGCACAGCCAGTCGGCCGTGCCGTCCCGGCATACCAGGGCGGCGGTCTGCGTATCGCCGATGAGTGCGTAATCCTCGATGCGCCCGGCCACGTGCATCTCCAGTCGAACGGCCTCGTTCGCCCCTCAGGGCGTCTTGCGGTCAAGGGAACATGTGACGAGCTCTGTTCCGGGAGGCGGGGCGGGGTCGTGCCGTGCCGGTGCTCGCTGATGTGTCCGAGCAGGATACGACGCACCGCACCGATCCGTGTGGCCGTCCGGGCAAGGCGTCCGGGCCGTACGGGTGACCAGCGGCTCCGTGCCCGCCGACGAGCCCGGTGAGCGGCCCGCACGAAAGAGGTCCACGCATGGCCGGAAGCAGCCTCCTGCTGTCGCTGATACCCTGGTAGCCCGTGGACCGGTGGGCCTCACCAGAGGTGACGGCACCCCCGAACCGCAGCGACGGCACCCCCTCCGAAACTCTTCGTACAGGGTAGGGGCCGGCCCGCACCTCACTACGCGACCACGGGAGCCCCCTCTTGGCACTGCCGCCCAAATCCATGACGACCAAGCACCTCTTCGTCACCGGGGGTGTCGCCTCCTCGCTCGGCAAGGGGCTCACGGCCTCCAGCCTGGGTGCGCTGCTGAAGGCGCGGGGCCTGCGGGTCACGATGCAGAAGCTCGACCCGTACCTCAATGTCGATCCTGGCACGATGAACCCGTTCCAGCACGGCGAGGTCTTCGTCACCAACGACGGTGCCGAGACGGACCTCGACATCGGCCACTACGAGCGCTTCCTCGACGTGGACCTCGACGGATCGGCCAACGTCACCACCGGCCAGGTCTACTCCTCCGTCATCGCCAAGGAGCGGCGCGGCGAGTACCTGGGCGACACCGTGCAGGTCATCCCGCACATCACCAACGAGATCAAGCACCGCATCCGCCGGCTGGCCACCGAGGACGTCGACGTCGTCATCACCGAGGTCGGCGGCACGGTCGGCGACATCGAGTCGCTGCCCTTCCTGGAGGCCGTCCGCCAGGTCCGCCACGAGGTCGGCCGGGACAACGTCTTCTTCGTGCACGTCTCGCTGCTCCCGTACATCGGCCCCTCCGGCGAGCTGAAGACCAAGCCCACCCAGCACTCGGTGGCGGCCCTGCGCAACATCGGTATTCAGCCGGATGCGATCGTGCTCCGCGCCGACCGTGAGGTTCCGCAGTCCATCAAGCGCAAGATCTCGCTGATGTGCGACGTCGACGAGGCCGCCGTGGTCGCCGCGATCGACGCCAAGTCGATCTACGACATTCCCAAGGTGCTGCACGCCGAGGGCCTGGACGCCTACGTCGTGCGCCGGATCGACCTCCCGTTCCGCGACGTCGACTGGACCCAGTGGGACGACCTGCTGCGCCGTGTCCACCAGCCCGACCACGAGGTCACCGTCGCCCTGGTCGGCAAGTACATCGACCTCCCCGACGCCTACCTCTCGGTCACCGAGGCGCTGCGCGCGGGCGGCTTCGCCAACAACGCCCGAGTGAAGATCAAGTGGGTCACCTCCGACGACTGCCGGACCCCGGCGGGCGCCCGGGAGCAGCTCGGTGACGTCGACGCGATCTGCATCCCCGGCGGCTTCGGCGAGCGCGGGGTGGACGGCAAGGTGTCGGCCATCACCTACGCCCGGGAGAACAGGATCCCGCTGCTGGGCCTCTGCCTCGGCCTGCAGTGCGTCGTCGTCGAGGCGGCGCGCAACATCGCCGGCATCGAGGACGCCAACTCCACCGAGTTCGACCCGGCCACCGCCCACCCGGTGATCTCCACCATGGCCGAGCAGCTGGACATCGTCGCCGGTGAGGGCGACCTCGGCGGCACCATGCGGCTCGGCATGTACCCGGCGAAGCTGGCCGAGGGCTCCATCGTCCGCGAGGTCTACGGCGACCAGCCGTACGTGGAGGAGCGCCACCGCCACCGGTACGAGGTCAACAATTCCTACCGCGCCGAGCTGGAGAAGACCGGCCTGCTCTTCTCCGGCACCTCCCCGGACAACAAGCTGGTGGAGTACGTCGAGTACCCGCGCGAGACGCACCCCTACCTGGTCGCCACCCAGGCGCACCCGGAGCTCCGCTCCCGCCCGACCCGCCCGCACCCGCTCTTCGCGGGCCTGGCGAAGGCGGCCGTCGAGCGGCAGCAGGGTGCGCTGAAGAAGAGCTCCAAGGGCTGACCGATACGGTGGTGGCCGGGGTCCGGGCGTCGCAGAGACCCGGGCCCCGGCATCATCGTTGCGGAGGTCGATCCACCCATGGGCGAGCACACCGAGCGCCTGCACGACATCGCCGCGGAGTGGCCGGTCACGGAGACCGCCACCCCCTTCACCGGCAACAAGACCAGCGTCCGGACGGACCGTGTGGTCATGCCGGACGGCAGTACGGTCACCCGTGACTACCAGGTCCACCCCGGCTCCGTGGCGGTCCTCGCGCTCGACGAGGACAACCGGGTGGTCGTCCTCCGTCAGTACCGCCACCCGGTGCGCCACAAGCTGTGGGAGATCCCGGCCGGACTGCTGGACGTGCCCGGCGAGAACCCGCTGCACGGCGCCCAGCGCGAGCTGTACGAAGAGGTCCACATCAAGGCCGAGGACTGGCGGGTCCTCACGGACGTCTACACCACGCCCGGCGGCTGCGACGAGGCCGTCCGGATCTTCCTCGCCCGCGGTCTCACCGACGCCGAGGGCGAGCGCTTCGAGGTCTCCGAGGAGGAGGCCGACATGGAGATCGACCGGGTGCCGCTGCCGGAGCTGGTGCGCGGCGTCCTCGCCGGTGAGCTGCACAACAACTGCCTGGTGGTCGGCGTTCTGTCGCTCACCGCGGCGCTCGCGGGGGACGGCGTCGAGGCGCTGCGCCCGGCGGAGGCCCCGTGGCCGGCCCGGCCCTTCGACGCCTCGGCCGGCGCCTGACGCCTCGCGTTCCGGCCCGGACCGGAGCTCCGCGGGACGGCCGGGCCCCGTCGCGCCCCGGCCCGTCCGCGCGGTGCCCCGCGCATTCCTGAACACCACCTGCTGCCGGCCCCGCATCCCGCGGGGCCGGCCGTCGTCGGGGGAGCCGCAGCCGTTGGGGCAGCGGCCCCGGACGTGAGGTGCACCACATCGTGCGGATGATCCGATGCGGTGATTTTCGGCCAGTGGGCCTGTCGCGCTCCGTGCGGACGTCCGTGCCGGGTGAACTACGCTCGGGGAGTTCCCGCCCGCACCCGGGGCGGGCTGCGCAGGCCGGGGTCTCCCCGCCGACGGCAGGGGAAGGGAGCACGCCCGTGACGGATCAGGCGGTGGACACCGGCGGGCGCGCGAGAACGGCCGCCCCGGCCCGCACCACCACCGCGAACACCACCGGCACCGGCTTCCTCGGACGCGCCCGCGAACTGAAGTCCCTGCGCGACGACATCGCCCGGACCGGGCTGGACACCCTCTCCGGACGCAAGGGCGCGCGGGCCCGGGTGCTGCTCGTCGCGGGCCGCCCCGGTTCCGGACGGACCGCGCTCGCCGAGGAGTTCGCCCGGCGCGCGGCTCCGGAGTACCCCGACGGCGTGCTGCGCGCCCGGTTCACCACGCCGGACGGGCGGCCGGTGCCCCTCGGCCGCGTCGCCCGCGACCTGCTCGGGGCGCTGGACGTGAGCGCCGCCCCCGGAGCGCCGGACGACGAGCTGACCGAGGCGCTGCGCAGCGCCCTCGCCGGCCGCGCGGCGCTGCTCCTCCTCGACGACGTCCGACAGCCGGAGGAACTCCTCGAACTGATCCCGGACGCTCCGGACTGCCTGGTGCTGGCCACCTCGGAGGGGCCGCTCACCGGAGTCCCCGACGTCCGGCCCTGCACCCTGGGCGGACTCGACCCGCACAGCGGGGTCGCACTCCTCGGCCGGTACACCGGCCCGGTGCGGATCACCGTCGATCCGCGCTCCGCCGACGCCCTGGTCGAGGAGTGCGCGGGGCAGCCGGCGGCGCTGATGCTCGTGGGCGGCTGGCTCGCCGCCCGGCCCCGCACCTCGGTCGCCGACGCGATCCAGCGGCTGCGCGACCTCCCGCCGGCATCCGCCGTGCCGGCCGGCCCCGGGACCTGGCCGCTGGCGCGGGCCTTCCAGCTGGTCCACGCCTCCCTGCCGCCGTCCGCCGCCCGGCTGCTGCGCCTGCTGGCGCTCGCCCCCGCCGGCGTCGTCGACGCGCACATCGCCTCGGCCCTGGCCGGGAGTTCACCGTCCGCCGCGCAGGCCGCGCTGGAGGGCTTCGCCGCCCACGGGCTCCTGCGGCCGCCCGAGGACAGCGGCCCCCTGCCGCCGCGGTACCGGGTGCCGGGCGCTCTCGCCCCGCTGCTGCGGGCCGCGCTCGGTACGGAGGAGAAGCCGGCCGAGATCCAGCTGGCGCGGGCCCGGATGCTGGAGCGGACCGTACGCCAGCTGCAGTCCTGCCGGGCGGTGACCGAACCGGCCGGCTCACCCGCCCGGAAGCGGCTGGCGGCGCTGCCGCGGGAGCTGCGCTTCCCGTCGCCCGCCGTGGCCGGGGAATGGCTCGACTCCCGGTTCCCGGCCCTGCTGGCCGCCGCCGAGTCGGCCGCGGCGGACGGCGAATTCCTCACCCAGGCGCGGCGGTTGGTCTCCGCCCTGTCCCGGGCCCTGATCGCCCACCGGGGCGAGCGGGGCGCCGCTCCCGACCTCTATCCCCTGCACCGGCTCGTGCTGGCCGTGGCCGAGCGGCGGGAGTCGCGGCCGGAACAGGCGGCGGCGCTGCTCAACCTGGCCGACCTCGACACGGCCGCGGGCCGGTCCCGGGACGCCCTGGACCGCTACCGCGGCGCTCTGGAGGCGGCCCGCGCGGCGGGTGACCCGCTGCTCACCGTCCGCGCCCTGGAGTCGCTGGCCGGGACGTACGAGGCGCTGGGGGACTGGACGCGGGCCGCGGACTGGTACGGGCGGGCGCTCGCGCTGTGGCTCTCCCGCGGCGACCTGGCCGAGGAGGCGCGGCTCTACGGGCGGCTCGCAGCCGTGCACGGCCACGCCGGCCGCTGGGGCGAGGCGCTGCGCCAGTGGCGGGCCGCCGCGGCGGTGCACCGCAGGCTGCACGACGCGCGGGGCCATGCCCGGGCCCTCGGCGAGATGGCCCGGGTGCAGGAGTGCGCGGGGCGGCCGGAGGAGGCCCTGCGCACCTGCGAGGAGGCGCTGACCTGGGCGCGGCGCGCCGGGGACGAGCGGCTCCAGGCGGCCCTGCTGCTGCGGGCGGCCGGCACCCTCGAAGGGCTCGGTGACCCGGCCGCCGCCCGGCTGCAACGGGACGCGGCCGATCGGTTGCTAAGCGATACCGCCGGTACCGCCTACGAAATCCGTGGCGGTTCCACGCGAGATTGATGCTTTGAAAGGCTAGACAGCGAGACATCCTTCAATAGACTGGTTGCGCCGCCACAGGAGCGGTGCCATCCGGTATGCAGTCGCATGCTGGGGTTTGTACCTGATCCCCTCATTCAAGGACCGTGATCGACGTGAAGGTCGGCATCCCCCGCGAGGTCAAGAACAACGAGTTCCGCGTGGCCATCACCCCGGCCGGCGTGCTCGAGCTCGTCCGTAACGGCCACCAGGTCTTCGTGGAGCAGGGCGCCGGCCTTGGCTCCTCCATCCCGGACGAGGAGTACGTCGCCGCAGGCGCGGGCATCCTGCCCACCGCCGACGAGGTCTGGGCCACGGCCGACCTGCTGCTGAAGGTCAAGGAGCCGATCGCCGAGGAGTACCACCGGCTCCGCAAGGACCAGACGCTCTTCACCTACCTGCACCTCGCCGCCTCCCGCGAGTGCACCGACGCGCTGCTCGAGTCCGGCACCACCGCGATCGCCTACGAGACGGTCGAGACCGCCACCCGCGCGCTGCCGCTGCTCGCCCCGATGTCCGAGGTCGCGGGCCGCATCGCCCCGCAGGTCGGCGCCTACCACCTGATGCGCTTCGCCGGCGGCCGCGGTGTCCTGCCGGGCGGTGTCCCCGGCGTGCACTCCGGCCGTGCCGTCGTCATCGGCGGCGGTGTCTCCGGCTGGAACGCAGCGCAGATCGCCATCGGCATGGGCTTCCACGTCACGCTGCTCGACAAGGACATCAACAAGCTGCGTGAGGCCGACAAGATCTTCGGCACGAAGATCCAGACCATCGTCTCCAACGCCTACGAGCTGGAGCGGGCGGTCGTCGACGCCGACCTCGTCATCGGCGCGGTGCTCATCCCGGGCGCCAAGGCCCCGAAGCTGGTCACCAACGAGCTCGTGTCGCGGATGAAGCCCGGAAGTGTTCTTGTCGACATTGCGATCGACCAGGGCGGCTGCTTCGAGGACTCGCGTCCCACCACGCACGCCGAGCCGACCTTCCAGGTCCACAACTCGGTCTTCTACTGCGTCGCCAACATGCCGGGCGCGGTGCCGAACACCTCCACCCACGCGCTGACCAACGCCACGCTGCCGTACATCGTCGAGCTGGCGAACCGCGGCTGGCAGGAGGCGCTGCGCCGGGACGCCGCGCTGGCCAAGGGCCTCAACACCCATGACGGACAGGTCGTTTACGGCCCCGTCGCCGAGGCGCACGCGCTGCCGTCCGTCGAGCTGAGCACGCTGCTCGGCTGAGTCGCCACCCGGCGGCGTCAAGGGACGCCGTCAACATCGCCAATACCGCGTGTCGGGCCGGACCTTGTCGCTCAAGGTCCGGCCGGACGCGTTCGGCATGCCCGAAAACGTCTGTCAACTCGCCTCGAACGTAACCCTTTAACCGATTCGCACAGTCGGAAAAGTTCGGGGAGAGGTCCATACGCCCTTGACATCGGGGGGTTCGGATGCCGACACATGACGCCGGGTCCGGTGGATTGTGTTGCTGTGAACCATCGACACGCCATAGAGTCGCCAACCGTCGGCATGGTGTCACGCTGACCTATCGATAAATTTTCCTGGTCACATCCAAGGAGGTAAGACGACTTGTGAATGAGTCGACATTTACTCCCGGGGGTGGTCAGCCAGGAATGGCTGCGCGTGGCCAGGGTCCCTCGGGGCTCGAGGCTGTCGGCTCCGTCGCTGTCCACACCTTCGCAGCCCGCCAGAGCACGACAGCCCACCAGAGCATGGACGGCCATCACGTGAACGCCATGGCCGGCGACCAGGGCGGAACAGACCCCGCCACACGTCTCGCCGACTACGACGACCTGCCCGAGGGGCACTTCTACGACCCCGACGCGGAGTACGAGCCCGACCCGGAGTACGCGGCGACGCTCGCCCCGGACGCTGCCCGGCAGCGCCGGGAGCGCATCGGCCCGACGGGCCGCCCCCTGCCGTACTTCCCGATCCCGGGCCCGCTGAACGACCACGGCCCTGCCAAGATCATCGCGATGTGCAACCAGAAGGGCGGGGTCGGCAAGACGACCTCGACCATCAATCTGGGCGCCGCGCTCGCGGAGTACGGCCGCCGGGTGCTGCTCGTCGACTTCGACCCCCAGGGTGCACTCTCCGTGGGGCTCGGAGTCAACCCGATGGAGCTGGACCTGACGGTCTACAACCTGCTCATGGAGCGGGGCATGTCGGCCGACGACGTCCTCCTCAAGACGGCCGTCCCCAACATGGACCTGCTGCCCAGCAATATCGATTTGTCAGCGGCCGAGGTGCAGTTGGTCAGCGAGGTGGCCCGCGAGTCCACCCTCCAGCGGGCGTTGAAGCCGCTGCTGGCCGACTACGACTTCATCGTGATCGACTGTCAGCCCTCGCTGGGTCTGCTCACCGTCAACGCGCTCACCGCGGCGCACAAGGTGATCGTGCCCCTGGAGTGCGAGTTCTTCGCGCTCCGCGGTGTGGCGCTGCTGACCGAGACGATCGAGAAGGTCCAGGAGCGGCTCAACCCCGAGCTGGAGCTCGACGGCATCCTCGCCACCATGTACGACTCCCGTACGGTGCACAGCCGTGAGGTCCTGGCGCGGGTGGTCGAGGCGTTCGACGACCACGTCTACCACACGGTGATCGGCCGGACCGTCCGCTTCCCCGAGACCACGGTCGCGGGCGAGCCCATCACCACGTACGCCTCCAACTCCGTGGGCGCCGCCGCATATCGCCAGCTCGCCAGGGAGGTGCTCGCCCGGTGCCACGCCGAGTGAGTCTTCCGGGGGCCGACGAACTGTTCCGCACCACCGGGGGGATGGCACTGCAGCCTTCCTCCCCCCGCCAGCACAGCCACGGGGAGTCCTCCGGGACCCCCCGTGTACCGGCTCCGGCCGGAGAGCCGGACCCGACGGCGCAGGCGCCGTCGGGCGAGGGGCGAGCGGCATCCGGCGCGGGCGCCGACGCGCCCGGGGGCCCGGACACCGCGGAGCACTCCGGACGCGAGCAGGACGAGGACCCCCGGAAGGCCGACGGGCGGAGTGCGGCGCAGACCGCCCGTCCGGCCGGCCGCCCCGGGCAGGAGGCTCCGGCCCCCGCCCGCCGGGCGGCCTCCGCGGCTCCGGCCGACCGGACCGCCCCCGCTCCGGGAGGCGCCGCCGGCGGCCAGCCCCGGCGGCGCGCCCGTACGGCGAACCGCCGCCCCAGTGGCCGGGAGCGCCACGACGAGAAGATCACCGTCTATGTCTCCGCCGAGGAGCTCATGGATCTGGAACACGCCCGGCTGGTGCTGCGCGGCGAACACGGGCTGGCCGTGGACCGCGGCCGGATCGTCCGCGAGGCGGTGGCGGTCGTCCTCGCCGACCTGGAGTCGCGCGGCGACGCGAGCATCCTGGTCCGCCGGCTGCGCGGGCGCTGAGCAGGTTGCGGTCCACCACCCGGTAGGGCGGGGAGGATAGCCTGCGGTGTCGCGGGCCGAGCCCTGGCACCGGGGACCCGCGCCCGGCTTCCGGCCGGGGACCTCCAGCACCGTGGACCGCAATGCCGACGAACGACGAACCCGCGCCGAAGCCGCGTGCTTCCCGCCGCGCCCTGGGCCGAGGCCCCGGTACGGCACCGTCCGCCACGGAGCCGTCCACCGCGGAGCCGTCCGCCACGGAGCCGTCCACCGCGGAGCCGGCCGCCACCGCTTACGCCGTCGTGCCTGCTCCGGCGCCTGCCCCGGATGCCGAGACCGCTCCCGCGCCGGATGCCGAAGCCGCGCCCGCGCCGGTCCTGTCCCCCGCGGAGCCCGCTTCCCCGGGAGCGGAGGGCGGCTGCGTGCCCGACGGCAGGCCGGGGGACGCGGCCGATACGCCCCGGGGTGCTGCCGACGGGCCCGGTGGCGCAGGCGGCGCTCCGGATGCGGCCGATGTGCCCGACGGCGCAGGCGGCGCTCCGCATGCGCCCGATGTGCTCGACGGTTCCGATGGTGCTCCGGATCCGGCCGATGTGTCCGACGGTGCCGACGGCGCTCCGGATCCGGCCGATGCTCCGGCGGACGCGGCCGGTGAGGGCCCCGGCGCGGCGGCCGGTGGCGCTTCGGAAGGGGAGGCCCGGGGCTCCGAAGGGGAGGACCGGGGCGAGGAGGCCACGGGCCGGTTCACCGTCCGGCTCGCCAACTTCGAGGGGCCCTTCGACCTCCTGCTGCAACTGATCTCCAAGCACAAGCTCGATGTCACCGAGGTCGCGCTCTCCAAGGTCACGGACGAGTTCATGGCCCACATCCGGGCCATGGGACCGGACTGGGACCTCGACCAGACCACCGAGTTCCTGGTCGTCGCCGCCACCCTGCTCGACCTCAAGGCCGCTCGGCTGCTGCCCGCCGCGGAGGTGGAGGACGAAGCGGACCTGGCCCTGCTGGAGGCCCGCGACCTGCTGTTCGCCCGGCTGCTGCAGTACCGCGCGTACAAGGAGATCGCGGAGATCTTCCAGGAGCGCATGACCGCCGAGGCCCGGCGGTACCCGCGGACCGTCGGTCTCGAACCGCACCACGCGGAGCTGCTGCCCGAGGTCGTCATCAGCATCGGCGCCGAGGGCTTCGCGCAGCTCGCGGTGAAGGCGATGCAGCCCAGGGCCAAGCCGCAGGTGTATGTCGACCACATCCACGCGCCCCTGGTCAGCGTCCGGGAGCAGGGCCAGGTGATGATCGCCCGGCTGCGCGAGCTCGGCGAGGCGAGCTTCCGCGCGCTCACCGCGGACGCCCCCGACACCCTCACCGTCGTGGCCCGCTTCCTGGCGCTCCTGGAGCTCTACCGGGAACGGGCGGTCGTCCTGGACCAGGAGGAGGCGCTCGGCTCGCTCATGGTCCGCTGGACCGGCGGCGACGGGGAGCAGCCGATCGTCACCGACGAGTTCGACCAGCCCCCGGTGGACCCGTCCGGCGGGCCGGACAGCCGGCAGAAGGAGCAGGCATGACCGAGGACAGGGCCCGCGAGGTGTCGCTGCCCGAACCGCAGGAGTCCGAATCGCAGAAGCCCGGGGCGCAGGCGTCCGGGGCGCAGGAGTCCATGGCGCAGCAGCCCGTCGCGGAGCAGCCCGCGGGGCAGCAGGCCGGGCCGGCGCGGGACGCGGGCGTGGCGGGTGCGGGGCAGGCGCCGGGGGCGGTGCGGCAGGAGCCGCAGCCTGAGCCTCGTCACCCCGATGTGCCGCACCAGGACGTTCCCCACCAGGACGTTCCCCATCAGGACGTGCGTCACCACGACGTCCCCCACGGGGACGTGCCTCACCAAGAGGCCCCCCACCGGGACGGGCCCCACCAGGACGCCCAGTCCCGCCCCGGGGCGTCGCTGCCCGAGGTGTCCCTGCCCGAACCGCGGCACTCCGGGTCGTCCGGGTCGCCGCGGGCGGTGGAGCGGCCCGCCGGGGCGCGGCAGCCGGGGGAGGAGCGCCCCCGGCCGGCACCGCCGGAAAGGGAGCAGCCGGAGCAGCCGGAGCGGCCTGCGGAAGCGGAGCGGCCGGCGGTATCGGACGGGCCTGCGGAACCGGACGGGCAGGATGAGGGGCCTGCGGAGGCGGAGCAGCCCGCCGGGGCCTCGGCCGTCGCCGGGCTCGACCTCAAGCCCGCGCTGGAGGCCGTCCTCATGGTCGTCGACGAGCCCGCGACCGAGGAGCACCTGGCCAAGGTCCTGGAGCGGCCGCGCCGGGCCGTCGCCGACGCGCTGCGCGAGCTGTCCGACGACTACGCGACCCAGGGCCGGGGCTTCGACCTGCGGCTGGTCGCGGGAGGCTGGCGGTTCTACACCCGGCCCGAGTACGCGGCGGCCGTCGAGAGCTTCGTCCTCGACGGCCAGCAGGCCCGGCTGACCCAGGCCGCGTTGGAGACCCTGGCCGTGGTCGCGTACCGTCAACCGGTCAGCCGGTCCCGGGTCTCCGCGGTGCGGGGAGTGAACTGCGACGGCGTGATGCGCACCCTGCTCCAGCGAGGTCTGGTGGAGGAGGCGGGGACGGAACCCGAAACAGGTGCGATCCTGTACAGGACGACGAACTACTTCATGGAGCGGATGGGTCTGCGCGGCCTGGACGAGTTGCCCGAGCTCGCCCCGTTCCTTCCGGAGGTGGACGCCGTCGAGGCGGACTCCCTCGAGGGGGTTCCGTCGTTCGACCCGGATGCACCGGACGATGCAGACAGTACTCACTCGACAACGGAAACTTGATGCGAAGCAGCGACAGGAACAGCGGCAACCGGAACCCTCGCGGTGCGGGCGGCGGCAAGCGCGGTGACAAGAAGCGCACCGGCACCCCCCGGCCGGAGGAGCGCCGCTACGACGTCGGCAACACCGGCCAGTCCGGTGCGAACAAGCCCGGCGGCGTCCCGCGGTCCAAGCCGAGCAACAAGCCGACCGGCAACCGCGGCCGCAAGCCCGTACCGGCCCGCCCGCGGGAGCTCGACGCCCAGATCGAGGAGCGCAACCGGGCCCGTCACAGCAAGCCGCAGCTCAAGCTGCCCAAGACCTTCGGCGAGCAGGAGGGCGAGCGGCTGCAGAAGGTCCTCGCCCGCGCCGGCATGGGATCGCGCCGCGCCTGCGAGGAGCTGATCGAGCAGCACCGCGTCGAGGTCAACGGGAAGATCGTCACCGAGCAGGGCCTCCGGGTCGACCCGGAGAAGGACGAGGTCAAGGTCGACGGGCTGACCGTGGCCACCCAGTCGTACCTGTTCTTCGCGCTCAACAAGCCGGCCGGCGTCGTCTCCACCATGGAGGACCCGGACGGCCGCCAGTGCCTCGGGGACTACGTCACCAACCGGGAGACCCGGCTCTTCCACGTGGGGCGTCTCGACACCGAGACCGAGGGCATCATCCTGCTCACCAACCACGGTGAGCTGTCCCACCGCCTCACCCACCCCCGGTACGGCGTGAAGAAGACCTATCTCGCCGCGATCCAGGGCCCCCTGCCGCGCGACCTCGGCAAGCAGCTGAAGAACGGCATCGAGCTCGAGGACGGCTACGCCCGCGCCGACCACTTCCGGGTCGTGGAGAACACCGGGAAGAACTACCTCGTCGAGGTCACGCTGCACGAGGGCCGCAAGCACATCGTCCGCCGGATGCTCGCCGAGGCCGGCTTCCCGGTGGACCGGCTCGTCCGCACCAACTTCGGCCCGATCCCGCTGGGCGACCAGAAGTCCGGCTGGCTGCGCCGGCTGACCAACACCGAGGTCGGCATGCTGATGCGCGAGGTCGACCTCTAGAGGGTCCCGACCGCCGCGATGCCCGGCCGGAACGCCCGCCCCTGGAGCAGGGGCGGGCGTTCGGCGTCGGCCGGGCATCGCGGGCGGCCTTCCGGAAACCGGCCGCGGGAGCTGCCGGACGCCCCGGCTTTCCGGAAACCGGCCGTTGGAGCCGCCGGTCACCCCGGATTTCCGGGAACCGGGAGGCAGCGCCGGTGATCAACTCACTACGCTCGTCTTTCCGATGCCACCGGAAGGACTCCCACTCGTGCCACTCACCGCCACCGGCTCCCTGATCGGCCTGGCCCTCGGGGACGCCCTGGGCTTCCCGACCGAATTCAGCAACGTCCCCTCGATCCTCGCCAAGTGCGGCCCCTGGCTGGAGATGCGGCTGCCGACGCCCGCCGTCGTCACCGACGACACCCAGATGACGATCGCCCTCGGCCGGGGCATACGCACCGCCATGGAGCACGGGCCCCTGGCCCCCGGCACCCTCGAACCGCCGGTGCGCGAGGAGTTCATCCGCTGGAACCGCTCGCCCGACAACAACCGAGCCCCGGGCAACACCTGTCTGAGCGCCTGCGCCCTGCTCGAGGACCGTGCCCTGCCGTGGCAGCGGGCCAGCCGGACCGGATCCAAGGGCTGCGGCGCGAACATGCGGGTGGCCCCGGTCGGCCTGGCCCCGGGGCTGAGCGACGAACAGCGCGCCGGCGCCGCCCAGTTGCAGGCCGCCCTCACTCATGGCCACCCCACCGCGCTCGCCGCGAGCGACCTCACCGCGCACGCGGTACGGCTCCTCGCCGAGGGCACCGCGCCCGCCCGGCTGCCGGCCGCGCTGCGCGCATACGCCCGGGACAACCGGGCCGCCTACCACGAGCGCTGGCTCGGCGACCTCTGGCAGCACGCCCAGGCGCCGTCGGCCGTGGCTTTCATCTCTCGGGGCTGGGACGAGTGCCTCGCCGTCCTCGACCGGCTGGACGAGGCGCTGCGGCACCCCGACCCCGAGGCCGACCCCTGCGACGCCACCGGAGCGGGCTGGATCGCCGAGGAGGCCCTCGCCACCGGCCTGCTGTGCTTCCTGCTCTTCCCCGACGAGCCGCTCACCGCGCTGCGCCGGGCCGCCTGCACCGCGGGTGACTCCGACTCGATCGCCTGCCTGGCGGGCGCCTTCGCCGGGGCGCACCTGGGGGCGGACGCCTGGCCCCGGGAGTGGGCCGAGCGCATCGAGTACCGCGGTGACCTGCTGGCCCTCGGCGCGGCCTGGGAGGCGTGACCATGCCCGGCGGAGCGGTGCCCGGCGGCCCGGCGGGCCCGCCGCCGGACGGCACCGCCCGGCTTGCGGCGGCCGGAGTCCCCACCGCGGTGCTCGGCCCGCTCCTCGCCGAGCAGGGCCACCACCTGGTCTTCGCGACGGTCTCGGGCGCCCATCTCTACGGCTTCCCCTCCCGGGACTCCGACATCGACCTGCGCGGCGCGCACCTCCTGCCGGTCCGTGACCTGATCGGGCTGGAGGAGGCCGAGGAGACCCGGTCGCGGATGGCCGTGCGGGACGGCACCGAGCTGGATCTGGTCACCCACGACCTGCGGAAGTTCGCCCGGCTGATGCTGCGCCGCAACGGCTATGTGCTGGAGCAGCTGTTGTCGCCGCTGGTGGTGCGCACCTCCCCGGTGCACACCGAACTCGCCGCCCTCGCGCCCGGGGCCGTGACCCGCCATCACGCCCACCACTACCGGGGGTTCGCGGCCACGCAGTGGCGGCTCTTCGGGAAGACCGGCGAGCTCAAGCCGCTGCTCTACACCTTCCGGGCGCTGCTCACCGGCATCCATCTGATGCGCAGCGGGGAGGTCGTGGCCCATCTGCCGACACTCGCGGACCGGGTGCCGGAGGCGCCCGCCCGGCTCGGTGAGCTCATCGCGGCGAAGGCGGAGGCCGAGCACGGCGCCGCCGGTGACGCGGCCCGCGGCGCCGAGGCGGACGTCGAGGCGCTCCACGCCGTGCTGGACGAGGCGCAGGCCGCCTCCCGGCTAGCCGACGCGCCCACCGTCCACCCGGCCGTCCACGACCTGGTGGTGCGCGCCCGGCTCGACCGGGGCTGACTCGACCAGGGCTGAATCGACCAGGGCTGAGGGGGCCGGAACGGGAGCCGCGGCGGCGCCGGTGACCGCTGCGGACGGGGCGGCCGGAGCGGGCGGAGGGGCCGGGGCGGGGACCGCCGGAAGGGCGGCGGCGGCCGAAGCGCGGCGCACCCGGATCAGGAAGTCCTCCACCCGGCCCCGGTCGGGCTCGGGCGGCAGCGGGGTCCGTACCGCCGCGGCGTCGGCCTCCTCGCTCAGCCGCCGCATCCGCCGCTCGACCTCCGCCCACGGCACCTCGCCCCGCTTGACCGCCAGCAGCCGCTCCCGTTCGTCGCCGACGTCCAGGACCAGCTCCCCCGTGGTGAGCAGATCGCGGCAGCTCGCCAGCAGCCGCAGCAGATGCATGGCGTGCTTCCAGCGGGGCGTCCCGTGCCGCCGGAGGTCCGCCTCCAGCTTCCGGCGCTGGCCGACGGCGTAGCGGACGAACGTCCGGTGGACCTGGGCCGACAGAAAGGCCCCGCGCAGGGCGACGAGCTCGCGCCCGGTGGCGTCGATGTGCTCGACCAGGGGCGAGTGCAGACACTCCAGGATCCCCGGGTTCGCCCGCAGGGCCAGCGTGCAGAACCGCTCCAGCTCCCAGGAGAACTGCTCCTCGGCCGGGCCGTCCACGTGCTCCGGAGGCTTCTCGAACCCCCAGAACAGGGGCGTCGGCGCGACGAACACCCCGCGCCGGTCGGTGTCGCTCCCCTCGGTGGCGAGCCCGAAGGCGCGCGACCCCATCACACAGGAGTAGACGGTGTGGTCGCGGACCAGGGCCTCCGGGGCCGGGGGAGAGTGCGGCATCCCCCGATTGTGGCAGGGCGTGATCATCTGGGTCAGGGCATGGTCATGACCAGAGGGCGAGGCCGGTCGCCCGGCCCTCCGCGTCCCGCCGGACCTCCAGCATCCCGGCCACCGCGGTCCGGTTGATGTGGCCGTACACATGCGGGAAGAGCACGCCCGGCCCGCTGCCGGGCGGCGGCGGGAAGGTGGCGGGCTCCCAGCGGACCGGGGCGTCCAGCAGCTGCTCGTCGATCAGCAGCACCATCAGCGGGCCGACGGCCTCACGGAAGAAGGCGTCCGCGACGGCGAGCGAGGTGGCCTCGTCGGGGGAGCAGTGGATGAACCCCTCATCGCCGAGCGTCGGAGGGGCGTACGGGCGGTCCGGCACGGCGAGCCAGTCGTCCAGCGGCACCACATGGAAGATCATGCGCAACGTTCTACCCGACCGGATGCCGTCTCCCGCTCTCGCCTGCCCGGAATGTCCATCGGGCCGCGCCCCGGAGCAGGAGACCGGCCCGGCGTCTCGCGGGGCGGTCACCGCCGCGGCACCCGGCCCGGCTGGCTAGGCTTGGTCATCCGAGCAACCGGCAGGCGCGAGCGCGGAGGAGCAGGGGACGTGGCGGTACGAGCGGTCCGGGGGGCGGTCCAGCTGGAGCGGGACGAGTCCGCCCACATGCACGAGCAGGTCGGTGAGCTCCTCACAGCCGTCCTGGGGCGCAACGGCCTGACCTCCGAGGACCTGATCAGCATCTGGTTCACCGCCACCCCCGACCTGCACAGCGACTTCCCGGCCGCCGCAGCCCGCGGGATCGGTATCGTCGACGTGCCGCTGATCTGCGCCCGGGAGCTGGACGTCGAGGGCGCCATGCCCCGGGTCGTCCGCCTCCTGGCGCACGTCGAGACCGGCCTCGCCAAAGCGCAGATCTCCCACGTCTACCTCGGCGCCGCAGCCGCCCTCCGCAAGGACATCGCCCAGTGAGAACCGCCGTCGTCATCGGCACCGGCCTGATCGGCACCTCCGCCGCCCTGGCCCTGTCCGGCCGGGGCGTCCACGTCCACCTGGTGGACCACGACCCGTCCCAGGCCCGTACCGCCGCCGCCCTCGGCGCCGGCACCGACACGGAGCCCGACGGCCCCGTCGACCTGGCGATCGTCGCCGTGCCCCCGGCGCACATCGCCGCGACCATCGCCGACGCGCAGCGCCGCGGGGTCGCCCGGGGCTATCTGGACGTCGCCAGTGTCAAGGGCGGGCCGCGCCGCGAGCTGGAGTCCCTCGGTGTCGACCTGCGCCAGTACCTGGGCACCCATCCCATGGCCGGCCGGGAGCGCTCCGGGCCGCTCGCCGCCACCGCCGACCTCTTCGAGGGCCGGCCCTGGGTGCTCACCCCCACCCGGGACACCGACACCGAGGTGCTCAATCTCGCCCTGGAACTGGTCGCCCTCTGCCGGGCCGTTCCCGTGGTCATGGACGCCGACGCGCACGACCGCGCCGTCGCCCTCGTCTCCCACACCCCGCAGCTGCTCTCCAGCCTGGTCGCCGCCCGCCTCCAGGGCGCCGACGAGACCGCGGTGCGGCTGTGCGGCCAGGGCATCCGGGACGTGACCCGGATCGCGGCCTCCGACCCGGCGATGTGGATCGACATCCTGTCCGCCAACCCCGGCCCGGTCGCCGACGTGCTCGCCGCGGTCGCCGCGGACCTGGACGAGACGGTGCAGGCGCTGCGGGCCCTCCAGGCGGCCGACGAGAGCAAGCGGCGCGACGGCGCCGCCGGCATCGAGGACGTGCTGCGCCGCGGCAACGCCGGCCGCGAGCGGGTGCCGGGCAAGCACGGCGCCGCCCCGGCCGTGTACGAGGTCGTCACGGTGCTCATCGGCGACCAGCCGGGCGAGCTGGCCCGGATCTTCGCCGACGCCGGCCGGGCCGGGGTCAACATCGAGGACGTCCGGATCGAGCACGCCACCGGCCAGCAGGCCGGTCTGATCCAGCTGATGGTCGAGCCCTCCGCGGTGCCGGCGCTCGCCGCCGCCCTCCGCGAGCAGGGGTGGTCGCTCCGGCAGTAGGCTCCGCCGCCGGGCCCGCCGTGAGCGGGCCCGGCGCCCGCGGACGCGCCCGGCGGGCTCCCGGCCGCCGGTACCACGCCGGGTACGGGCCGCTGCCGCCAGCCAGTAACCTTGTCCGAAGGCCACCTGCCTCCGGCGACCGCCGGCAGGTGCTTCCCAGCTGATCCAGCCCCGTGCACGAGGAAGGTGTTCGTCACCGTGGAAACCGCCGCCCGGACCGCACCGGCAACAGTGATTGTCGCCATCGACGGCCCCTCCGGCACGGGCAAGTCGAGCACGTCGAAGGCCGTCGCGGCCAAGCTCGGCCTGAGCTACCTCGACACCGGCGCCCAGTACCGGGCGATCACCTGGTGGATGCTGAGCAACGGCGTCGACATCCACGACGCCGCCGCCGTCGCGACCGCGTCCGAGAAGCCCGTGATCGTCTCCGGCACCGACCCGGCCGCCCCCACCATCGCGGTGGACGGCGCGGACGCCGCCGGCCCGATCCGCACCCAGGAGGTCACCGGGGCGGTCAGCGCCGTCAGCGCCGTGCCCGAGGTCCGCGCCCGCCTCACCGAGCTGCAGCGCAGCACCGCGGCCGCCGCGGAGCGGGGCATCGTCGTCGAGGGCCGGGACATCGGTACCACCGTCCTCCCCGACGCCGACCTCAAGATCTTCCTCACCGCCTCGCCCGAGGCCCGTGCCGCGCGCCGCAGCGGCGAGCTCAAGGGCAAGGAGGCCACGGACCTGGCGAGCACCCGTGACGCCCTGGTCAAGCGGGACGCGGCCGACTCCGGCCGGAAGACCTCGCCGCTGGCCAAGGCCGGCGACGCGGTCGAGGTTGACACCACCGAGCTCACGCTCGAGCAGGTCATCGAGTGCGTCGTGACGCTCATCGAGGAGAAGCGGACCGCGTGACCCGCAAGGACACCGTTTCCCCGTCCGCCGGGGCGGGAGCCCCCGGCGCCGGGGGCGCGGCGGTCGGCCGCCGCATCGGCATCGGCCTGATGTACGGGCTGTGGAAGCCGCGGGTTTTCGGCGCCTGGCGGGTCCCCGCCACGGGCCCCGTGATCCTCGCGGTCAACCACGCCCACAACATCGACGGCCCGATGCTGATGGGCACCGCCCCGCGGCCGGTGCACTTCCTGATCAAGAAGGAGGCGTTCACCGGCCCGCTCGATCCGTTCCTGCGCGGCATCGGGCAGATCGAGGTGGACCGGACCACCGCCGACCGCACCGCCATCACCCACGCGCTGGGTGTGCTGGAGCGGGGCGGGGTGCTGGGCATCTTCCCGGAGGGCACCCGGGGCGAGGGCGACTTCGCGTCGCTGCGCGCCGGGCTCGCCTACTTCGCGGTGCGCTCCGGCGCACCCATCGTGCCGGTGGCCGTGCTCGGCAGCACCGACCGGCGCGGCCGGCTCATACCGGGGCTGCCGCCGCTGCGCAGCCGGGTGGACGTGGTCTTCGGCGACGCGTTCCAGGCCGGGGACGGCACCGGCAGGCGGACGCGCAAGGCCCTCGACGAGGCGACCGTGCGCATTCAGGAGCGGCTGACCGCCCACCTGAAAAACGCCAGGCTTTCCACCGGGCGTTAGACGAGACTTGTGGGCGGACCGAACCGGTCCGCCCGGACGATGGACGAGGAAACAGACTTCATGAACGACCAGACCCCCGCCGGCGACGAGCACGGTGAGCTTGGCGACGCCGAGTACGCGGAGTTCATGGAGCTCGCCGCGCAGGAGGGCTTCGACCCGGACGAGGTCGAGAGCGAGCTCGCCGCCGCGGGCCACGGCCCGCTGCCCGTCCTGGCCGTCGTCGGCCGCCCCAATGTCGGCAAGTCGACCCTGGTGAACCGGATCATCGGCCGCCGTGAGGCGGTCGTCGAGGACCGCCCCGGCGTCACCCGCGACCGGGTCACCTACGAGGCCGAGTGGGCGGGCCGCCGCTTCAAGGTCGTCGACACCGGCGGCTGGGAGCAGGACGTGCTCGGCATCGACGCGTCCGTCGCCGCCCAGGCCGAGTTCGCCATCGAGGCCGCCGACGCGGTGGTCTTCGTGGTGGACTCCACGGTCGGCGCCACCGACACCGACGAGGCCGTCGTCAAGCTGCTGCGCCGGGCGGGCAAGCCCGTGGTGCTCTGCGCCAACAAGGTCGACGGCCCCAACGCCGAGGCCGACGCCGCGATGCTCTGGTCGCTCGGACTCGGCGAGCCCTACCCGGTCTCCGCGCTGCACGGCCGCGGCACCGGCGACATGCTCGACGCCGCCCTCGACGCGCTCCCCGAGGCGCCCGCCCAGACCTTCGGCGCGGGCCTCGGTGGCCCCCGCCGGATCGCCCTCATCGGCCGCCCCAACGTCGGCAAGTCCTCGCTGCTCAACAAGGTCGCGCGGGAGGACCGCGTGGTCGTCGACGAGCTGGCCGGCACCACCCGCGACCCGGTCGACGAGCTGATCGAACTCGGCGGCGTGACCTGGAAGTTCGTGGACACCGCCGGTATCCGCCGCCGTGTCCACCTCCAGGAGGGCGCCGACTACTACGCCTCGCTGCGCACCGCCGCCGCGGTCGAGAAGGCCGAGGTCGCGGTCGTCCTCATCGACGCGAGCGAGACCATCAGCGTCCAGGACCAGCGGATCATCACCATGGCCGTCGAGGCGGGCCGTGCGCTGGTCATCGCGTACAACAAGTGGGACACCCTCGACGAGGAGCGCCGCTACTACCTCGAGCGCGAGATCGAGACCGAGTTCGTCCAGATCCAGTGGGCGCCGCGGGTCAACGTCTCGGCGCGCACCGGGCGGCACATGGAGAAGCTCGTCCCGGCGATCGAGACCGCACTGGCCGGCTGGGAGACCCGGATCCCCACCGGCCGGCTCAACGCCTTCCTCGGCGAGATCGTCGCCTCCCACCCGCACCCGATCCGCGGCGGCAAGCAGCCCCGCATCCTCTTCGGCACTCAGGCCGGGACCAAGCCGCCCCGGTTCGTCCTCTTCGCCTCCGGCTTCCTGGAGCACGGCTACCGGCGCTTCATCGAGCGGCGGCTGCGCGAGGAGTTCGGCTTCGAGGGCACCCCGATCCACATCTCGGTGCGGGTCCGCGAGAAGCGCGGCCGGAAGAAGTAGGCCGCGGAGCGCACGCCCCGGGCGTGCCGGCCGCACCCCGTGCCGTCGGGACGGCCGGCACCGCGCGGGGAGCGGTCCGGGCCGTGATGCCCGACGGCCGGGGCCGGGCCCGCTACAGCCCGTGCCTCCGGTTGTCGCGCTGTCCCGGCGGCAGCGCCGGGGGGAACCCCGGGCGGTTCTGCCGCTGCGGATCCCAGGTCCGGACCCGGTCCCACGAACCGCGCTGCTCCGGCGCACGGTGTTCCGGCGCACGGTGCTGGGGCGGGCGCCGGCCCCCGGTGTTGAACGGTGCGAACCCCAGGTCCTCCTCGCCCGTGCGGTCACCGGGCAGTGCGCGGAACTGCCGGCGGTACTCCGCGTACAGCGCGTCGTAGATCGGCGTCGGCGACTGCTGCGCCGGCGTCTCGTGCGGCGGGCGCATACCGGGGATGTGGTGCTGGTACGGGGGTCGTGGGGCGGGGTCGTATGAGTGCACGTAGCTGCCAACGACCTCGGGCCCGGACGGATGCGGGGCAGCGGCGAAACCGCCTGTTCGCGGCACCGGGTGCGCGCCGGTGCCCCAGCCGGTCCGCCGGACGGCGGCCTGCGGAGCGGACTCCGCGTCACTCCCCGGACCGCCCGAGGGGGGCCGGGTCATGTGCCCGCCAGCGGCATGACCGCGGAGACGAGCGCGCCGCCCGCGGCGGCCCGGTCCAGGGCGTCGCGCATCAGGTCCTCGCGCGGCTGCTGGCCGATGGAGCCCACCGGCGCGGCGAAGAGCAGGACCCGCGACAGCCGGTTGACCGCCGTCCGCCAGCCGTCGGTCACGGTCAGCGGCTGGTGGGCCTGCCACCACGCCGTCGGCCGTCCGCCGGTGGCCGACGGCTGCAGGATCGCGTGCAGCTGCCCCATCGCGAACAGCACGGACCAGCCGGGCAGCACCTCGGGGAGCTGCTCGACGTCCGTGACCGGCATGAAGCCCTGCTCGATGAGGAGCGGCAGGAAGTCGTCGCCGGGGCCGTCGCTGCCGGGGCGGGCGATCGGCGTGGTCGGCTCCACCACCAGCGCCGGGTACAGGCTGTCGTCGATCAGGATCAGCCCGCTGGTCACCCCGATCACCGCCTGGCGCGGGGCCGCCTGCAGGTCCTCCGGGACGGCGTACGCCGGAGCCGGGGCCGGTGCGGCGTGGGCCGGAGCGGCATGGGCGGGCGCCTCGTGGGACGGCGCGGGGTACGCATGGGCCGCGGGGGCCTGGGCGGCATGGGACGGCGCGGCGTGCGCCGGGTACCCGTACGGGTGGTGGTCGGCGGGCTCCCCCTCGCCGGTGATGCTGCGCACCGCGCCCTGCAACTGGTCCTCCGAGACCGGGACGACCTGCGAGGGAATGCAGCCGGCGTGGGCGAAGGCGAGCACCGCCGTCTCGTCACCGACGAACAGCACCGTGCTGGTGCGCTCCTGCTCGGTGTCGCCGGGAGTCCGGCAGGAGGTGCAGTCGTAGCTGCCCGGGGCGTTCTCGCCCGCGATCAGCCGATCGGCTTCTTCGTCACCGATCTCGGCACGTACGTCATCGCTGACGTCGAGCATGCGCGGCACGGGGGGCTCCTCGATGTTCGGTGGTGGTCGCCGGGAGGAGCTCCCGGCTCATAAGAGGACAACGGGCGATCTGCCGCCCGGGTCACGCACGCGGGGACGCCGAATCCGCGCGGATCCGGCCCACCCGACGCCACGGAGTCCGCCTTCCGGGCGGACGACGGGAGCTTGACGACAGGACCTGGGGAACGCCCCGCCGCCGATGGTCCGACCGGGTCGCTCCCGCACCGCCGGCCCGGCGCGGTTCCACGGGCCCGGCGTCCGGGCGTGCGTAGCGTGTGGCATGTCGCACATCCGTGGTGTCACACCGATGGTCCTCACGCTCGCCGCGCTTCTGGGGCCGCTGCCGCAGGCCGCCTGGGCCGAGTCCGCCCCGCCCCGCAGCCGCACCGGTCCGCCCGCGGCGGCCTGGGACCGGCTGGCGCAGTGCGAGAGCAGCGGACGCTGGGACGCCAACACCGGTAACGGCTACTACGGCGGGCTCCAGTTCGGCCAGCAGACCTGGGAGGCGCACGGCGGCCGCGCGTACGCCCCGCGCGCCGACCTCGCCACCCGGTCCGAGCAGATCAAGGTCGCCGAGTCCGTGGTGCGGGCCCGGGGCTGGAGCGCCTGGCCGGGCTGTTCCCGGCGGGCCGGGCTCGGTTAGGGGCCTTGCACGGTGAGCGCCCGATGAGGTCGTGTGGTCCGGCGCCGGACATCGCAAGGCGCCGGACCGCGCGACCCGGGCGGGCATGGTGCACCCCCTGAGGGCACCCGTCAGCCGGTGGCGCTCCGCGCTTCCGGCCACTCCGCGGGCTCACCCGCGAAGACCACCGCGCCGCGGCGCAGTTCGTACACCACCCCGGTCACGGCGCGCAGCGCGGGCGGGAGGGACTGCTCGGCCACCACGACGGTCCGCCCGGCGGCCGTCGCCTCCCCGAGGAGCGCGCAGGTCCGGGCCGCGGACGCGGGGGACATGCCCTGGGTGGGCTCGTCCAGGAGCAGCAGCCGGGCCGGGGAGTGCAGCGCGCGGGCGACGGCGAGCATCCGCTGCTCCCCGCCGGACAGCGTGCCCGCCCGGCGACCGAGGAGCGGCGCCAGCGCCGGATACGTCTCCCGGGCGCGGCCCGGGTCCGCGCCCGGCGGCAGGACGAGCGCCAGATTCTCCGCCACGGTGAGGGAGCCGAACACGGCGCGCCGGTCGGGCACCAGCAGCAGGCCGCGCCGGGCGCGTTCGTGCGCCGACAGCCGGGTGACGTCGGCGCCGCGCCACTCCACCCGGCCCGCGGCGAGCGCGACGGTACCGGCGAGGGCCCGCAGGACCGTGGTGCGCCCGGCGCCGTTGCGGCCGAGGAGCACGGTCAGCCGGGCCGCGGGAACCGCCAGGTCGACACCGTGCAGGGCCTCCAGCGGGCCGTAGCGCACCCGCGCGCCGTACAGCGCGATGTCGACACTCATGGCGCGGCTCCGCTCCTGGTGCGCCCGTCGTCGGGGCGTGGCCGTCCGGGCGCGGGTGCCGGGGCCGGAGGCGACGCGGTTCCGTTCATGGTGCGGCGTCTTTCATGGTGCGGCCCCCTTCATGGTGCGGCTTCGTCACAATGCGGCGCCGTTCGTGGTTGCTGCTCCGTCACAGTGCGGCGCCGTTCGTGGGCGCTGCTCCGTTCACGGCGCGGCCTCCGCGAGGACCCGGGCCGCCGGGCCGGTGGCGACGATGCGGCCGGCCGCCATGGCGTACACCGTGTCGGCGAGACCCTCCACCAGGTCGAGATCGTGCTCGACGATCAGCAGCGCCGTCCCGTCGGCGGCCAGTGCCCGCAGCACCCGGGCCAGCGCGGCGACTTCGGCGGTGTCGAGACCTGCCGCGGGCTCGTCGAGGAGGAGGGTGCGCGGGCCGCCGGCGAGGGCGCGGGCCAGTTCGACCCGGCGCAGGGTGCCGGTGGACAGCCCGGCCGCCGGACGGTCGCGCACCGGACCGTCCAGGCCGAGCAGCCGCAGCGCCGGTTCGACGGCCGCTGGGTCGCGCACCCGGCCCTGCTCCGCGCCGATCCGGACGTTCTCCAGGACGGTGAGGGCGGGGAAGACGGCGAGTTGCTGGAACGTCCGGGCGACCCCGAGCCGGGTGCGGGTGTGACCGGGGCGCCGGGTGATGTCCCGCCCGTCGAGCAGCACCACCCCCGACCGGGGACGCAGAGTGCCGCAGAGGCAGTGGAACAGGGTGCTCTTCCCGGCGCCGTTGGGCCCGATGAGCGCTGTCACCCGGCCCGGGGCGACGGTGAGGTCGACGCCGTCGAGCGCGGTGAATCCGCCGTACGTCACGCGGATGCCGCGGGCCGTGAGCCGCCCCGGGCGGGGCGGCGGGCCCGAGGGGGCGACGCTCCGGGACCGCCGCGGGGTGGTGCCCGGTCCGGCGCCGGGGGGAGAGGTGGCCCCGGGCGGCGGACCGGCGGGCGCGCCGGGCCGCGGAGCGGGTTCCTCCGGTCCGGGCCGGTGGGGGAGGAGTGAGCCGTCGGACCACGGGCGGGTACCGCGGGGCCGCGGGCGGCCGGCGCCGGCCCCCGCTGCCGGCGTCGCCGGCACCGGGGCGGCTGCCCGCAGCCGCGCCGCGACGCGTTCGCCCAGCGGGGTCAGGACCGCCGGGCCCCGGCCGTGGACCAGCCGCGCGGCGGTGGAGCGGACCGCGCCCGGCAGCCCGTCCGGGAAGCGGATCAGCAGGACCGCGAGCAGCCCGACGGCCGCGGCCGCGACCCCGCCCCGCGCGCCGGCGTCGAGCCCCACCAGGAGCACCGCCGCGGCCATCGCGCCCAGCAGACTGTCCGCGCCGAGCACCACCACGGCCGCGAACCAGAGCAGGCTGCGCACCGGGTCGTACGCGGCCGGGTCGAACGCCTCCGCTCCCATGCCCAGCATCCCGCCGCCGAGGGCGGCCAGCGCCGCACCGGCGACGAACGCCGCCAGCTTCAGCTCGGGAACCGGGACGCCGGCGGCCGCCGCCCCGGGCTCGTGGTCGCGCATCGCGGCCAGCGCCCGCCCCGCCCGGCCCCGGCGCAGCGCCGCGACGGCGGCCAGGGACCCGCCGAGCAGCACCAGTTCCAGCAGGTAGTACGCGCGGTCGCTGCTGAAGCCGGCCGGTCTGCCCGGGCTCAGTCCGGCCGTCGCGTACGGCTGCGCGAAGACGAAGCGGCTGACCGCCACGCCGATGGCGAGGGTGACCAGGGCGAGGGCCAGCCCGCGCCGGCGGATGGCGGGCCACCCGGTGAGCAGTCCCAGCGGGGCCACCAGCAGGACGGCCACCGCCAGGGCGGGCAGTTCGGGCAGCAGCGGCAGCCCGGGGAAGCGCCCCGCGGCGAGCAGCGCGGTGAACAGCGCGCCCAGACCGGCGTAGGCGGCCTGCCCGAGGGAGATCTGCCCGCCCGTCCCGGTGACGACGACCAGCGACAGCAGCACGACGGCCAGCCCCGGCACCTGCAGTGCCGTCTGCAGGTCCCGGCCCGCGAAGCCCAGCGGCAGCAGCAGGAGCACCCCGCAGACCAGCCAGGCGGTGGTGGCGTGCCGCCCCGCGAGCCGGGCCACCGGAGCCCGGCGGAACGGCCCGCCGCCTCCGGCGTCCTCCGGACCGCCCTGCCCCACGGCCCCGCCGATCCCGGGCACCGCGAGCGCCGCGATCAGCAGCGCGACGACGAACAGATTGGCCCCCACCGCCTGGAGCAACGGCGCCGTCCAGCCCTCCGGGTGCACCTGGGTCAACTGGCTCTGCGCCACCCCGATGGCGAGCGCCACCCCCACGGCCACCGGCAGGCTCCGCATCCCCGCGGCGACGGCCACCGCCATCACCTCCATGACCAGGAGCGGCAGCCCGTACGGGTCGAGCCGGACGTACGGGGCGAGCAGCACCCCGGTCAGCCCCGCGGTGAACGCGCCGAAGGCCCAGCCCGCGGAGGCCACCCGGTCCGCGTCGACTCCGCCGAGGACCGCGAGCCGCCGGTTGTCGACGACGGCCCGCAGCTCCCTGCCGAACCGGGTCCAGCGGGTCACCGCGCCGACCGCCGCGGCCAGCAGGACCGCGGTGCCGAGCTGCACCCACGGGTCGGCGGGCAGCAGGTCCGGGGCGTCCGCCCGGGCGCCGGTGCCCCACAGCAGGGTGGCGCCGCCGACCAGCAGCACGAAGACCCCGAGTGAGGCGACGAGCGTCGGGGCGGGGCCGGCGGTGCCGAGGTCGCGGGAGCGGGCGAGCGGACGGAAGACGGCGAGGTCGGTCAGCAGCCCCAGCACGGGCGCGACGACCAGCAGGCTCACGGCGGCGGCCACGGCGAGCGGCCAGTGCCACCCGACGGCGAACTGCCGCATCGCGTACGCGGTGACCATGGCGACCGCGCCCTGCGCGAGGTTGAGCACCCCGGTGGCCCGGTAGGTGACGATGAGCCCGATACCGGTCAGGGCGGCGGCGCTGCCGACGGCGATCCCGGCGAGGGTGAGCTCGTAGCTGAGCGACCCCACGGTCAGGCCTCGCCCGGCGGGCGGGGCGGGGGACCGGAGCCGGTGTCACGGCGGGGCTCACCGGGGGCCGGTCCCGGATCCGTTCCCGGTTCCCTCTCCGATTCCTCTTTCGATTCCGGTTCTGATTCCGGTTCCGGTCCCGTTTCCGGGGCGGCTCCGGACTCTCGTGCCGTTCCTGGAGAACCCGGCTCCCGGACGGCGAGCTCCGGTTCGCACACCGGACAGGGAGCCATCCCGGTGCCCTGCCCCGCCGCGCCGGCGGTCATGGGGACCGTCTGCGGTTTGCCGGCGACCAGGGGACAGTCCGGCCGGTGCAGCAGGGTGCCGCCCGGTACCGCCACCAGCTCCACCGCCCCGGCACCGGATGTCTCCCGTACGGACGCCGACGGCTGCGCGGCCGGTGAGCGCGCGGCGGGCCCGCGCCCCGGAGCCGGTGGCCCGCCCGGACCGCGTCCGGGCGGACGGCCGTGCCCTGCCGCCGGTCCGCTCACCCGGCCGCCGGCCGTGGGCCCGTTCCCGCTCCCGGTGTCCTCACCCGCCGCGTCCGCACTCCCGGCGTCCTCCGACGCGACGAGCAGCCGGTACAGCTCCTCCACCCGCTCCGCCGCGAGGCCCTGTTCGCCCCGGGCCAGCAGGACCGCGCCCGCCACGATCAGCGCCGCGCCGGGCACCGTGCACGAGGCCAGATACGGAATCTGCCGCTCGGCGAACCGCTCCCCGGACACCCCGTACCAGCCCACCGCGCACAGCACCGCCCCGCCGGCCAGCACCGGCCAGCCGGCCCAGTGCAGCACGGTCCTCGCCCGGCCCCGCTGTCGTGAGGTCCGCATCCGGCCCCCTTGAGGTCCCCGGTGGCTGAACATCGCTCGGGCATCAGCTCCGGCACGAGCACGAGCACGAGCACGAGCACGAGCACGAGCACGAGGCGCCGGGCGACGCCCCGGCCCAGCGCCCGGTCCCAGCCCCGGAGCCCGGAGCCCGGAGCCCGAACCCGGACCCGGTCCCAGCGCCCGAGCCCAGGGCTCGCGGCCCGGCGCCCGATGACCGGGTCCGGACCCGGAGCTCAGCGCACCGGCGGTGCGAATTGCCCGATGTGTTGCACTATGACCGGTTGGGTCACACTCTGAAAGCATCGGACAGACAGGGGTCGACGACACCTGGTGGTGAGCCGGATGGTCCTCGACGGACATGCGCGGGCAGCGGCGTGGACGGCGGCAGGGGTGCTCTTCCTGGGCGGCGTGGCGGTCGGCTGCGGGAACGGCGGCGGAGGTGACGGCGAGCCCTCCCCGACGACGAGTTCGGCTCCGAGGACCACCGGGCCGAGCGATCCCCAGGGAGCCGAGAAGCAGATCAGGCAGAACTGGGAGAAGTTCTTCGACCCGGCCACCTCGGTCGACGAGAAGGCGAAGCTGCTCCAGAACGGCGAGGACCTGCGGCCGCTGCTCCAGGCGTTCAGCGGCGATCAGCGCGGCCGGCAGGTCGCGGCACAGGTCACGAAGGTCACCTTCACCTCGCCCACCGCGGCGGACGTCACCTACAGCCTCACCCTGCAGGGTCGGACCGCGCTGCCGAACGCCTCCGGCAGCTCCGTCGAGCAGGGGCAGGTGTGGAAGGTCTCGGTGAAGACGCTCTGCGCCCTGGTGTCGATGAGCGGCAATGACGTCAAGGCGCCCGGCTGCTGACCGGAGCCGGTGGGCGGTGCTTCTCACGGTGCTGCCGGCGGGTCTGCTGGCGGTGCTGCTGGCCTTCACGGCGGCCTGCGGCAGCCGGCTGCCGGAGAGCGACTTCCACGATCGCGGGACGCCGGGGGAGTCGCGCTCCCGGGAGCCCGCCGGCCGGGCGCCGGTCAAGGTCGGCATCATCACCAGCGCCACCAGCCCGGTCGGCGGCGCCGCCTTCACCGGCCCCCGGGACGGCGCGCGGGCCTACTTCCGCTCGCTCAACGCGCACGGGGGGCTCGACGGCCGTCCCGTCCGGGTCGTCACCTGCGACGACGGCGGCAGCGGCGTCGGAAACAACGAATGTGTGCACCGGCTGATCGACGAGGACAAGGTCTTCGCCCTGGTGGCCACCACCGCGCTGGACTACGCCGGCGCCCCCCGGGTCAGCCGCGCCGGCGTCCCCGACATCGGCGGCCAGCCCATCGGCGCCGCCTACGACACCTACCCGCACCTCTACGGCATCTACGGCAGCCAGGCGCCCCGCAAGGGCGGCGAGCCGGGGTGGGGCGGCACCCTCTACGGCGGCACCGAGGTCTACCGCTACTTCAAGCGGGAACAGGGCGCCCGCACCGCCGCCGTCGTGTTCTACAACCAGGCGGCGTCGGCCGCGTACGCCCGCCTCGTCATGCGCGGGCTGAAGGCCGAGGGCTACCGGGTGGTCCCCGAGGAGGTCGACTTCGCACTCCCCAACTTCCAGGCGGTCGCGGCCGACCTGCGCGCCGCCGGTGCCGATCTGGTCTTCGACGCCATGGACACCCACGGCAACTCCCGGCTCTGCCAGGCGATGGACCGGGCCGGCGTCGAGGTCACCGCCAAGGTGACCAACGTGCAGAACTGGTCCGACGCCGTGCCGGAGGACTACCGGGACGCGCCGGCCTGCCGCAACGCCCTCTGGGCGACAGGATCCAGCCGCAACTACGACGACACCGGCCAATCGGCTGTTCACGCGTTTCGTGACGGAATGCGCGGACAACCCGGCGGGGACACCCTGTCGCAATGGCAACTGGAGGGATGGGCCGCCGCCATGTGGTTCACCGACGCCGCCCGGTCCTGCGGGGACCGGCTCACCCGCGCCTGCGTCGAGCGCTTCATGACGCGCGACGCGCCGTACACGGCACGCGGGCTGCTGCTGCCGGTGTCGTTCACGCCGTCGCCCGAGCCCCCGAAGACCCGGCGGGCCTGTCTGTCCGTCGCTCGTTGGAGTGATGACGCCCGGGGTGGCGCCGGTGGCTGGACCACTCAGGGTGGTGAAATGACCGACAACTGCTTCACCGTTCCACAGCTTCCGTACAAGCCCTGATGTGGGGGGAATCGAATAGGTTCCCGACCTTCGCTACCGATATCGCATCACTTCTGGAACGAGACGGTGATAGAGACCAACCCGTAGCCGGAAAGGGCGGTCTTACCAATCGGTAGGCGGACGAGACGGGCTGTCCGCAGGGAAGCGTGGGATACGGGGACGGATGCACATCTCATTCCTGATTCATAATGCGTACGGCATCGGCGGAACCATCCGTACAACGTTCAACCTGGCACAGACGCTCTCGGAACAGCACGACGTGGAGATCGTCTCGGTCTTCCGGCACCGCGACGAGCCGGTGTTCGACCCGGGGGCGAAGGTACGGCTCAGCCATCTCGTCGACATCCGCAAGGACACGGACGGCTACGAGGGCGGCCGCCCCGAGCACCGGCGACCGGCGAGGGTCTTCCCGCAGGCGGAAGGCCGCTACCAGCAGTACAGCGAGCTCACCGACCAGCGCATCGCCCGCCATCTGCGGACGGTCGACGCCGATGTGCTCGTCGGCACCCGGCCCGGCATCAATGTGCACATCGCCCGGCAGGCCCGCCGCGGCCCGGTCCGCGTCGGCCAGGAGCACCTGACGCTCGACAGCCACTCGGAGGCCCTGCGCAAGGAGTTGCGCGGCCTGTACCCGCGGCTCGACGCCGTCACCACCGTCACCGAGGCCGACGCCACCGCCTACCGCGGGCGGATGCGGCTGCCCGGGGTACGGATCGAGGCGGTGCCCAACAGCGTGCCCGCCCCGGCCGTCGAACCGGCCGACGGCACCCACAAATGGGTCGTCGCCGCCGGGCGCCTCGCCAAGGTCAAGCGCTACGACCTGCTCATCCGCGCCTTCGCCACCGTGGCCGCCGAACGCCCCGACTGGCGGCTGCGGATCTACGGCGGCGGGGCCGAGAAGGACAAGCTGCGCGCCCTGATCGACCGGCTCGGCCTCTACAACCACGTGTTCCTCATGGGCCCGGCCAACCCCATCGAGCCCGAGTGGGCCAAGGGGTCGATCGCTGCGGTCACCTCCAGCCTCGAATCCTTCGGGATGACCATCGTGGAGGCGATGCGCTGCGGGCTGCCGGTGGTCTCCACCGACTGCCCGCACGGGCCGGGCGAGATCATCGACAACGGGGTCGACGGGCTGCTGGTGCCGCCGCGGAACGCCGACGCCGTCGCCGCGGCGCTGCTCGAGCTCATCAACGACGACGAGCAGCGGCAGCGTATGGGCCACGCCGCCCTGCGCGGCTCGGCGCGCTTCGACCCCTCCCGGGTCGCCGGCCGCTACGAGTCGCTCTTCACCGACCTGGTCGCCAAGTGCGGCCGCGGCAGCGCCCGGACCCGGCTGCGCGGCTCCCTGCACCGCACCCAGGGTGCGCTGCTCGGCGGCGCGTACGCCGTCCGGGACGCGAGCCGGGGCGCCCTGCGGAGAGGCAGCCCCGCATGACCGCCGCCTCCGGACCGCCCGCCCCCACCGCTGCCGACCGGTCGGCAGAGACCCAGCCCCGCACCGAGAAGGAGCCCATCGCCGTGACCGTCCTTCCCGTGACCCTCGGCACGGGTACCCCCGACGCCGACTGCATCGCGGACTCCGCGGGCGGTCTCACCTTCGACATCGCCGCGCCCCCGGGCCCGCCGGCCCCGGACGGCTGGGACGCCGCGCTGGTCCTGCGGCGACGCGGCGGCGACGGCGCCGCCGACGAGGTGCGGCTGCCCCTGGTCCACGCCAACGAGCGCCGGCTGCGGGCCGTGCTGCCCAGCACCGTTCCGCTGCCCGAGGGGCGCTGGGACGCGTCCGTGGCCCTCGGCGGCGGCGAACCGGCGCGGCTGGCTCCCGGCATCCTGGACCTGCGCTCCCTCGTCGACCGGCGCCCCGACCCGGACCGGCCCTCGGTGGCCGTCCGCGTCCCGTACGCGACCAAGCACGGCAACCTCTCCGTCCGCAGCTGGCACCGGACCCCGCACGCCGAGGCCGGGGAGATCCTGCTCGCGGACGGGGCGTTGACCGTCCAGGTGCGGCTGTACGGCGTGACCGCGGGCCGGGACGCCACGGCCGAGGCCCGCTGCCGCCGGGACCCCTCCCTGGTGCGGACGGCGGACGCGTGCGCGGAGAGCGCCGTCCGCGGCGGGGGCTGCGACCGGCACCTCGCCTTCACCCTCCCCTACAAGGAGCTGTCGGAGGTCTGGGAGGGCGGCGCCGACCGCTGGGACCTGTGGCTGCGCCCCACCGCTGACGCCGAGCCGGTGCGGATCGCCCGGATCCTCGACGACGTGCCGGACAAGAAGCACATCTTCACCTACCCGGCGCAGCCGGTGCCCGCCCCGCACGGCCCGGCCGAAGTGGGCCCGTACTACACGGCGGACAACAACCTGTCCGTACGGATCGGCCCCGTGGACGGCTCCGCCGCCGCGTGATCCGCCGTCCGGGGCGGCACGCACCGCTGCCCCGGGCCGGCTCAGGCCGATTCCGGGACCGGGACCGTAGCCGTAGCCGGAGCCGGAGACGGAGACGGAGACGGAGACCCACTGTGCTCGGAGCAGTGGCCCCGGACCCCACCGGGGCCGGTCCGTGTTCCGTGGCCCGCCGGTCTCAATCCTCCCACTCGGCCACCGCGCGCTCCCGGCCCGGCGGGGACTCCTCCAGTTCGGCCACCTCGGGGTGGTGCAGATCGAACGCGGGCGACTCCGAGCGGATCCGCGGCAGGGTCACGAAGTTGTGGCGCGGCGGCGGACAGGCGGTCGCCCACTCCAGTGACCTGCCGTAACCCCATGGATCGTCGACCGTCACCTTCCGGCCCTCGCGTGAGGTCTGCCAGACGTTGAGGAGGAACGGCAGGGTGGACAGGCCGAGCAGGAACGCCCCGATCGTCGAGACGGTGTTGAGGGCCGTGAAGCCGTCGGCGGCCAGGTAGTCGGAGTAGCGCCGCGGCATCCCCTCGGCGCCCAGCCAGTGCTGCACCAGGAAGGTCGTCTGGAAGCCGATGAACAGCGTCCAGAAGTGCATCTTCCCGAGCCGTTCGTCGAGCATCCGGCCGGTGAACTTCGGCCACCAGAAGTAGAAGCCGGCGAACGTCGCGAAGGCCACCGTGCCGAAGACCGTGTAGTGGAAGTGCGCCACCACGAAGTAGCTGTCGGTGACGTGGAAGTCCAGCGGCGGGGAGGCCAGGAGGACGCCGGTGAGCCCGCCGAACAGGAAGGTCACCAGGAAGCCGACCGCCCACAGCATCGGCGTCTCGAACGACAGCGAGCCGCGGATCATCGTGCCGGACCAGTTGAAGAACTTGACGCCGGTCGGGACCGCGATGAGGAAGGACAGCAGCGAGAAGAAGGGCAGCAGCACCGCGCCCGTCGCGAACATGTGATGCGCCCACACCACCACCGACAGACCGGTGATCGCCATGGTGGCGGCCACGAGCGTCACGTACCCGAAGATCGGCTTGCGGGAGAACACCGGGAGGATCTCGGTGATGATGCCGAAGAAGGGCAGCGCGATGATGTAGACCTCCGGGTGGCCGAAGAACCAGAAGAGGTGCTGCCACAGCAGCGCGCCGCCGTTCTCCGGCTGGAAGATCACCGCCCCGAAGCGGCGGTCCGCCTCCAGGCAGAGCAGCGCGGCCGCCAGCACCGGGAAGGCCATCAGCACCAGGATCGAGGTGAAGAGGGTGTTCCAGGTGAAGATCGGCATCCGGAACATCGTCAGGCCGGGGGCGCGCATGCAGATGATGGTGGTGATGAAGTTGACCGACCCCAGGATCGTGCCGAACCCGGCCAGCGCCAGTCCCATGATCCAGAGGTCGGCTCCGATGCCGGGCGACCGGGCGGAGCCGTTCAGCGGGGCATAGGCCGTCCAGCCGAAGTCGGCGGCGCCGTCCGGCGTCAGCAGGCTGCCCAGCACCATCAGTCCGCCGAACAGGAACAGCCAGTACGACAGCATGTTCAGCCGGGGGAAGGCCACATCGGGGGAGCCGATCTGCAGCGGCATGATCTCGTTGGCGAAACCGGCGAACGTCGGGGTGGCGAAGAGCAGCAGCATGATCGTGCCGTGCAGGGTGAACGCCTGGTTGAACTGCTCGCTGGAGACGATCTGCAGGCCCGGACGGGCCAGCTCGGCGCGCATCAGCAGCGCCAGCACGCCGCCCGCCAGGAAGAAGGCGAACGACGTGATCAGGTAGAGGTGGCCGATCTTCTTGTGGTCGGTGGTGGTCAGCCAGTCGACGGCGATCTGCCCGGGTGTCCGCACCGGTGCGGGGCCGACGCTCGCCTCCTCGGTCCGGCTGCTCATCAACGTCCCTTCACCCGTCGTGGCGCGAGCCGTCCGGCCGCTGCTCCACGGGAACGTTATGCCCCCTTCGCCGGGTTCGCCCGGCAGCACGCCGCAGCGGAACGCCGGTCCACCGGGCGGGAGCCACCGCGCAGGCCCGGGCCTCCGCCCGGCACCCGGGGCCTCGGTACGGGCCGGTGCACCGGTTCCCGGCCCGCACCGGTCAGTCGCGGGGGAGCAGCGGGCCCAAGGGGCCGAGGTCGATGTTGAGGTCCTCCGGTTCCAGCCCGAACTGGTCCCGCAGCTCCTCCATCTTCTCGGCGAGCAGCATCAGGGTCAGCCCGATCCGCTCCTCCTGGTCCTCCGTCAGGTCCCCCTGGTCGACCCGGCGCAGCGCCTGACGTTCCATGAGCTGGCGCAGCAGCTCGATCAGGGTCAGCACCAGGCGCATCAGATCGCGCTCGACGGTGTCCCGGTCCAGTTCCAGCCGGTTGTGCGGACGTTCCACGCCGCCGTCACCCCTCTCCGGTGTCCCACGGCGACGGCACGTTCTCGTTCACCGAGCTGATGAGCGCGTGCAGATCGATCCGGACCAGATCGACGTCGGCGATCCGCAGCGTCAGGTCGCCGGCGAGGACGACTCCGCCCGCGAGCAGCCGGTCCAGCAGGTCCACCAGCGCGATCTGCCGCTCCGCCATCGGCTCCGGGAACGGGGGCGGCGACGGGGACGGGGACGGTTCGATGGTCATCGGGCCGTCCCCTCCGCCCCGGAGGCCCGCCCGCCCACGGTGCCGTTCGTCGGGCCCGCGCCGGTGCCGGCGTACGCGTCGGAGTCGGCCGAGGTGAACGAGTACGGCGCCCAGGGCCCGGTCAGCTCGATCCGCAGCCCGGCGGCCCGGTCGGCCAGTTCGCTCACCAGCGAACGGAACGCCACCGCCTCCTCCCGGTCCACGAGATAGGCGCCGTTGAGCACGTTCTGCCCGCTCGCCCCGGAGAGCCGGGAGTCCTGCGGGCGGTGCAGCCGGGAGCGTTCGGCGAGTCCGGTGAGCGCCTCATGGGCCTCCCGTGCGCGGTCGTCGGCCTGCTGCCGGGTGCTCTCCTGCGTCTTGCGCTGCTGCTGCCGTTGCCGCAGGTAGTCGCGCCCCGAGGCGGGGCGCGCACGGCCGGCGGCCGGGGCGGCGGAAGCGTCCGCGGGGGCGGACGGGCCGCTCTCCGTGTAGATCTTCACGCCCCACTCGTCCCGGCCTTCCAGCAGGGCGAACGCCGGCCCGAACCGCTCCCGGCCCAAGGCGAGCATCTGCCGTACGCCCTGCTCGTCGCGGTAGACCGTGGCCAGCCGCAACGGCAGGGCGCAGCCGGTCGCGGCGACCGCGTCCACCACGTGCTGATGCGCGCGGGCGGTCCGTTCCAGCCAGTCGAGGTCCTCCAGGTGCGCGCGCAGCGGCGCCTCCTCGAAGTCGGCGGCGGGCACCGCGGTCACCGCGGCCGCGAGCCCGTCCTCCGCGACCACGGCCACCGGCGCCCCGCCGATGCCGCGCAGGTCCTCGGGCAGCCGGCAGTCCGCGGAGCGGGTCACCGCATAGACGTAGCTCAGCAGCGCGGTCATGACCTCTCCTCCCGCCGGTCCGGCTTCTTCCGTTGCTCGGAGCCGTCCGGCAGTTCGGGCTTCCGCCGCTCCGGATCCCGCTGTTCGAGGGCGGCGATCCGGTCGCGGAGCTCCTGGTTCTCCGCGGCGAGTTCCCGGCTGCGGCTGCCCGAGGACAGCGCCGGGTCGTGCTCCCACCAGTCGATTCCCATCTCCTTGGCCTTGTCGACCGAGGCCACGATGAGCCGCAGTTTGATGGTGAGCAGCTCGATGTCGAGCAGGTTGATCTTGATGTCTCCGGCGATCACGACGCCCTTGTCGAGCACCCGTTCCAGGATGTCCGCCAGGTTGGCGCTGCTGCCGGAGGAGCCGTACGGCTCGGGCAGGGTTCCCGTCATTCCGGCGGTCCTCTTCTCGTCGGCCGCGGCGGGGAGGTCAGCGGGAGGCGCGGACGCGCTCCGGCTCCTCCTCGGCCACCTCGTCCTCGTACGCGTCGTCGTAGTCGCCGTCGTCCTCGTGGGCGTCCTCGGTCTCGTACGCGCCGTCGCTGTCCTCCTCGTCCTCCGCCTCGTACTCGTCCTCGGGCTCCTCGTCCTCCGGCGCCTCGTCGTCGGCGTCGTGCCCGTCCTCGTCGTACGGTTCGCCGTCGTCGTCCTCGCCGTCCGGCTCGTCCCCCTCGGCGTCGGCCTCCTCGGAGTCCTCGTGGCCCTCGGCTCCGTCGTCGAACTCCTCGTCCCCGAGGTCGTCGTCGCCGGCCGCGCGGTCCTCGGCGCCGTCGCCGTGCTCGTCGTCCGCGTGCTCCTCGGCGTGTTCCTCCTCGGCCAGGGCGTCGTCATGGCTGAGCACGACCTCGCCGTCCCGGATCTCGCCGCGCCACTCGCCGGTGGCCTCGCCGCGCATCATCAGGAAGCGGCGGAAGTGCTTGAGGTCGAGCCGGGCGCGACGGCCCTGGGCGCGCCAGATGTTCCCGGTCTTCTCGAACAGCCCCTTGGGGTAGTACTCGATGACCAGCAGCACCGTGGTGAGGTTCTCGCCCAGCGGGTGGAAGGTGACGACGCCCTTGGTGCTGCCCTTGGCGCCCTCCGAGGTCCAGGCGATGCGCCGGTCCCGGATCTGCTCGGTGGTGTTCGCCTTCCAACTGCGGCTGGACCAGAAGATCTTGGCGCGCCAGTTGGACGTCGTGTCGTCGGCGGACTCCACCCCCTGCACGCCCTTGGCGAAGGTGCTGAACTCCTGGAACTGCGTCCACTGGTTGTACGCCTCGCGGACGGGCACGCCGACGTCGATGTCCTCGACGATGGTGACGAACTTGCCCTTGCCCCCGCCGCCCTTGCGCTTGCCGCCGCCCAGGCCCTGGAAGGCGCCCTTGACCTTGTCCTTGAGGTTGTCCTTGAGGTTCGTCGCGCCGATCTCCACGGCCGACCGCACCGGGCCCTTGCCCTCGGCGAACTTCTTGCTGCCCTCCTTCGCCAGGTGGAACAGCCCGGGGCTGTTGCCCTCGGCGATGTCGTTGAGCTTCGTGGTCGCCCCGCCCAGCTTCCGGCCGGCGGATATCAACAGCCGCTGGGCCTGGGCGGCCGCGAACGCCGCGGCCTCCTCCTTGAGCCGGTCGGTGGCGGGGTTGCCCACCACACTGTCCTTGAGGGTGGAGACGGGGTTGCCCGTGCCCTTCGGTCCGTCAGTCACGGTCGCCACCTCCGGTGCGCCGGCCGGTCGCCCGCCGGGCGGTGCCCGCGGTCTTCTTCGCCGCCGACCCCGCGTTCCTCGCGGCCGACCCCTCGGTCTTCTTCGCGGCCGGCCTCTTCGCCGGGGCCTTCCCGGAAGACCGCGGCCCGGAGGAGGCCTTCTTCGCCGCGGTCTTCCGGGAACCGCTCCCGTCCGACTCGCTCTTCCCGCCGGTCCCCTCGGTCTTCTTCGCGGGACGCCGGCGCCGCGGCGCCTCCGAGTCCCCCGAGCCCCCGGAGGCGTCCTTCCCGGCGCGGTCGCTGCCGCGTGCCTCGTACGCGTCGTCGGCGGGCTTGTCGTCCGCCGCGTCCTCGTCGTCGCCCACCAGGCCGCCGGTGAGCTTGCCCGTGTCGATCCGGTCCCGGACGTCGAGGGTCCTGCCGTGCAGGTTGTCCGCGAGCGAGTTGAGCTGCCGGGTGACCAGGGCGCTCGTCGCGGCCTTCCCCACCCCCTGCAGATCCGTGCGCAGCTGGTCGCGGACCTCGGCCAGCTGCGGGTTCGTCCTGAGCTGTTCGGTGAGCGTCCCCACGAGCTGCTGCGGGGAGAGGTTGAGCCGCTTGCCCAGGACCATGCTGCCGACGCCGATGGCCAGTTTGGCCTTCTTCGTACGTCCGAGCACATAGCCCGCGGTCACGGCCAGCGCCACTGCCAGTCGGTTCGTCATGAGGTCCTTCCCTCGTTCGCCGGGGGCGCGAATCCGCTTCCCGGAGCCGCCGCGCGGCGCTGCTGTGCGACCTCGAGACGGTCCAGCAGCTCGTCCTCGCGCCGGTCGAACTCGGCTTCGTCGATCAGCCCTTGATCGAGCTGCTCGGCCAGGCTGCTCAGCTCCCGCTGAACGGCCGCCGGGTCGTAGTACTGCCGTTCCGCTTCCGCCACCACCTGCCGCAGCACCCAGCCCGCACCGCGGACGGGTGCCGCGGGCAGCAGGAGGATCTCGCCGAGGAGGCCCATTACGCGGTCGCCCGCTCCGTGGAGACGAAGCTGTACGGCGGGAGCGGGCCGGTCGCCTGCACATCGAGCTGCGGATTGGCCTGCCGGAACTCCTCCACGGCATTGAGGAACGCCGCCGACTCGGCGCGGTCCAGCAGGAAGGAGAGGTTCACCAGCCAGCCGGAGGTCTCCGGACCGTGGCTGTGCTGCTCGGCGTGCGGCGCCAGCGCCGCCTCCACGGCCTTGGCGTCGTGCACCTCCCGCGTCTTGACGCCGTTGGCCACCAGCTCGCCGAGCCGCAGCTTGTCCTGGTACGAACCGCCGCCCGCGGCCCGGTTGGCCTCGGTGAGCGTGCGCACCTCGCTGTTCTCGTTCACCACCAGCCGGAGCACGGCGTCCTCGTGGTGCACGGCCTTCACGTTGTACTCGACCCGGCCGTCGAGCCGGCCGAGCTGCTCCCGGTAGTGCTCCGCCTGACCGGCGAGCGCGGCCCGCACGGCGTCGTCGTCGTCCGACAGGCTGCCGAACCGCAGGGGGAGCACGGCGCCCGAGGCGCCCGCCTCGGTCAGGACGTGCTGGTGGGCCAGCAGGTCACGGCGCTTGGGCCGCAGCTCGGTGGGAGCGTCGCTGACCACCGCGGCCAGGTCCCCCTCCCGCACGGTGCGGACCGGGTTCGGCGGGTCGCCGATGCCGGCCAGCTCCTCGGGCAGGCCCGGGTGCGCGGCGAGGACGATGCCGTAGACGTAGGTGCTCACTCCGACTCCTCCTTCCGGCGGGACGTCGTGCGGCGGGGCCGTCGCGCCGGCTCCCTGTCACCGCTGTCCGCCTCCGACTGGCCCTGCTTGAACGCCTCGGAGAGCGTCTCGGCGGCGCCGGAGAGCGCGCCCTTGGACTTGCCCTTCGCCCCGGACTCGGTGATCTCACCGACCAGGTCCGGCAGTCCGGGGTCCTTCTTCGGGCCCGACTCCAGGTCGAGCCGGTTGCAGGCCTCGGCGAACCGCAGGTAGGTGTCGACGCTCGCGACCACGATGCGTATGTCGATCTTGAGTATCTCGATGCCGACCAGTGAGACCCGCACGAACGCGTCGATCACCAACCCGCGGTCGAGGACCAGTTCCAGGACGTCGTACAGGCCGCTGGTGCCGCCTGCACCCCCGGTCTGCTGCGCCGGGACAACGGACATGTCGAACCTTCCTCTCTCGCTTCTGCATGGGTGTGCGGCGGAGCCGGCTCCGGCCGCCCGGAGTCATCTCCGGTCGGAACGGCCGCGTTCGTAACGGCTCAGTCGGCGGTAGCCGGTGAGGGTGCCGTCCGGGTCGGTCGTGATCTCGTAGGACGCCATCAGGCTCATCGTGTCCGGCACCCGGGCCAGCTCGAGGATCTCCACTTCCACGATCCAGCCCTTCTCGGTGCGTTCGAGCCGGGTCACCGCCTCTGCCCGGAGGCCGGTCAGCTCGGCGAGCTGCGCTCCGGCTCTCCGGAGGACGTCCAACGCCGGAGGACGGTCGTCCGCCGCGCTCTTCTCTGAGTTTTTCGAAGTGTCAGCCATCGTTGCCTCGCTGCATCGGGTACCACGTTTGCCTTGCGGCAAACATTGAGTTCCAGACGGGTTCGAAGAGCCTTTTCCGGGAACCGTGTTAACTATTTCCCCGGGTTTTTCGAGGGCTATTGGACAAGGCGTCAGAAACGTAATTCGGCGGTGAATGGCCGGAGTTCCGGAGCCCTCAGGAGGGCACGTACGGGTGACGCTGAGGTGATGAAGTCGACGCGACAGCTTGTGACACAAGCGTGACGACCCGCGGATCCGCCGGTCGCCCGGACGTGCCTTCCGTCACGTCTTCGGGGGCGCCTACGGTGGCCACCATGAGCGACGCATCGACCCCACCCGAGCCGACGGACGACGACTTCGAGGCCTATGTCGGACTTGACGCCTCCGCTGCCGAGGAGCGTGCCCGGCAGCGCGGCTGGACCACGGTCCGCACCCTCCCGCCGGACGCGATCATCACCATGGAGTACCTGACGGGCCGCCTCAATCTGGCGGTCCGGGACGGCGTCGTCGTCCGCTGCTGGAAGGGCTGACCGGTCAGTGGGCGGACCGGCCCGGTACTGCCGGACCCGGTGCCGCCCCTACGGAGGCGGAACCGGCGCCGGGTGGCGCTGAGAGCGGCCCGCGCGTGACGGGCCGGCTCGCCCGTTGGTCCGGCCGGTGCGGTCCGCTGAGGCCAGGGCCGGGGAAGGGCGCAGCCGGGCCGCCCGCGGAACCGTCGGCCCGGCCCGTCACGACGACGCCCCGGACATCACGGCGAGCCCTCCCGACGTACGACGACGGCCCCGGCGCTGAGCAGAGCGCCGGGGCCGTGTGGTGCGGGGAACCGGGGTGCGTACCGTCCCCGCAGCTCGGAGGTGCGTGGGGTCAGCCGCCCGCCCGTCCGCGCCCGGTCGCCGGGCCCAGGGGGGCGGTCCGCGGCGTCCGGTCGGAGTGCGGTGGCCTGCGGCTGCCGGTCGGGCTGACCGGGCTGCGCTCGGAGCGGCTGGTGTGCGGGCGGGCGGGGTGGTGCGGCCGGTTCTCCGCGCTCCGGGCGCTCTGGCCGCCGGAGCCGTGCCCGCTGCTGACGATGACCGGCTCCAGGCCGTGCGGCGCCTTCTCCGGTGCCGGGGCGCGCGTCGTGACCAGCGGGGAGGTGCGGGCGCCCACCGGCGGCAGCGGCCGCGGGGCCAGGCTGCCGGTCGCGCGGTACCGGGTGCGGAGCGCGAAGATCCACGCCTCGACGGTGGCGATGGCCGGCTCGAACCAGGGCAGGGCCAGCAGCACGACCAGGCCCGCGGCCCAGCCCAGGAGCACATCGCTGACCCAGTGCGTGCCGAGGTACACGGTGGTGGCGCCCACGCCGAGCGCGAAGACGGCGGCGACGACCGACAGCACCCGCCGGGCGCGGGGGGTGGTCGCCAGGTAGGCCAGGATGCCCCAGGTCACCACGGCGTTCGCGGTGTGCCCGGAGGGGAATATGTCGCCGCCGGACCACATCTCGGCCGAGCCGACGGTCGTGGCGTAGTGCGGGCCGAGACGCCCGAGGCCGTACTTCACCGCGCCGACGGTGATGTTGAGCAGGAGCAGGGCGACGCCGAGCGCGAGCAGCGGGCGCAGCGTGCGTTGTCTCCAGGATCTCCAGCCCAGCCACGCGGCGACCAGCACGGCGGTCGGGCCGCGCTGGCCCAGCACCACGAAGTAGTCGAGGAAGGCGTGCAGCTCCGGCCACTGCTTGTAGGGCCGGAAGAGCATGACCTGCCAGTCCAGCCGGACGAGGTGGTCGCTCACGAAAACGGCCGCGACGATGGCCACGTAGAACCACACGGCCGAGCCGAACAGCACCGTGCGTGTCCGGCTCATCCGCGGCACATCGCGGTTGCTGGGTCGCTCCGGCTCCTGCTCCAGTCGGGCGAAGATTTGGTTGGTACGCACCCAATCGACGTTACAGGGGGTGAGCGGTGCCCTCGGCTCGAACCAGGGGGTTCGTGATGACGATGTGATGTGGCCCGGACCTCACCGAGACACGAATTCAGCGCTTCCCCGCAAAGCCCGAGCACAGGCCGGATGAATTTCGTGAGGCCATTTTTCCGGCCCTCCGGCAGGTAAGGCGAGTGTGTTTACCCCGATGTGGCCGTGAATTGTCCGCACCGTTGCGGAACGGCCGGAACCGGAAGTTCCGGAAGGTTCGGGAATGATCGTTGATCAAGGTTATGACCTGGCGGTTCCCGGTCCGGGGAAAGGTGTGCGGGGGCGGGGCGGGCGTCCGCGCTCCGGAGTCGGCCGTTCCCGTCACGCTTTGTCGGGCACCGGTCATCCCTGGGTCACCGGCGACTCGGGAGGGCCGTGACGGATACCACGCACCCCCGGTGGCCGAGGTGGGCCGGGGCCCCGTCCCGGCGCCCCGACTCGCGTACCCTGACGATTCACTCGCGTTCGAAGCCGGGCCCGCCGGGCCGCAGTCCCGTCCGGGGCCCGCCGACCGAGCGGAACACTGGGAGGTGCGTACATGTCCGGAACGACCACGGCCCGCGACAAACGGGCGGCGGACGTTCCTCGGCATCGGCGCGGTACGAGCGACCACGGGGCCAACCGCTGGGCCGTGCTCGTCGTCCTCTGCGTCAGCCTGCTGCTCGTCGCCCTCGACGCGACCGTGCTGCACGTCGCGGTCCCCGCGCTCAGCGAGGACCTGCGGCCCGGCTCCATCGAACTCCTCTGGATCGTCGACGCCTATCCGCTGGTCGCCGCCTCCCTGCTCATCCTGTTCGGCACCCTCGGCGACCGGGTCGGCCGCAGACGGGTCCTCCTCCTCGGCTACGCCCTCTTCGGCGTCGCCTCCGCCGTGGCCGCCGCCGCGGACAGCGCGCAGGTACTGATCGCCGCCCGCGCGCTGCTGGGCATCGGCGGCGCGATGATCATGCCGGCGACGCTGTCGATCCTCCGGCAGGTCTTCCCCGAACGGCGCGAACGCGCCCTGGCCATCGGCATCTGGAGCGCCGTCGCCGCGGTGGGCGCCGCGATCGGACCGCTGCTCGGAGGCTTCCTGCTGGAGCACTACTGGTGGGGCTCGGTGTTCCTCATCAACATCCCGCTGATGGCCGTGTGTCTGCCGGTCGGCCGCTGGCTGCTGCCCGAGTCCACCGGCGACCGCAACGGCCCCTGGGACGTGCTGGGCGCGCTGATGGCGGCGTTCGGCCTGTTCGGCATGGTGCTGGGGGTGAAGCGGGCCGGCGGCGGTGAAGCGGTGCTGCACCCGGTCACCCTGATTCCGCTGATCGCCGGAGCCCTGCTGCTCCTCCTCTTCGTCCGTCGGCAGCGCCGCCGCGAGCACCCGCTGGTGGATCTGCGGATGTTCGCCCGCCCCGCCTTCGGCACCTCCGTGGGCTGCATCGTCGTCGGCATGCTGGCCCTGGTCGGCCTGGAGCTCATCGCCACCCAGTACCTCCAGCTGGTCCTCGGGTTCTCCCCGCTGGAGACCGGGCTGCGCATGGTGCCGCTGACCGTCGCCGCCATGGCCGCCGGGCTCCTCGGCTCCCGGATGCTCCAGCGCTTCGGCCCGCGCGCCATGGTCTCCGCGGGCTTCGCCCTCACCGCCGGCGCCGTGTTCTCGCTGACGCTCATGGGGGCGGACGACCGGCCCTGGCTGCTGACCGTCGCCCTGATCCTCCTCGGCTTCGGCCTGGAGACCACCCTCTTCGGCGCCTACGAGTCGATGCTGAGCGAGGCTCCCGCCGCCGACGCGGGCGGCGCCGCCGCCATCGGCGAGACCTCCTACCAGCTCGGCGCCGGCATCGGCATCGCCCTGCTCGGCAGCGTCATGAACGCGGCCTACGCGCCGGGAGTCTCCGCCGTGACCGGTGTGCCGGACCGGGCCGGGCGGGCCGCGGGACACTCGCTCGGCGAGGCGTACGAGGTGGCCGACCGGCTCGGCGGCCCCGCGGGCGCCGCCCTGCGCGCCGCCGCCCGCCAGGCCTTCGTCCACGGCCTGCACGTCACGCTCGTGGTGAGCGGCGTCCTGCTGCTGCTCGGCGCCTGCGCCGCGCTGCGCCTGCCCCGGTCCATGGAGGAGTACGGCGACGAGCCGGAGGACACCGACGGCCCGGCGGCGGAGCACCCCGGGACCCCCGGGACCGGCCGTACCGCCGACGGGCTGCCCGGCCAGCAGAACCGCGGCCGCACCCGGGTCGGCGCCGACCACTCGGGCTGACCGGGCGGGACTGCCCGTCCTCCCGGGCGGGCGCCGGCGTGCGGCCGTACCCGTCGATCGGCCGTTACTTCACTGTGCCCGGGCCGACCGTGCTGACCGGGCGGGACTGCCCGTCCTCCCGGGCGGGCGCCGGCGTGCGGCCGTACCCGTCGATCGGCCGTTACTTCACTGTGCCCGGGCCGACCGTGCTGACCGGGCGGGACTGCCCGTCCTCCCGCACAGGCACCGGCGTGCGGCCGTACCCGTCGATCGGCCGATACTTCACCCGCGCCCGGGCCGGCATGTGCCCGCCCGGCCCGGGGAGAGCGAGCCGCGTTCAGGCGGCGGCCGGTACGAGGCCGCCGGCCGGCCCCGTCGCCCCGAGGGCGGCACGGGCGGTCCGGGGAAGGCCCCGGCCAGGGGTGGACGACGGGGGTTACCCCGCCGTAGCGTCAGGGCCGAACGGGATGATCACAGCGCCCGGCGCGAGCCGGTGGCGGCGCCCTACCGAGCCGGAGGCCGACCGATGTCCGCAAGCCGCACCCTGCCACGGTTCGACCCGGGCGACCCGCTCGGGATCGACGACCTGCTCGGCGAGGAGGACCTCGCCGTCCGCGGGACCGTACGGCAGTGGGCGGCCCGGCGGGTGCTGCCGGAGATCGCCGACTGGTACGAGCGCGGAGAACTGCCCGATATCCGCGAACTCGCCCGGGAGCTCGGCTCCATCGGCGCCCTCGGCATGTCCCTCGACGGCTACGGCTGCGCGGGCGCGAGCGCCGTGCAGTACGGCCTCGCCTGCCTCGAACTGGAGGCGGCCGACTCGGGCATCCGCTCCCTGGTCTCCGTGCAGGGCTCGCTGGCCATGTACGCCATCCACCGCTACGGCTCCGAGGAGCAGAAGCAGCGCTGGCTGCCCGGCATGGCCGCCGGCGAGATCATCGGGTGCTTCGGACTGACCGAGCCCGACGTCGGATCCGACCCGGCCGCCATGCGCACCCACGCCAGGCGCGACGGCTCGGACTGGGTGCTCACCGGCCGCAAGATGTGGATCACCAACGGCTCGGTGGCGGGCGTCGCCGTGGTCTGGGCACAGACAGAGGAAGGCATCCGCGGATTCGCCGTACCGACCGACGCCCCCGGCTTCTCCGCCCCCGAGATCAAGCACAAGTGGTCCCTGCGCGCCTCGGTCACCAGCGAACTCGTCCTCGACGAGGTCCGGCTGCCCGCCGACGCCGTGCTGCCCTCGGTCACCGGCCTCCGCGGGCCGCTCAGCTGCCTCAGCCACGCCCGGTACGGCATCGTCTGGGGCTCGATGGGCGCGGCGCGCAGCTGCTTCGAGGCGGCGGTCGACTACGCGAAGACCCGCGAGCAGTTCGGCCGGCCGATCGGCGGTTTCCAGCTGACCCAGGCCAAACTCGCCGACATGGCGGTGGAACTGCACAAGGGCATTCTGCTGGCCCACCATCTGGGGCGGCGGATGGACGCCGGGAAGCTGCGGCCGGAACAGGTCAGCTTCGGCAAGCTCAACAACGTGCGCGAGGCGATCGAGATCTGCCGTACGGCCCGGACCGTCCTGGGCGCCAACGGTATTTCGCTGGAATACCCGGTGATGCGGCACGCCACCAATCTCGAGTCGGTGCTCACCTACGAGGGCACCGTGGAAATGCACCAACTGGTGCTGGGCAAGGCCCTGACCGGACTGGACGCCTTTCGCGGGGACTAGTGTCCCCGGCTTCCGCCGATGACGCCGCTGCCGCCGCTTCCGTCGTTTCCGGCCGGGGCGGGCTCGTCCGGCCCGGCCCGGAGCACAGGTGTCCGGTGCCGTCCGGCCGTTCCGTGCGGACCGCGCCGCAGCAGGCACTCGTCGGTGCGCGCGGAGCGGAAACGGACAGCGGCGAGCGACCGGGCCCATGGCACGGATCGTGAGCGACGCCCGATGAGCGACGCTGATGAACGACGACCGGTGAACGGCCCGTCGATGAACGACAGCCGGTGAAACACAGCCGGTGAGCGACGGCCGATGAACGACGGTCGGGAAACGGCGGCCGGTGCGGCGGCAGCCGTCGGGCGATGGCCGGGGGCGCGACGGCGGTGAGCGGCCCCGGCTGTCAGCTCTGGTTGAAGAAGCCGTCGCCCCTGCGCCCGGCGTCGCCGCTCACCACCTGGTAGTCGGCCGGAGTGAGCAGGAAGACCCGGGTGGCGACCCGCTCGATGGACCCGCGCAGCCCGAAGGTCAGTCCGGCCGCGAAGTCCACCACCCGCTTGGCGTCCGACGGCTCCATGCCGGTCAGGTTGACGATGACGGGCACGCCGTCCCGGAACAGCTCGCCGATCGCCCGCGCGTCCCGGAAGCTGTCGGGAGTCACCGTCGCGATCCGGGTGCCCTGCTCCTGCGCCGCCTCGTCGGCCACCTGCACCCGCGGGTCGGTCACCCAGGCGTCGACGGGCTCCGGTCCCTCCGCGTAGTCGTCGTCGTAGTAGCGGTCGTCATCGTTGTCATCGACGAGGCCCAGCCAGGCACTCGCCTTGCGCACCGATCCCATGAACGCCTCCTCCCTTGCACGCGGTCTCTGCTGTCCGCCCCTCCATGGTCGTCCATGATGCGGATGTTGCGCCAAGCGAATAGACCCCGCGCAGGGGTTTCGTGACGGTACTGGTGCACAACGGGTGGTGCGGAATCAGGGTTCCGCCTGCGCAGGGCAGCTGACGGGGCGCTGGTGGAAAACCACCCGCCCGGATGGGTGACATGGGGGGCGTCTGGGTGATCGGCACGATCGCTAACATGCCCTCAGCTGCAAAACGTATGTACAGGGGGAGTCTTGTTCGGAATAGTCAGGCCGTGCCGCCACCGTCTCTCCGAGGGGTTGCGGACGCAGTGGATGGCCCATCTCTGCGGACTCTGCCTGGCGTTGCGTGGCGCGCAGGGCCAGTTCGCGAGGATCGCCACCAACTACGACGGCCTGATCGTCTCGGTGCTCGCCGAGGCACAGTCGGAGCGGTCCGGCGCCTGGCGGCGCACCGCGGGACCGTGCCCGCTGCGCGGGATGCGCACCGCCTCGGTCGCGCAGGGGGAAGGGGCGAGGCTGGCGGCCACCGTCTCCCTTGTACTGGCCTCCGCGAAGATGCGCGACCACATAGCCGACGGGGACGGGATGCTGCGGCGCCGCCCGGTGGCCCTCGCGGCCCGGAAGGTGGCCGCGACCTGGGACCGGGCGGGCGCCCGCACCGGAGCCGGTCTGGGCTTCGACACGGCCGTGCTGCTCGACGCGGTGGACCGGCAGGCCGGGATCGAGGCCTGCGCGGGCGCGGGAACCCCCCTGCTGCGGATCACCGAACCCACCGAGACGGCGACGGCGGCGGCCTTCGGCCATACGGCCGTACTCGCCGGGCGGCCCGGAAACATCGCGCCCCTGGAGGAGGCGGGCCGGCTCTTCGGCCGGCTGGCCCATCTGCTGGACGCGGTGGAGGACCTGGCGGACGACGCCGCGACCGGTGCCTGGAACCCGATCACCGCCACCGGTACCGACCTTGCGCAGGTGCGGCAGCTCTGCGACGACGCCCTGCACGGGGTACGGCTGGCGCTGCGGGACGTGACCTTCGCGGGGGACGGGGCGGGCCGGCTCGCCCACGTTCTTCTCGCCCACGAACTGCGGCAGTCGGTGGACCGGGCGTTCGGCAGCTCCTGTTCCCACGCGCAGCACGGAGCGCCGCAGGGCTCCCACGGGCACGGCGAGCCGCCGCAGACCTCGCCGTGGATCACGGACCCGTACGGCCCCGGCCACGTCCGTCCGGGAGGCATGCCGCCCGAGCCGCCCCGCCGGGGGCGCGGGCTGATCGCCGGGTGCGCGGTGTGGACCGGGCTCTTCTGCACCTGTCAGGTGTGCTGCAAGAACCCGTACGAGGACCCGTGGAACGGGCGGCAGCGCGAGGGCTGGTGCCGCAAGTTCTGCGACTGCTGCGACTGTTGTGACGGCTGCTCCTGCGTTGACGGTTGCAGCTGCTGTGGCGACTCCTGCGAATGCTGTGAGTGCTGCGGGTGCTGCGAGGGCTGAACGTCGGGTACCGGCGGCTACGGGTACGGGGCGTTCCCGTACCCGTTCGCGTTCCCGGTGTGGGGTGTGCCCGCGCGGGCGCCCCGCACCCCGGGTGCGTGCGGGTGCGGACTCGACCGGCGACGCGGCCGGCGGGACGGCCGGGATCGGTGGCCGTGCGCTGAGCCGGTGAGCCGGCGGGCCTGTGGGCGCGCAGGCCGGGCGGAGTTGCCACGGAGGAGGGGACACGGCAGGCGCCGAGGGTGGCGCCTGCCGTGGCGGGTGGCGTCGGCTGTGTGAGGGCGGAGGTCGGGAGGCGCTGCGCGGAGCCGCTTCCGGTACGTGCGGCGGACCGGACGGGCGAAGGCCCGGACATGCGGCCAACCGGACGTGCGGCGGACCGGACCTGCGACGGACTGGATGTGCGACGGCCGACAGGAGGGAAGGCGCGACAGGGTGAAGGCCGGTCGGTGCCAAGTCCGTTGCTGCGGAAGTCCGGTACGTGCGGAGCGGGCTCGGGCGCGGAGTCAGCCCGAACAGGACGACGACCACACCCGGCCGAAGTCGATGTGGCATCGCGTGACGAGCCGGTGACCTGCCTGCATGGGGCCAAGTGGACCAGCAGCCCCCCGTGACGTCAACTGCCCCCGGCTCAACGGCTCACAGTGCGGACAACCTTGACAGCGGACCGTGCGCACCGCATAGCCTCGGTGCCCGGCCGTGCTGAGGGGTGCGGTCGGGCTGTTGCTGTGAGGGCGTCCGCCACCCGTGCTCGATCCGTAGCCGACGGAGCCTTTGCATGTCCGTGTCGCCGGACACCGTTTCATCGAACGCCTTCGCCGTTCCGGTTGCTGTTCCCGCCCCGGTCCCGGGGACCTTGGGTCTCCGCTGCGGTACCGAACCCCGGTCCGCTGTCCCTGCCGTGATTCCGCTCGCCGCGCCGACGGCCGACTCCGCGGTCCGGAAGGGCAGTTGGCCGCCGTGGCTCTCCGTGCGTCCGGGGAACCGCCGTGACCGTCCGGATGTTCCTGCCGCGGCGCGGTGTCCTGCCGTCCGCGGTGGCGATCCGCCGGGCGCCGAAGGCGGGCGCGGCGCGGTGTCCGGCGGTCCGTACGGGGCCGCCCGCGCACGGGCGCACTCCGCTCCGCGCGTGCCCTCGGGCCCGGTGCCGGCTGCCGTGTCCCCTCGTTGAACCGCTCCTTGCCACCCCCCTCTTCCGAAGGATGACCATGCCCGGACCGACCCGACCGCTCCATCTGGCCGCCGCTCTCGACACCGGTGGGTGCCAAGAGGCCGACACGTATGTGGAGTTGGCCCGGCTCGCCGAACGCGGCGCCCTGGACTTCGTCACGCTCGACGACAGCGCCGCCCCCGCCGGAGGCACCACCCTCGACGCCCTCGCCGTGCTGGCCCGGGTCGCGCCTGCCACCGAGCGGATCGGCCTCGTACCGACCGTTGCCGCCTGCCGCACCGAGCCTGCCCGGGTCGCCGCGTCGCTCGCCGCGCTGGACCGGGCGAGCCGGGGCCGCGCGGGCTGGACCGTCGACGTCCCGGCGCCCCGTGCCGCGGACCGGCCGGCCGGCGCGCGCCCGGCCGCCGAGGCAGCGCTGTGGGCCGAGGCGGACGACGCGGCCGGGGCCGTCGCGCGGCTGTGGGACGGCGGGGAGGACGGCGCGGAGGTGCGGGACACGGTGGCCGGCCGCGTGGTCGGCCACGACGGGCCGCGGTGGGGGGATTCCCTGAGCTCGTTGCGTACCGTGCGCGGACCGTCGGCGCCGCCCCGGTCGCCGCAGGGCCGTCCCGTGATCGCCGTCGACGCGACGGGGCCGGGCCAGGAGACCGCGGCCCGCCATGCGGACCTCGTCCTGGTCCGCGCCGAGGACCCCGACACGGCGCGCGCCGTCGGGGAGGAACTGCGCGAGCGCGCTCGCGCCCACGGCCGGGAGCCGGGCCGTCCGGCCGTCTTCGTCTCGCTGCCCGTCGAACTCCGCACCCCGGCCGACGCCGTGGGGCTCGCCCACCTCATCGGGGACTGGTACGCGGCGGGCGCCGCCGACGGCTTCCACCTGCGGCCGGCCGACACCCGCCGTGACCTCGGGCTGATCGTCGACGGCACGGTGCCCGTCCTCCAGCACCGCAGTCTGCTCCGCCGCTTCTATCCGGGCTCCACCCTGCGGGAGCACCTGGGGCTCGGATACCCCGCCGGCCGGTGCGCGGCGGCGGGAGCGCGGGTCGCCGGGCCGTGATGCCTGAGCCAGGGCCGGGGTTCGGGAGCCGGGGGCGGTCGGCGTGGGCGGCTGCGGTGGTCGGGTGCCACGGCTGCGGAAGCCCGCCGCGGCCGAGTCCGGCCGGAACGGCCGCAGAGCGGCGCCGCGGGGAGCCACGGTTCGGCTGACGTTCCGTCCGCATATCACAGATCGTGCCCGAGCGGCTGGATGAGGTGGTCGACCGGGTGGAGCCGCTGCTTCAGGAGCGCGGCGCGTTCCGGACCGCGTACGAAGGTGCGACGCTGCGCAAGCACCTCGGCCTTCGTCGGCCCGTACGGCTCGTAGGAAAGGACTCCACCCCGGCATGGAATGGGACCACCCCGGCATGGAACGGGACCGCATGAGCGCGCAGCGGCAGCGGGCGGCATGGCTGCCCGCCCGCGGTGCCGCGTGTGCTGTGCCGGTCCCGGGTGTGCGGGCGTTGCCGAGGCTCTCGACTCTTCCGGCGTTCCCGGCCGTTCCGAGGGTTCCGGCTGCCTCGGCCGCGCAGTCCGCGCAGTCCGCGCCGACCGCGCCGGCCGTGCCCGCGATCCCGGCGCAGCGGCGCGGTCCACGCGCTCTTCCGGAGCGGCGCAACGGCCGTGCGGGCGCCGGTAGCTGCCGGGCCACGGAGCACCGGGCCGTGGGGCGTCCCGCGTCGGCGCGCCCCGCCACCCGTCTCCCCGCCCGGCATCGCCCCGCCACTCGTCTCCCCGCCCAGTACCGCCCAACCCTGCATCTACCCACCCGGCATTGCCCCCGCCCCGGCCTGCGCCGCCCCGCCGCGGAGTGCCGCGAGCCGGAACGACGGGGCGGTCTCTGCGAGTTGCCCCGTTGCGTCCCGACCGGGCGGATCCGCGGGCCTGAGCCGTTGAGCGGCCGATCGGAGGGGCGGATTCCGGACACTCCTGCGCGCTGGATGGACAACGGCCGTCCGGCTGTGCCGCATCCCGCAGTCGACGGCGCCCGCGCCGCCGTCGGGTATCCGTCCGGTGGCGTTGCCAGGCCCTCCGGGGTGACCGAGGAGCGTGCCGCGCCCGCGGGTTCGCCCCTCGGCGGCGGCGTCCCGCGGCTCGTCGTCCCCTGTCGCTGCGGGGTGTGCGCGCTATGGGCCCCGGTCCCCGGGGCCGGGTGGCCGAGCAGTGCGGCGCCCGCGGGCCCGCCCCCCGGCCGGTGCCGGGCCGCGTCGGCCATAGCCCGGCCGTACGGCGGACGGCGCACGGCCCGGGTGCCCGCCGCCGACGGCTCCGCGTGCGGACCGGGCCCGGGCACGACGCCGGACTCCGCACCGGACGAACCGAGAACGCCTTTCGGGCGGCAGCCGAGACGGATGGGACGCAGTGGATCGTCTTCGCCGATGCGATCAGTGGGAGCGGGAGTCGCCGCTGCCGCTGGTCCGGGCTGCTCCCGGCCACCGCCACCGCGGTGGCCTCGGACGGCGCGCGGACCCCGCCGTCGTCGTGCCCCGTTGCCGGGACCGTGCGGCGCCCCCTCCCGCCCCCTGTGAACACCGCTCCCTTTGCTGTCGCGGCGGGGGAGCGGAACCTGCTGACCCACCGGCCCGTCCGCGCGCGGGCCGGGTACCGCGGGCCCCCGGCGGCCACCGGCCGCCGAGGCCCCGCTGCCTGCGCGGACCACGGCTGAAAGGCGCTCTTGCGGCCCGGGGCGCGGCGGCCGAATACTCCCCCCAGCGCTTGTCAGGAGCACGTCCAAAACGACTCCGGAGTGCTCTCCGACTGCGCCTCACGGGCCTGCCCACCCAAGCGGACCCCCGATTCCCCACTGGAGGAAGAAGTGAGGATCAAGCGCATCACCCCCCACTCAGGCATCGCGAGACGCGCACGGCTGATCGCCGTCGCCTCCGGGCTCGTTGCCGTCTCGGCGTTCGCGGTCCCCGCCGCCAACGCCGAACCCCCCGCCCCCACCTACAGCGCGGCCCAGCTCACCGAGGTGAGCGACGCCGTACTCACCGCCGATGTCGGCGGCACCGCCTGGCATGTCGACAAGGAGACCGGACGGGTCGTCGTCACCGCGGACAGCACCGTCTCCAGCGCCGAGATCGCGAAGATCCAGCGACAGGCGGGCCGGGACGCCGGTGCTATCCGCATCGAGCGCACCCCCGGCAAGTTCACCAAGCTGCTCTCGGGCGGCGACGCCGTCTACGCCGACGGCTGGCGCTGCTCGCTCGGCTTCAATGTGCGCAGCGGCAGCACCTACTACTTCCTGACCGCGGGCCACTGCACCGACGGCGCGGGCAACTGGTACACCAGCGCGGCCCGTACCACGGTCATCGGCCCGACCGCCGGGTCGAGCTTCCCCGGCAACGACTACGGCCTGGTGCGCTACACCAACAGTTCGATCAGCCACCCGGGCACCGTCGGCAGCCAGGACATCACCAGCGCCGCCGACGCCACCGTCGGGATGTCCGTCACCCGCCGGGGCAGCACGACCGGCACCCACGGCGGCACCGTCACCGCCCTGAACGCCACCGTCAACTACGGCGGCGGCGACATCGTCTACGGCATGATCCGCACCAATGTCTGTGCCGAGCCCGGTGACAGCGGCGGCCCGCTCTACTCCGGCAGCAGTGCCGTGGGTCTGACCTCGGGAGGCAGCGGCGACTGCACCTCCGGCGGGACGACCTTCTTCCAGCCGGTCACGGAGGCGCTGAGCGCGTACGGCGTGAGCGTCTACTGATTCCGCGCCGTCCGGCGCCCATCGCACCATCCCCTCCAGCCGTCCCCGGCCCGGTCTCCCACCCCCACCCCGGAGAGTCCGCGGCCGGTGACGGACGAGCCCCCGCCCGGTCTTCCGGGCGGGGGCTCGATGGCTGCTCGGCGCCCCTCACGGTTCCGCGGCGCGGGATTATCGTGGACAGCAGAGGCCCTCAAAAGGGGCATGATTCGCAAATCAGACGGGTGGGTGGCCGTGATGGTCGAGCAGTTCGTGACAGCGGCAGTCGCGGCACTCTGCTGTGTCGCGGTATACCTCCTGGCCGCGGCGCGCGTGGTCAAGCAGTACGAGCGCGGGGTCGTCCTCCGGCTCGGGCGGCTGCTGCCACAGGTGCGGGAACCGGGATTCACCATGATCGTCCCGCTGGTGGACCGGCTGAACAAGGTGAACATGCAGATCATCACCATGCCGGTGCCGGGGCAGGAAGGCATCACCCGGGACAACGTGACGGTGCGGGTCGACGCCGTCGTCTACTTCAAGGTCGTCGACGCCGCCGACGCGGTCGTCCAGGTCGAGGACTACCGCTTCGCCGTGTCCCAGATGGCGCAGACCTCACTGCGCTCCATCATCGGCAAGAGCGAGCTGGACGATCTGCTGTCCAACCGGGAGAAGCTCAACCAGGGCCTGGAGCTGATGATCGACAGCCCCGCCCTCGGCTGGGGGGTGACCGTGGACCGGGTCGAGATCAAGGACGTGTCGCTCCCCGAGACCATGAAGCGGTCCATGGCCCGGCAGGCGGAGGCCGACCGTGAGCGGCGGGCCCGGGTCATCAACGCGGACGCCGAGCTGCAGGCCTCGAAGAAGCTGGCCGAGGCGGCGCAGCAGATGGCGGACACTCCGTCCGCGCTCCAACTGCGGCTGCTCCAGACGGTGGTGGCGGTGGCCGCGGAGAAGAACTCCACGCTGGTGCTGCCCTTCCCCGTGGAGCTGCTGAGGTTCCTGGAGCGGGCCCAGCAGGGGCCGTACGCCCCGCAGCAGGAGGTCGGGGCGGCGCCGCGGACCCCGGTGGCCGCGTCCGGCCCGGTGTCCGACGGGGCCTCCGACTCCGCTTCCGGCGCCCCGACCGGTACGGGTTCCGGCGCCCCGACCGGTACGGGTTCCGGCGCGACGCCCGCGGAGACGCCGGCCGCCGCGCCGACCGCAGCATCCGGTGCCGGTGCCGGTGCCGGTGCCGGTACCGAGGCCGGTGCTGCTGCCGGTGCCGAGGCCGGGGCTGCTTCTGCGACGGCGGCCGGAGCCGGGCGGGAGGCCGCAGGGGCATCCGACTCCCCGGCCGACGCGGCTGCCCTCGCCGCCGACGATCTCCGCTCCGGCCGCCGGCCGGAGGCCCGTACCAACGGCGACGGTTCGGCGGCCGGACCGCCCGTGGCCGGGGTGCCGTGATGTCACAGGTGTGAGGTGGTGAGGTCCTGACCGGGGCGGACGGCCCGCCCCGGTCGGGCGTGCGACGGGGGCGTTACGGCTGGTGGCCCGCGGCCGTGAACGACCGGGCCGTCGGCCGTCGGCCGGTCGATGATCTGGGGGGGATGGTGCGGGTGCGGGTACGGGGGCGGGGATGGGGATGAGGGCGGGGGACGGTCCCGGTGCGGGTGTGAAGGTCCGGCCGGTGTGACCCGAGGCCGGCGGGGGGTGGTCTTCGAGGGCGGGTGCCGGTAGCGGTTTCCGGCAGCTCCGGCTCCGCAACGGTCCGGCGTCATGACCGGGTGCGGTGCGTCGGCCGATGTGCGGCGGCCGCCGTCCGTCGTCTCCATGACGGACATAGCGTCGCAATGCCTCCCCGGGTGGACGCCGCTCTTGTGGCTTCGTACACACGGCCGGAGCCCGACCTTGTGTGTCGGTGGGGGACCTGGGCATACTCGGCGCGCCAATTGGCATGGACGCGGCTCCTTTTCGGCGGGCCCGTCCTCGTCTGTACGTATGTGCCAGGTGTGCGTGATGTGCACCCTCCGGGCCGAATGCTCCCCACAGCAGGCCCAACCCCCCACTGGAGGTCTTGACTTGAAGCACCGACGGATCACCAAGCGGCGCACCGCGATTGCGGGCGCGGCGGCGGCAGCCGTCGTCGGCGCGGCGTTCACTCTGCAGAGCGCCACCGCCACCCCCGCTCCGCCCCGGGCCGCGGACCTGCTGTCGGCACCGGCCGCCGCGAAGCTGGCCTCCTCCGTCACGTCCGATCTGCGGGGCGACACCGCGGGCGCGTACTACGACACCGAGGCCAGGAAGCTCGTGGTCAACGTCGTGGACAAGACCGCCGCGGACAAGGTCCGGGCGAAGGGCGCGGTCGCGAAGGTCGTCCAGCACACGCTGGCCGAGCTCAAGGAAGCGCGGACGACGCTGTCGGACAAGGCGACCATTCCCGGTACGTCGTGGTCCGTCGACCCGCGGAAGAACAAGATCGTCGTCACCGCGGACCGGACCGTCAAGGGCGGCAAGCTCCGCAAGCTCGACACGGTGCTGGACAGCCTGGGCAGCAAGGTCGCGCTGCAGCGGACCTCCGGTGCATACCGGCCCTTCGTCGCCGGCGGCGACGCGATCACCAGTGGCGGCGGTCGCTGCTCGCTCGGCTTCAACGTGACGGTCGGCGGCGAGCCCGCCTTCATCACCGCGGGGCACTGCGGCAAGAAGGGCAGCGAGTGGTCGGCCGACGGTGCCGCGATCGGCACCATGGAGGACTCGCAGTTCCCGGGCAACGACTTCGCACTTGTGAAGTACTCGGGCGACACCGAGCACCCCAGTGCGGTGAACCTCTACAACGGCAGCACTCAGAAGATCACCGAGGCGGCCGAGGCGACCGTCGGCCAGAAGGTGAAGCGCAGCGGCTCCACCACCCAGGTGCACGGCGGTGAGGTGACCGGCCTCAACGAGACCGTCAACTACCCGGAGGGCACCGTCGAGGGGCTCATCAAGACCAACGTCTGCGCCGAGCCGGGCGACAGCGGCGGCGCGCTGTTCGCCGGTTCGTCGGCGGTCGGTCTGACCTCGGGCGGAAGCGGTGACTGCTCCGCCGGTGGCACCACGTTCTTCCAGCCGGTGCCGGAGGCGCTGGAGGAGTTCGGCGCCGAGATCGGCTGACGCCGGGCGGGTCGCCCCGCAGGTGTTGCGGGCCGCAGGCCCCGGGTACGTCCGACGTACCCGGGGCCTGCGCTGTTGCGTCCGGGCCCCCCACGGCCCCGGTCGCTGCCGGCCGGCGCCCCCACAGCACCGGTGCGGCTCAGCGGCCCCCCGGATGTTCTCCGGGTCCTGCAGGAGGGTTCCCCTCCCGGCGGGGAGGATGCGCTCTCCCGGGCGGGCAGGGAATCACTCCCTCCTGGTCAGAAGGCGAAGACGTTCCCCTGGGTCGTCCCCTCCATCACGCACTGGTTGGCGAAGGTCTGCGACCAGGAGACGCGACGGCCGTTCCAGACCCCGTCCGCGGTGACCGTGACCGGGTCGTAGATCCTGGTGCACACGGTGCCCGGTGCCGGGGGCTGGGTCAGCGCGGAGAACTCGCCGTTCACGGCACGGAGCTGGGAGCACGCCTCGGCCGCGGCCGGGTGGTCCCCGCCGGGCCTGGGGGTGCAGCGCAGCACGACGGCCCGCTGCACGGCCGCGGTCGCCGCGTCCTCGCCCTTGCCGATGGTGAGTACCAGAGCCGACGGTGCGTAGAGGCTGCTCTGACCCTGGCTGTCGGCGTGTGCCACGGCGGTCGTGCTCGCCAGGCAGCCGACGGCCAGGGCGGCGGCCGCCCCCAACGCCCCAATGGTGTAGCGCATTTCGAAGGCTCCTTCTGTTCGCGGGTGCAGATGCCGGACGGGAGTCTTGCTCATGCGAACGGTGAACGCACACCGAGCGGTCACTTCTGGTCGCCACACCGGAACACACTGTGCCCGAATGTATATTCGGGCAGGTCGGAGGGGGTGTGAGGCTGTCGAAGATGTGTCCGACATGTGGACGAAAATTCCCGCTTGAAGCAAAAACTTCCGTCTGACCTGCGCAAACGCTGTGCAACGTTCCTGGCTTGTCGTGCCACCTCGGCTGGAAAGTGCCGTTCGGCTCCGGCGTGTCGCCGGGCTTCGGTGGGGGCGGCTCGACTCGCCCCGGGCATATGTCCGCAATCGGACCGGTCTCCGGGGCGCCTCGGGGCTGCCGAGTGCGGGGTGGTGGGTGCGGATCGCGCCGTCCCGCCCTGTTCACCAGGGGGGTGTGCGGTGTTCACCGGCAGTCCGGGCGGCGCTCCGGCGGGCCGTCCATATCGATCGTACGAATGTTCGATCCTTGGTCTATGGTGGAGACCGGGGAGACAGAAAAGTTCCGGCCAGGGGGTGTACGAGCTGCAGGAGGTGCGGGTGTCCGGGTTCACGCATCTGCACACCGTCTCCGGCTTCTCCATGCGGTACGGGGCCACCCATCCGGAGCGGCTCGCCGAGTGCGCCGCGGAGCGGGGCATGGACGCCCTCGCGCTGACGGACCGGGACACCCTCGCCGGCGCGGTCCGGTTCGCCAAGGCGTGTGCCCGGGCCGGTGTGCGGCCGCTGTTCGGGGCCGCACTGGCCGTGCGGGGACAGGCGCCGGACGGTTCCGGGCGCACGCTCGGCCGCACGCCCCCGGGGCGGCGGAACCCGGTGCGCGGCGGCGCCTTCCTCGACGAGTCAGCGCCCCGGGCGGTCTTCCTCGCCCGGGACGGCGCCACCGGCTGGGCCGGACTGTGCCGCCTGGTCTCGGCCGCCCACGCGGGCGACGCCGGACAGCCCCTCCTGGACCGGTCCGACCTGGAGAGGTCCGCGGACAGCGGGCTGACCGTGCTGCTCGGCCCCGGCTCCGACGTCGGCCGGGCCCTCGCCGAGGGCCGCCCCGACCGGGCCGAGCGGCTGCTCGCCCCCTGGCGGGATCTGTACGGCGGCGCGCTCCGGCTGGAGGTCGTCCACCACGGGCGCGGGGGCACCGGGCCGGGGTCGCTGCGGCTCGCCGCCCGTACCGTCGGCTTCGCCGCCGACCAGGGCGTGCCGGCCGTCCTGAGCAACGCCGTCCGCTACGCCGACCCCGGGCAGGGCCCGGTCGCCGACGTGCTGGACGCCGCCCGCCTCCTCGTCCCCGTCGACCCGCGCCGGCCCGACCGGCTCGACAGCGGCGAACGCTGGCTCAAGGACGAACGGGACATGGCCCGCGCCGCCGAGCGGATCGCGGAGGCCGCGGGCTTCCGCCGGGACGCGGCGCACCGCCTCCTGGAGGAGACCCGGCGGACCGCCGCCGCGTGCCGCGTCGACCCCGAGGACGACCTCGGCATCGGCACCGTGCACTTCCCCGAGCCGCGGCTGGTGGGTGCGGAGCGGCGCACCGCCGACCGCGTCCTGCGCGGCCGGTGCGCCGCCGCGATGGTGCTGCGCGGCTACGACCGCGAACGGCGGCGCTGGGAGCGGCTGCACGAGGAACTGGCCATCATCGAACACCACGGCTTCGCCTCGTACTTCCTCACCGTCGCCCAGGTCGTCGACGACACCCGCGCGCTCGGCATCCGCGTCGCCGCCCGCGGCTCCGGCGCCGGATCGCTGGTCAACCACCTCCTCGGCATCGCGCACGCCGACCCCGTCGAGCACCACCTGCTGATGGAGCGCTTCCTGTCGCGGGAGCGGCGGGTGCTGCCCGACATCGACATCGACGTGGAGTCCGCCCGGCGCCTCGACGTCTACCGCGCGATCTTCGACCGCTTCGGGGCGGAGCGGGTCGCCACCGTCGCCATGCCGGAGACCTACCGGGTGCGGCACGCGATCCGGGCCGTGGGCGCGGCCCTGGGCATGGACCCGGCCGAGACCGACCGGCTCGCCAAGGCCTTCCCGCACATCCGGGCCCGCGACGCCCGTGCCGCCCTCGCCGAACTGCCGGAGCTGCGCGCGGTCGCCGCGGAGGGGGACCGCTACGGACGGCTGTGGGAGCTGGTGGAGGCGCTGGACGGACTGCCCCGCGGGATCGCCATGCACCCCTGCGGAGTGCTGCTGTCCGACGCCTCGCTGCACGACCGCACCCCCGTCGTCGCCAGCGGTGACGGCTTCCCGATGGCGCAGTTCGACAAGGACGACGTCGAGGACCTGGGGCTGCTCAAACTGGATGTGCTCGGGGTGCGGATGCAGTCCGCGATGGCGCACGCGGTGGCCGAGATCGCACGGGCCACCGGGCGGGGGCCGGATCTGGACGACCCCGCGCAGGTGCCGCCGGGCGACCCCGCGACCTACGACCTGATCCGCTCCACCGAGACCCTCGGCTGCTTCCAGATCGAGTCCCCGGGGCAGCGCGATCTGATCGGCCGGCTCCAGCCCGCCACCTTCCACGATCTCGTCGTCGACATCTCGCTCTTCCGGCCCGGCCCGGTCGCCGCCGACATGGTGCGCCCCTTCATCGAGGCGCGGCACGGACGGCGGGTGCCGCAGTGCCCGCACCCCGACCTGGCGGACGCACTCCGCGAGACCTACGGGGTGGTCGTCTTCCACGAGCAGATCATCGAGATCCTGTCGGTCATGACCGGCTGCGGACGGGGGCGCGCCGACGAGGCCCGCCGCGCGCTGTCCGACACCGAGCGGCAGGGGCGGGTACGGGCCTGGTTCGCGGCGGAGGCCGCGGCCCGGGGGTACGCACCAGAGGTGGTGGAGCGCACCTGGGAGATCGTCGAGGCGTTCGGCTCGTACGGCTTCTGCAAGGCGCACGCCGTGGCCTTCGCCGTGCCGACCTACCAGTCGGCCTGGCTGAAAGCCCACTACCCGGCTGCCTTTTACGCGGGGCTGCTCACCCACGACCCCGGGATGTACCCGAAGCGGCTGCTGCTCGCGGACGCGCGGCGGCGCGGGGTGCCGATCCTGCCCCTGGAGGTGAACCGGTCGGCCGCCGACTATCGAATCGAACTGGAGTCCGGTGGAAAGTGGGGCATTCGCCTCGCGCTCTCCGAAGTGCACGGCATCAGCGAGGCCGAGACGGAGCGGATCGCGTCCGGCCGTCCGTACACCTCGCTCCAGGACCTCTGGCACCGGGCCCGCCCGGGGCGGCCGGTCGCCGAACGGCTCGCCCAGGTGGGCGCGCTGGACGCGTTCGGCAACAACCGGCGCGACCTGCTCCTGCACATCGCCGAACTCCACCGGCACCAGCGCGGCACCACCGCCCGCGCCGGACAGCTCCCGCTGGACGCGGACGCCCGGCCCGCCCTCGCGGAACCGGCCGGACTGCCCGACCTCGACGCGGGCGAACGCCTCGGCGCCGAACTGGGCGTGCTCGGCATGGACACCTCCCGGCACCTCATGGGCGACCACGCCGCCTTCCTGGAGGAGTTGGGGGTGATTCCGGCCAAGCGGCTGCGCGCCGCCCGGCACGGCGAGACGGTGCTCGTCGCCGGTGCCAAGGCCGCCACCCAGACCCCGCCGATCCGCTCCGGCCGGAGGGTCGTCTTCACCACTCTCGACGACGGCACGGGCCTGGTCGACCTGGCCTTCTTCGACGACAGCCACGCGGCCTGCGCCCACACCGTCTTCCACTCCTGGCTGCTCCTCGTCCGCGGCACGGTCCAGCGGCGCGGACCGCGCAGCCTCAGCGTGGTCGGCGCGGCGGCGTGGAACCTCGCGGAGCTCGCGGAACTGCGCCGCGAGGGCGGTCTGGACGCGGTCGCGGCGCGGCTGACGTCCGGCGCCCCGGGGGACTCGGGGGAGCCGGGAGGCCCGGGGGAGCGGCCCGACGGCGGGCCCGGCGCGGAGCCGGCGTCCGGGGCGCCCGCCGGCTCCGCGGACGGCCGCCGCATCCACCTGTCCACCGGCTACGCCATGCACCCCTGGGCGGACCTCCGCCCCGCGGGCGACCCGGCCGCCACCGGCCGCAAACTGTGGCACTCCAGCCCGGGGAGCGCGGGCCGATGACCTCCCCGACTCCTCGGAAAGCGGCCCCGGCCCCTCGGAAGGCGGCCCCGACTCGGAAGGCACCCCCGGCTTCCGGGAGCGGGCCCCGGGCTCTGCGGAACACGGCCCCGGCTTCCGGGAGCAGGCCTTCGACGCTGTACGTGCGGTTCCGGACCGCGGGGACGGAGACGGCCCCCGGCGAGGAGACCTATCCGGAACTCCTCGGGCTGCTCGCCGAGTTCAGCCCCGTGATCGAGGCCCTCCCGCCCGACGCGGCCCTCGTCGACGTCCGCGGCGCGCTGCGCTACTTCGGCCGGGACGCCGTCGGGATCGCCGGCCTCGTCCGGGTCCGGGCGCTCGCCCGGCACGGCGTGGACTGCACCGTCGGGGTTGCGGGCAACCCCCTGCTGGCCCGCCTGGCCGCCCTCGACCCCGCGCCCGGTGACGCGATCCGTACCGTCCCCGACGACCCCGGCGCGATGGCCGCCTTCCTCGCGCCCCGGCCGGTCACCGCACTCCACGGGGTCGGCCCGGCCACTGCCCGCACCCTCGGCGCGTACGGACTGGACAGCGTCGGCCGGATCGCCGCCACTCCGCCGGCCACCCTCCAGCGCATCCTCGGCGCGAGCGCCGGGCGCCGGGTGTACGACCGCGCGCACGGTATCGATCCCACCCCCGTCTCCTCGGCTCCGGGGCACGGGCCGGCAGGCGCCACGACGCGCTCGGTCAGTGCCGAACAGCGCTTCGACCACGACGAGCTGGGTGCGGACCTCAGGCGCCGGGCGCTGCTCGCGCTCGCCGCCGACCTCGGCTTCCGGATGCGGGCCGACGGCCGGGTGGCCCGCGCGCTCACCCTCACCGTCCGCTACGCCGACCGCACCACGACGACCCGCACCCAGGCGCTGCCCGAGCCGACCGCCCACACCCCGGCCCTGGCCGCCACCGCCTATGCGCTGCACGACGCGCTGGGCCTGCAGCGGGCCCGGGTCCGGGCGGTCTCCCTGCGGGCGGAGGACCTGACCGGCCCCGAACGCTCCGGCCGGCAGCTCACCTTCGACCGGCAGGCGGCCAACGCATGGCTCCTGGAACCGGTCCTCGACCGCGCCAATATGCGCTGGCCCGGGGCGGTCCGGCCGGCCGTCCTGGCGGACCCGCCCCGCCGCACCGCGTGACCGGCGGGCAGCGCCGTCGCGCTCGTGCACGGCGCGGCTCCCCGTGGCCTTCCGTTGCACGGCGCCGCTCCCCGTGGCCTTCCGGCAGCGGGCGGACCCGTCAGCGGACGGACCGTCAGAGGGTGAGCCCGAGCCCGAACGCGGGGAAGAGTTCGGCGTCGAAGGTGGTGATCTCCGCGATGGCGCCGCCCTCGACCCGCAGCACGTCGAGTTTGAACGCCCGGTGGCCGGATTCGCCCTCCGGACGCAGGTAACCGGCCGCCGCCGGCGAGCGGTTGGCACCGGTCGGCAGCAGCTTCCAGTCGCCGGGCCGCTGCGGACCGAAGGTCTGCTCGAAGAGCGGGGCGAGCGCTGCCCGGCCCTCGTAGGACCACGGGCGGGGCAGCGTCGTGACCCGTACGTCCTCCCGCAACAGCGCGCTCAGGGCGGCGGTGTCGGCCTGTTCGTGGGCGTCGACGTAGCGCCGGAGCAGCTCCGCCTCCGCCTCCGCGTCCACCTCCGCCGCGCCCTCGCGTCCGGCCGCGGAGCCCGGGTCGTCCAGGTGCGGCGGCCGGTGCTCCCGGAGGGTCGCCCGGGCGCGCTGCAGCGCACTGTCGGCCGCCGTCGCGGTGGTACCGAGCAGTGCCGCGGTCTCCTCGGCCGCCCGCCCGAGCACATCGCGCAGCACGAGCGCGGCCCGCTGCCGGGGCGGCAGGAGCTGGAGGGCCGCGAGGAAGGAGAGTTCGATCGTCTCCCGGGTGACGGCCGCGGGCCCCGGTCCGCCCCCGCCGGGCGCGGCCTGGTCCAGCAGCCGGTCGGGATAGGGCTGAACCCAGGGCACCTCCGCGATGGAGTGCAGCGCCGGCAGCCTCCGCTTGTGCCGCAGCGCGTCGTGGCAGACCACCGTCGCGATCCGGTACAGCAGGGTCCGGAACTCCGGTTCCCGTGACGCCGGATCCCCCTCGGCGCTCCTCGTCTGCCGCCGTGCCCGCAGCAGCGTCTCCTGCACGAGGTCCTCGGCCTCCTCGAACGAGCCGAGCATGCGGTAGCAGTGGATGTGCAGCTCACGGTGGTGCCGCTCGGCGAGCAGGGCGAACGCCGACCGGTCGCCGCCCGGCGTCGCACCGCCCGGCGCGGCAGGGGGCGACGCCGTACCGGACGGGGCGTCCCCGGGGTGGCTGCCGGGGCCGGGCTCAAGGTGACCGGGCTCGTGACGGCCGGGGACGGGCTCGTGGTGGCCGGGGGTGGGCTCGTGGTGGGGCACGGACGGGCTCTCCCGTTCCGGATCGGATGGGCCCCTGCACAGTAGAACGCGCGGAGCGGCGGGAACCGACCGGCGCGCGGCAGGGCATCCGGCTGTTGTCCGTCACGCGTTCCCCGGCGGTCCTCACGTGTCCGCGTCCTACGGCCCGTTGCGCGTCGTCCGGTCACGGGCCGGCGACCGCACACCTCCGCACCGGGTCGTCGCCCCCCGGCCTTGTGCCCGCGGGGGCGCCGGCCGTCGGGTGCGGAAGCCGTTCCGTGCGTGGGGGCAGGTCCATGCTGGTGGGGCGTTCGCGGGCTGTTCGGAAGCCGTTTCCGTATACCCGCTGCCCCCGCCCTGGGGCGGCGGGTGGGGCGGAGTGCTGCTCCTGAGGTGAATTATGAAGAGTGCATGACATTCTCTTTGCCGCCGCGTGACTGGCCAGACGTGCTACTCGTCCGTAATTTGACATGAGCACAGCTTTCTTGTGATCCGGATCACAGGGTTCACGGTCACCCCACTCCGTGTCGCCCCGCGAGGAGATCACATGAAGCTGCCCTGGAAGCGAGCGCTGCAGCTGCTTCCCGCCCTCCTGCTCACCGCCGCACTCACCGCCACCCCGGCGGTGGCGGACGACAGCACCGCTGCCCGTACCACCTCCAGCGGCTGGAACGACTTCTCCTGCCGGCCGTCCGCGGCCCATCCCCGTCCGGTCGTGCTGGTGCACGGCACGCTCGGCAACTCCATCGACAACTGGCTCGGCCTCGCCCCCTACCTGGTGCAGCGCGGTTACTGCGTCTTCTCCCTGGACTACGGCCAACTGCCCGGCGTTCCCTTCTTCCACGGCCTCGGCCCCATCGAGGCGTCGGCCCGTCAGCTCTCCGCCTATGTGGACCGTGTCCTGGCGGCCACCGGCGCCGCCGAGGCGGATCTGGTGGGCCACAGCCAGGGCGGGATGATGCCGCGTCATTACCTGAAGTTCCTCGGCGGCGCGGCGAAGGTGAACGCGCTGATCGGGCTGGCGCCCGACAACCACGGCACCACCCTGAACGGACTGACGTGGCTCCTGGACCAGTTCCCCGGAGCGAAGGACGCCGTCAGCCGGTCGGCCCCCGGCCTCACCGACCAGGTGGCGGGGTCGGACTTCCTGACCAGGCTCAACGAGGGCGGTGACACGGTGCCCGGCGTCCGGTACACGGTGATCGCGACCAAGTACGACGAAGTCGTCACGCCGTACCGGTCCGCCTTCCTGTCCGGGCCCGACGTGCGCAACGTCGTGCTCCAGGACCTCTGTTCCGTCGACCTGTCCGAGCATGTGGCCATCGGTCTCCTCGACCGGATCGCCTTCCACGAGACCGCCAACGCCCTCGACCCGGCCCACGCCACGCAGACGAACTGCCTGTCGGTCTTCAGCTGACCCACGCGCGGTCTTCAGCTGACCCACGTGCGGCCTTCGGCTGACCCACGTGTGGTCTTCGGCCGCCCCACGCGCGACGGCCCCCGGCACGCGACGGTCTGAGAACCGTCGTGCGCCGGGGGCCTTTTCCCGCCCCGTCACGGTGCTGCCGCCCCCCGGGGGGAGGAGGTGCGGCAGCCCGGCCCACTGGGGCGGTGGTACGGAGGCCTGGAGCGGTGGTACGGAGTCGCGCGGATCAGCCGCGTCGGTGGGCGGCCTTGCGTCGGGTGGCGAACAGGACCGAGGCGCCGAGCGCGAGGACCGCCGCGCCGCCCATCGCGAGGGGAGCGGTGCTGCTGTCGCCACCGGTCTGCGCGAGGTGTTCCTCGTCGACCGGCTGGGTGATGGCGCCCTTCGCCACGGGGGCGTTGCCCGCCGGGGTGTCCTCGCCGGTGGCCGTGGTGCCGGCCGCGTCGGCGCTCCGTGCGGACGAGCCGCGTGCGGACGAGGAAGTCTCGGCGCCGTTCTCCGGCCGGGTGCCGTGGCCGTGTTCCGTCCCGGTGCCGTGGCCGGTGTCACCGCCGTGCTCGGCGGCTCCGTGGCCGTTGTGGTCCACGGTGGACCTGGCGGCGCCGGCCTCGATCTGCTGATCGCTCGGCCCGCTCGCCGCCGCGGCGGAACGGACTCCGCTGCCCTTGCCGAACACCACGTCGGAGCAGGTGTAGAAGGCCTCCGGGCTGTCCGACCGCTGCCAGACGCTGTATATCAGGTGCCGTCCCGTCCGCTTCGGCACCTTGCCGCTGAAGACGTACTCGCCGTTCACCAGCTTGGGGTCGCTCACCTTCGCGAAGGGCTTCGCCTCCAGGTCGGACCACTTGAGCGGCTTCTTCGGGTTGTAGCCGCTCCTGGTCAGGTAGAGCGCGAACGAACCCTTGTGGGGTGCCGTGGCCTTGTAACGGAAGGTGTGCTTGCCGGCGGACATCCGGGAGGACGGCCAGTCGGCCCGCGGCAGGTCGAGCCCCTTGTACTTGTCGCGGCCGGCGCTGCACAGCTTGCCGTCGGGGATGATGCTCCGGTGCTTCCCGGCGGCGTCCGCGATGTTCACTTCGTTCCAGTCGTACAGCGGCTGGGTCCCGCCGGCCGCGACAGCCGCCTTGCATGCGCCCGACTTGGGGCTCTCCGGACCCTCGGCGAAACAGGCGGACACCCGGCTGACGGGGTCGGTCATGGAACCGTGCGCGGCCGCAGGCCCGGCGGCCAGCCCGGCGAGCGCGAGCGGCGCGAAGCCGGTGGCGACGAGCCGGGCGGCCTGACGACGTGCGGTCATGTGGGGTTGCTCCTTCAGGGTGTTCGGGGGAACTGCGGGCGGGGGCCGGCCGGCGGTTCCGCCCCCCGAATCCGGCGGCACCGACGGCCGGAACCCCGCCCCGGCGATCAGCACGCTAGACCGGCGGGACGGCGAAAAACGCCCTGAGGAGGGGGAGAAGGGGATCGTTATGGTCCGCTTAAGGGGAAGCTAAGCGGGGGCTCAGTCAGTGGGTGTCGGCGGGGGTGGCGGGGTGTGGAGCGGATGCTTCCGGAACCGGGGGCGAGGTCTCCGAACGGGGCGGAAGGCCGTCGGCCCCCATGCGGTGCGGGGGCCCCGGTGATCCGCCCTACGGAAGCGGATGACCGGGGCCGGTCATAGGACGCAATGCCTCAGACAGTCCAGGAGTCGGCCGGATCGTCCAGCCAGGCCCGCTGTCCCCCGGCGGTGACGGTCAGGCCGAAACGGGTGTGTTCGGGCTTGCCACGGCCGGTCCACCACCGATGGGCCGCCTCCACCTCGTCCCACAAGCGGCGGGACCCCGACTGCCAGACGTGCGCCGTCTCTCCGTCGCGGAACATCACGCATGCCCAGGAGCGGTCACCCAGCCCGTAGAACCAGACCGGGCGGGCTCCGTCGCGTTTGTCGGCGACGGACTGGACACAGCCCCGTACGCGGAGCCCCAGAGCGAAGGGCAGGGCGGTGTACCTTCCGTGGACGAACTCCGCTTCGGTGATCTCCGTGGTGGAGGTGTCGGCCCCCTCCATGGCTTCCGCCGGGACGTACTCGGCATGGTCGGCGGACGGCAGCCGCTGAGCGCGGAGCTTCATGAACTCCACAGGACGGGTGAAGCGCCCGGATGCCTCACCGTCGCCGACGACGAGCCGGACGACGGCATCCGCGTTGCTGTAGTGCGTGCCCCAGGGAGCGACGACCAGACCGCCCCGCCGGGTCTGCTCGATCCACGCTCCGGGGATCTCCCGGACTCCAACGGTGGCCAGCATGCGGTCATACGCTGCCGCGACGGCGTGGCCCCGGAACCCGTCGCCCACGACCACCTCTGGGTACAGCCCGGCAGCGCAGAGCCGCTCACGGGCATGTCGTGACACCGAGGGATCCACCTCGATCGTGGTCACGTTCCCGTGGCCGAGCCGGTGGGTCAGGGCTCCGGCGCTCTCGCCGGTACCCGTACCGACGTCCAGCACACGCATTCCCTGGTCCACATCGAGGGTCCGGAGCATCGCGTACACCACGGAGGGCATGGAGGAGGAACTGGTGGACACCCTCCCGGGTTCCGGGCCGGAGTGCTCACCGTCATCCCACTGGGTCACGATGGGGACGTTGCTGTCCGCCTTCGCGTACCAGGCGTCCGGGTCGTCCGTCCGCTCCAGTGCGATGCTCCTGCCCGCGTCCATGTCGAAAGGCCACATCAGGTCGGGCAGGAAGGCGGCCCGGTCCACGGCCGCGAAGGTCGGAGCCCAGTCCGACGACAACGCACCTGTCGCGACGAGGACACGCCCCAGCTCCGTACGGCTGGGGCGGTCCGCCTGCGCGGAGTCGCGCGTCACTTGCGATGTGTCCCGTCACCGGGCGGGGTGTCGCCGTCCGGTGACGGCGGTTCCTGCGGAGGCGTCCAGGGCTGGCCGGGATGTCCGTCACCCCCGTCCCCGCCACCTTCGCCGTGTCCTCCGTTCAGGAAGCCGTTGATCCGGTCCTTGCGCATGTCGGGCCCTCCTCGGTCGTGGCTCGGCTCCCTGCACCCGGGCACCGGAGTCGGCTTCGGGGATCCGGGTGCTGGGGGAGCTCCATTGGCACGTTCGGCGGCTTGTGGGTTCCGCATCGCGGTCCCCGGCGTCGGCCGTGCAACACCAACGCTAGGGACCGCCGTGTCCCAACTCCCAGCCGATTGCACGTGATTGCGGACCGATCAGGCGAATGAGTCCCCTGCCGCTGCGATCAGCGCGCGAGCCTTTGTGCCGTGGACGGCGAGGGCGGCCAGCATGGCGAACGTTTCCGCATAGGCGGCCACCTCGCTGGGCTGCGTGATCGTGAGGTATCCGGATACCAATTCCACGTTCACCTGGGCCGTGTCGAAGATCCAGAAGCCTTCCACCGGCATCCGTGCCCGCCCGAGGCGGGCCGGGATCACGCCGATGCTGACGTTGGGCAGCGCCGCCATCGTCAGGAGGTGGTCGAGCTGCTCCGCCTGTGTGTCGGCGTCACCGATCCCGTTGTTCAGGACGGACTCCTCCACGAGGAACGCGAAGCGCCGCTGCCCTTCATGGATCACCCGCTGACGCGCCATGCGGGCGGCCACCGCGTCGGCCACGTCATCGGTCTCGACCCGCCTGCGCTGAACGGTACGCAACACGTCTTCCGTGTATCCGCAGGTCTGGAGCAGTCCAGGCAGGAGACCCGGCGAGTACGCCCGGAACCAGCGGGTGCGCTCGTACAGCGGCAAGCGGGCTTCCTGCGCTCGCCGCAGCCCGGCGCGCTCCATCCTGTGCCAGGACACCCACATGCCCTCCATGGCCCGCAGAGAGGCAATCAGGTCTTCCGTCCGGTCCTCCGCGCCGCAGGCCCGGCACCAGGCCCGAATGTCGTCGGCGGACGGCTGGGACTTCGCTGTCGAGATCCGCGACACCTTGGACGGGTGCCACCCGCACGCGGCAGCAAGGCCCTTGCCGTCCAGCCCGGCGTCCCGGCGCAACTCGCGCAGGTGGTCGGCCAGGACTTTCCGTGCCTGCTGGACGCTTGACGATCCTGATACGGGCATGGTGCGTCAGACCGGCTGGTATTCCTCGTGAGGGGTGGCGCGCTCCCAGACGGTTTCGAAGGCGGAGCCGACCAGCTCCACGACGGCCGGTTGCCTGTGCCACTCCCGGTCGACCACGTCGCCGACGCCCGAGAAGTAGGTGAACAGCACCGACTCACGGTCGAACATCCACAGATCGGTGCCGGGCAGAGCGATGTCAGCCGCCTTCCGACGGGGCAGCCAGCGGACCAGTTCACCCGCGGCCACGTTCGGGAACGTCACGTCGTACTCGTACCGGATGTAGTCCGTCACCGGCTCCGAAACGATCCGGGCCCGGCGCATGACGACTCCGCGCCCTGTCGTCTCGGTCACCACGTCCAGGAACGGACGCCACCACTCCGACCGGTCGGCGGCAGGATCGAGGCGCTTCCCGTTCCGCCATGCGAGGAACTCGGGGTCGCTCGGCTGGTAGGCGTCACGCATCTCCAAGTGCACAGCGGAGTGCCGGGCCTTGGCCAGTCCCTCGAGCACGGGGTTCGTCATCGTCACTGCTCACTGTCGGGCCGGGGAACGTAGTTCAGCATGACCTTCGGGAGCCGGATGACCGTCTCGTGATCCGGCACGTCGGTGGAGTGGCCCGGAATGGAGCCGGTCTCCTGGCACGCCTTCACCTCCTCCTCGGTGGCCTTGTAGGACTGGATCAGCAGATCCCCGCTGTCCTCGTCCAGCCAGATCGTCGGTGAGTCCGTGTCTGGCGTGTTCGGGATGATCCCGAGAAAACGCAACTGCATGCCCTCTCCCTGAGTCGATCCAATTGCGCTCGATTGCGCGACTTTCACCTGCTCCGCCGAAGCCGTCAAGAGAGCCGATTCAGCCGACTCACGGCTCCTGACGGATGGGCCGGGGAGGGGGAACGACGGTGCCCCGAACCTGTGGGTGAACCGTCCCTCGGGGGAGTTGAGGGTTCCGTAGCGGTCGGTCAGGCCCGATCCGGCGGAAGGGTCTGCGGCTTCGCCGGCCCTGGCACGCCGGCACTCGGTTGCGGGGCATCGGGCCGGGGCGGCACCGGTCCGGGGCACCGCCACACGTTCAGGCCAGCGGCCCCGCGATGGCCCGCAGGGCGGCCATGTGGCGTCGGTAGACGGTCAGTCCCTCCTCGGTCAGTGAGAGCCAGGTGCGCGGTCGGCGGCCGACCTGTCCCTTCTCCACCGCGACCCAGCCCGCCTCCTCCAGTGCCGAGGCCTGCTTCGAGAGGGCGGAGTCGGTGATCTCGACCAGGTCCCGCACATAGCCGAACTCGGCCTTGTCCACGGCGGCCAGCGCGGCGACCACCGACAGCCGCACCGGCGAGGCGAGCAGCGGTGCGAGCGCATGGCGCGGGTGCGGGCCGTCCCCATGCGGGCCGTCGGCCTGCCGCCCGTCGCCGCGCTGCCCGTTCTCGTGCTGCCCGTTCCCGTGCTGTTCGATCCCGCGCTGTCCGTTCCCGCGCCGCGCGGAGGGAGTTCCCGGCGCCGTCTCCCGTGTCACGCCGGACGCCTCGTCCGCCACGCGCCCCACGCGGGCGGCAGGGCACAGGCCACCGCGGCCATCGCGACGAAGGGCGGGCCTGGCTCCAGGACGGTGAATGCCAGGACGACGCTGCCGGTGTAGGCCACGGTCCAGGCGCCGATGACACCGAGGTGCCTGCGGGTGTGGCCACGGGGCACGGTCCGCTGCCGTGCGGCGTGGACGGAGAGCGCCGTGACGAGGGCGGCGTTCGCCCCGCCGCAGACCAGGGCTCCCACCGGCCCGCGCCACAGGAACAGGGTGGGCACGAAGATCAACTGCCACCCCGCGAACACCCACAGATAGGTCGCGTACCAGCCGCTGTGGGCTCGCGCGGCCCGCTCCATCCGTGCGGCGCTTTCCAGTGCCGCGCCGGCCTTCACCGCTCCGGACATGGTCGTCCCCCTGTTCGTCGGCTCGGTCTCCGCCTTCGGTACTTTCCATACTGGCATCTACTTTCCAAAGTGGAAAGTAGATGAGGGTGCGCTCTGCCGCGCCGCCCGGTGTCCTCGCCGGTGGGAGCCGGTCCACGAGGGGGATTGCGTCCCGTCGGGCAGGCGGGTGATCGTGGCAGGGTGTCCTCCATGACGCGACCGAGCCCCCGCACCCCGGCCCTGGACCTGATCGCCGCCGTCGTCGACCCCGGAACCTGGCGCGGCTGGGACGAGCCGGTCGCGGTCACCACCGAGGACCCCGACTACCGTGCCGATCTGGAGCGGGCCCGCGAGCGCACCGGTCTCGACGAGTCGGTCGTCACCGGCGAGGGCGCGATACGCGGACACCGGGTGGCGGTGGTGGCCTGCGAATTCCGCTTCCTGGCCGGGTCGATCGGGGTCGCGGCGGGGGAACGGCTGGTCCGGGCGGTCGAACGGGCCACCGCGGAACGGCTGCCGCTGCTCGCCGCACCCGCCTCCGGCGGTACGCGGATGCAGGAGGGCACCATCGCCTTCGTCCAGATGGTGAAGGTCACGGCCGCCATCGCGGAGCACAAGGCGGCCGGGTTGCCGTACCTGGTCCATCTGCGGCATCCGACGACGGGTGGAGTGTTCGCCTCCTGGGGCTCCCTCGGACATGTCACGTCCGCCGAACCGGGTGCCCTCATCGGATTTCTGGGTCCCCGGGTCCACGAGGCGCTGTACGGCGAGGAGTTCCCGCCCGGCGTCCAGACCGCCGAGAACCTCCTGGCGCACGGACTGGTGGACGCGGTCCTCCCGGTTGAGCAGCTGCCCGAGGCCGCGGCGCACGCCCTCGCCGTCCTCCGCGGTGGCGAGGTCGGACGGCCCGGCGAGGCCGGATCGCACGGCGAGGTCGGACGGTACAGCGACGTCGGACCGCATGGCGACGCCGGACCGCATGGCGAGGCCGGACCGCGCGGCGAGGCAACGGAGCAGGGCAGCGAATCAACGGAGCAGGGCGGCGGGGTGGCGGCGCGGGACGGTCGCGCGCCGCGGCAGGACGAGGCGGGCCCCGAGCCCGCCCGGGACGTTGCCGCCCGGAACGCCGGTGCGAGGGAGGCCGGGGCGGACGGCCGGACCGCGAGCGGCCCGGGGGACGGGCTCGTTCCCGGGCCCGGGAACGAGCAGGCGACCGCCGACTCCATCCGGCGCTCCCGTCGCCCCGAACGGCCCGGCGTCCGCGCGCTGCTGAAGGCCGTCGGCCACGATGTCACCCCGATGAGCGGCACGGGAGCGGGGGAACACGACCCCGGACTGCTGCTCGCCCTCGCCCGGATCGGCGGAACGCCGTGTGTGGTCCTCGGACACGACCGGCAGGGCGAAGCGGCGTCACCGCTCGGTCCCGCCGGGCTGCGGGCGGCCCGCCGCGGGATGCGGATCGCCGCCGAACTCGGCGTTCCGCTGCTCACCGTGGTCGACACCGCGGGGGCCGCACTGTCCCGGGAAGCCGAGGAGGGCGGACTCGCCGGTGAGATAGCGCGCTGCCTCGCGGACCTCGTCACGCTGCCCGCGCCGACGCTGTGTCTGCTGCTCGGCCAGGGCGCCGGCGGTGGCGCGCTCGCGCTGCTGCCCGCGGACCGGGTGCTCGCCGCACGCCACGCCTGGCTCTCCCCGCTGCCGCCCGAGGGCGCCTCCGCGATTCTGTACCGCACCACGGAACGGGCCTACGAGGTCGCCGCCCGCCAGGGCGTGCGCTCCGCCGACCTGCTCGACCAGGGCATCGTGGACCGCATCGTCGAGGAGGTGCCGGACGGCGGTGCCGCGGGCGGAGCGACGCTCGACGCCGCGGACGAGCCGACCGCTTTCCTCGCGCGGCTGGGAGCCGCGCTGGGCGAGGAACTCGCCGCCCTGCGCGGCCAGGAGCCCGACGCCCGGCTCACCGCCCGCCGGCGGCGGTACCGGGAACTCGGCGCGCGCCACCGGCGCCCTTGACGGGGATCGGGGCCGGAACCGGAAACGCCAAGTCCCCTCCGGAAGACACCGTCCCGGAAGGGATCGTTCCGGGACGCGCGGGCGTTGTCAGTGGCCGGTGCGACGATCCCGATGTGCACTCCGAGACCTCGAAGAACCCCAAGAGCCCGCAGAGTCAGCCGAGTCAGCCGAGTCAGCCGAGTCAGCAGAGCCCGCAGCGCCCCCAGAGCCCGCAGAGTCCGATGAGTTCGCAGAGTCCGACAGGTTCGACGAGCCCGACAGGTTCGACGGACCCGACGGATTCGACGAGCCCACGGACACCGGCGTCCCTGACGCCTTCGCCGGCCCCGGACGCCCGGACGGCCTCGGCGGCCGGGTACTGGGACTCCGCCGCGGCGGCGTTCGACGACGAACCGGACCACGGGCTGCGCGACCCCGCCGTACGGGCCGCCTGGGCGGCGCGGCTGGAGGACTGGCTGCCCGACGGCCCGTCCGACGTCCTCGACATCGGCTGCGGGACCGGCAGCCTCTCCCTGCTCGCGGCCGAGCGGGGCCACCGGGTCACCGCGGTCGACCTCTCCCCGCGCATGGCGGAGCAGGCGCGGGCCAAGCTCGCCGGGACCGGCGCGCGGGTCCTCGTCGGGGACGCGGCAGAACCCCCTGTGGGGGAGCGGCGGTTCGACGTCGTACTCGCCCGCCATCTGGTGTGGATGCTGCCCGACCGGGCCGCGGTGCTGCGTCACTGGGCGGGCCTGCTGCGCCCCGGCGGGCGGCTCGTTCTGATCGAGGGGGTCTGGGGCGACATCGATCCGGCGGGGGTGCCGCTCGGTGAACTCTCCGCGGAGGTGGCCCCCTGGGCGGCCAAGGTGCACACCGAGCGGCTGTCCGCCGACCCGGCCCTCTGGGGCCGGCCGGTCACCGACGAGCGGTACGCCATGGTGGTCCACCCGGCCCCGCCGCGGCGCCACACCGAGGTGGTGGATGTGCACCTCGTGCTGCGCAGAGAGGGGCAGGTCCTGCTCGGCCGCCGTGCCAACACCGGCTACGCCGACGGCCTGTGGCACGCGCCCTCCGGACATGTGGAGGACGGCGAGGACGTCCGGGAGGCGATGATCCGCGAGGCGCGTGAGGAGACCGGACTCGACCTTCGCCCCGAGGACCTGCGGGTGGCCCTGGTGATGCAGCACCGCGCGCCGCGGGCCGGTGCGCGGCCGCGCACCGGCTGGTTCTTCGAGGCCACGTACGGGGCGGGCGGCGAGCCGGTGAACCGCGAGCCCGAGAAGTGCTCGCAGCTCGACTGGTTCCCGCTGGACGCCCTCCCGGACGACATGGTCGCGTACTGCAGGGCGGGGCTGGACGCCTACCGGGCGGGAGACCGCTTCGTGCTGCACTGGCACCGGGCGGGCGACCCCGTCGCGTACGACCCGGCGCTGCCCGACCGCGCCGTGACACTGCCGCCCACGACCGGCCTCCCGTCCGAAACGTGAGCCTCGCCCCGGGGTTTTCCCGGAATCGTGCGGGAGCGGAACCGGGGCGGCCCGGTGGGGTGTTTCGGATGAGTGGGATGTTTCGTACGACACGCCGGGACGCCGGGCCGGGCGTGCGAGACGATGGTGCCGAACAGCTCAGCGCATTGTGAGGAGTCCCCCGTGAGCTTGAAGGTCACCGTCACCGGCGACTCCCCCGAGGCACCCTACGAACAGGTCCGCGCCCAGATCGCCGACCAGGCACGCTCGGGCGCGCTGCCCGTCGGGTACAAGCTTCCGACGGTCCGGGGGCTCGCCGAGGAGCTGGGGCTGGCGGCCAACACCGTCGCCAAGGCGTACCGCGCGCTGGAGTCGGACGGGGTGATCGAGACCCGCGGCCGCAACGGGACGTTCGTCGCCGCCGCGGGGGAGGCCGCCGACCGGGAGGCCGCCGCGGCCGCCTCGGCCTACGCCGGGCGGGTCCACCGGCTGGGCCTGGACCACGCCGCGGCACTCGCAGCCGTCGAGGACGCCCTGCGCGCCGCCTACGGCACCGACCGGCCGTGAAGGCAGGGTGATGGCCCGCCGCGCCCCGGCAGGCCCGATGGGCCGGACAGGCCCGAAGCGCGGGTGGGCCCGGCGGCACCGGCAGTCCATCAGTACCGGCAGTCCGTCAGCACCGGCAGGCCCGGCGGGAGATAGGCCGCAGGAGGCCGGAGCATACGCCCCGCCGGAGCCGGAGCCGGAGCCGGAGCCGGAGCCGCAGCCGCAGCCGCAGCCGCAGCCGCAGCCGGAGGCGGCCGGCCGCACGGTGCGCGGCAACGGCCGGGAGTTCAGAGGTAGAGCCCCGCGTCCGCTCCGGTGGCCGGGTGGGGCAGGACGGAGGCCGGGCCGGTGCCGCGCCGCAGGGCGAACAGTTCCGCCAGTGTTGCGCCGTCCCGTCCGACGCCCTGCTCCGTGCCGAGCCAGCTCACCGCCTCGCCGCGGGTCAGCGACCCCACCTCGATCCGGGCCAGGCACCGGCCCGGCCGGACCACGGCCGGGTGGAGCCGTTCGAGGTCCTCGTTGGTGGTGACACCCACCAGGACGTTGCGCCCCTGTCCGAGCAGTCCGTCGGTGAGGTTCAGCAGCCGGGAGAGGGCCTGGCCCGCGGTATGCCGGGCCTCGCCGCGGATGAGCTCGTCGCAGTCCTCGAGGAGCAGCAGCCGCCAACGGCCCTTCGCCGTGCCCTCGTCCTCGCCGATCGCGATGTCCATCAGATAGCCGACGTCGTTGAACAGCCGCTCCGGGTCCAGGACGCAGTCGACCTGGCACCAGTCGCGCCAGGAGCGTGCCAGGGTCCGCAGGGCGGAGGTCTTGCCCGTGCCGGGCGGGCCGTGCAGCAGGAGGAGACGGCCCGAGATGTCGTCCGGGGTGACCTTCATCAGCCGGTCCATCGCGTCGGCGACCGGCGCCGTGTAGTTCGGCCGGATCTCCTCCCACGTCCCGGCCGAGATCTGCCGGGTCGTCCGGTGCGGGCCGCGCCGCGGCGACACGTACCAGAAGCCCATCGTCACGTTCTCCGGCTGCGGCTCCGGCTCGTCCTCCGCGCCGTCGACGCTCTGCCGGAGCACCTCCTCGGCCAGTGCGTCGTCGACCGCCGTCACCGTGACATCGGCGCCGCGGTTCCACCGGGACACCAGCAGCGTCCAGCCGTCGCCCTCGGCCAGCAGCGCGCTGCGGTCGTCGTCGCGCGCGGAGCGCAGCACGGTGGCGGCCTCGGGCAGCAGGGTCGCCCCGGACCTGACCCGGTCGATCGACGTGCTGCGGGAGTACGGCTGCTCACCGTTGGCGAACCGGCCGAGGAACAGCGCGTCCACGACATCCGACGGGGAGTCGCTGTCGTCCATCGTCAGCCGGATCGGCAGGGCGTCGTGCGCCGCGGCGGGCTCCGCCCGGGGCGGTGGGGCGTCGGTCGGCAGGGTGTCCTCCGGCTCGGTCGAGGGCGCGGACGGTGGTCCGGGCGCGTGTCACGCCCATGATCCGGCACCGGCGCCGCCGGTGCACGCAGGTTTCCCGGATGCCCGGCCGTGCCGCCGGAAAACCGGGGCCCCGGGGTGCGGGGTTGCGCCGATCGGTTCCCACCGGCGTCGGCCGGTGCTGACCGGGTGTCACCGTCGTGGGACCCGGACCGGCCGCGGGATGCGGCAGTCGGGGCGCCATCGGTGGGCGGCGCTGACGATGTCGCCGTTCCCGGCCGCGAACGCGTGGTGTCCGCCGCACTCCGCCGTGGGGGCGCTGCCCTGTTGAACCGTCAACTCGCAGCCTGTTGCGGCCGCTTCGGAACTCTTCGCAGCGCAAACGAAACAGAGTTCCTACGCAGGCTAGGTATAAACCGAGGGCTTCTAGGTTATCCTCGAAGGAGGTGACACAAGGTCCGCACTGATCTCGCACCTGCCGTCATGCCGGCGTGCACCCCCGGCCGCTGCGCGACGGCTCGGATCGTGTCCGGCCGCTGTCACCGCGAGTCCACCGGCCGTCTCCGTATCGCCGATCCCCCGTCAGGGGACGGCCGGTGGGCGAAAGCCGCATCCGGACGTCCGCCACCGGACAAGGGGACAAACGTCGCAAGCACCGGCCTGCTGCCCGCAGGCATGTCCGGCAGCCCTTCTGCATCGTGAGCTCGACCGGGCGGCGGCGACAGCACCGTTCCCTCTGTGGGGGCGCCCGCTCTGGCGTCCGAATGGCCCACTGCGCGGTCCTGTTACCGGCGCAAGCCGACGGCGACGCCTACCGTCGCCAGGGCAGCAGCTCGAGCGATGCAGGCGCAAGAGCGACTTCGCCTTCGGCCCCGACGCGGACTTCTCCTGGCAGCACGACGCACGGTTCGCGCCCGGCGGCAGGATCAGCCTGTTCGACGACGGCTGCTGCAACCAGCCGGACGGCACACCGGAACAGGAGTCGCACGGCCTGGTCCTGGACCTGGACGTCGACCGCCGCCGCGCGGACGTACTACCACCGGCCACCGCTGTTCTCGGCGTCCCAGGGGAACACCCAGTCCCTGGACAACGGCAACAAGTTCATCGGATGGGGCCAGAGCTCGTACTACTCGGAATACGCCGACGCGGGCAACGCGCAGGGCGACGGCTCGGAGAACCTCCTCTACGACGCGGAGTTGCCGGGTTCGAACATCTCGTACCGGGCCTTCCGGAACACCTGGGTCGGCAAGCCCCACTATCCGCCGAGTGCGGCGGCGAGGACCGACGGCGGGAACAGCGTCGTCTACGCCTCCTGGAACGGTTCGACGCAGACCACAGCGTGGCGGGTGCTCGCGGGACCGGACCCCGCATCCCTGGCGGTGGTCGTGCGACACGCCCGGCGGACCGGATTCGAGACGGCGGTCCCGACGGACGGTCCGGGACCGTACTTCCGGGTCCAGGCGTTGGACGACAAGGGCGGCGCCTCAAGTCCTCCGCGGTCGTGACCCTCCCCCGCTGACGGCCTGCCCCGGGCGATCCCCTGACGCACCGGCCTCGGCACCCCCGTCCCGCTCCGGGGAGGTGTCCATTCGGGCCGTGTGCAGCCAGGCCACCGCGTCGAGCAGGTCGGGCGTGGTCAGCGGTGCCAGCAGCGAGTTCCTGGCCTCGGCCGCCTCGCCCGCGGGGTGGTAGAGCGCCTCGCCCATCCACCGAGCGGTGTCCTGGGCGCGGCCGGTGCGCTCCCGGCGGACGGCGGTGAACCGGGCGAACCGGCCGGCGACCTCCTCGGTCGCACAGTCCAGCAGGTCGCCCAGGACCACGGCGTCCTCCAGGGCCAGGCAGGCGCCCTGGGCCGCGTACTGCAGCATGGGGTGCGCCGCGTCGCCGATGAGCACCGTCCGCCCCTCCGCCCAGCGCCGCACCGGGTCGCGGTCGCACAGCACCCAGGTGCGCCAGTCCCGTCCGAGTTCCAGCAGGTCGCGCGGGGTGCCGCGGACCTCCGCGTAGCTCTCCAGCACGTGTTCGCGGCGCACCGGGAGCCCGGAGACGGCGGTCGTGGCCCCGTCGTCCCGGACGATCGCGAGGTTCAGCGTCGTGCCTCCGGCGATCGGGTAGTGCACCAGGTGCCAGCCCGGACCGGCCCACAGCGTCACGGAGTTCCACCGCAGGGCCCGGGGGACGGACTCCATCGGCACGACCGCGCGGTGGATGGTGTGGCCGGAGACCCGCGGGTCCCCGTCGCCGAGCAGCTGCCGCCGGACCGCCGAGCGGATGCCGTCCGCGCCGATCAGACCGTCCGCCTCGATCCGCTCACCCGAGGCGAGCAGACAGTGCACCGAAGCGCCCGCGTTCTCGAAGCCCGCCACGGTACTGTCCGCCCGCAGCCGGATCCCCGGGTGCTCGCGGCAGGCGCGCAGCAGCGGTGCGTAGAGATCGCCGCGGTGCACGACGGCGTACGGGTTGCCGAACCGCTTCCGGTACTCCGCGCCGAGCGGCAGGGCGGCCAGCACCGATCCCGACAGGGCGTCCATCAGGCGCAGGTCGTCGATGTGGACGGCGGTGCTGCGTACGTCCGCTCCGACGCCGAGCCGGTCCAGCGCGGCGAAGGCGTTGGGCGCGAGCTGGATTCCGGCGCCCAGCTCCGCGAAGGCGCCGTTGCGTTCCAGGACGTCGACGCGGTGACCGTGGCGGGCGATGCCCAGGGCCGCGGCCAGTCCGCTGATGCCGCCACCGGCGATGACAAAGTTCGACACTGTTCGACCTCGTGCGTAGCGGGGACGGGGGGCTTGTGGGACGGAGAACTCGAAGGGGAGGAGAAGGGCATCAAGGGGCCGGGGTGGGTCAGTCGACCGGGACGGGCGCGCTGCTGTGCGGGGAGCCGGAGAGCAGGGCGCTGACCGCCTCGCCGAGCACCGCCATACCGTCCCGGCTGAGCACCGACTCGGCGTGGAACTGGAGGGAACGGAAGGCCGGTCCGCGCAGCCCGTGCACCTGACCGGTGTGCTGTTCCCGGCTCACCGCGACCGTCCCGGCGACGCCGTCGCACCGCACCGCGTCGGTGTCGCAGGTCAGGGCGAAGGTGTTGTAGAAGCCCAGCCGCACCCGGCGCCCGAAGAAGTCGATGTCCTGCTGCACGCCCTGGTTGGGGCGCTCCCGCCGCACCAGGCCGAAGCCGAGCAGCAGCCCCAGCACCTGGTGGCTGAGACAGACCGCGAGGAACGGGGTGCGGCAGGCGAGCAGCCGGCGGATCGTCGACCGCAGCCGGGCCATCCGGGGGTGGTCCCGGTCCCGCGGGTCGCCCGGTCCGGGGCCCATGACGACCAGGTCGTACCCCTCGGTCCGGTACGGCTCGTCGAACCGGCGCACCTCGACGTCCAGGCCGAGCGCGCGCAGTTGATGGGCGAGCATCGCGGTGAAGGTGTCCTCGGCGTCGACGATCAGCGCCCGCCGGCCGGCCGACTCCGGCCGGACGAAGGCACTCCGCTCCTGGCCGGACCGGTCCAGCCAGAACGGCGCGAGGTCCGCGTTGCGCGCCTGGAGCACCCTGCGGACGTCGGGGTGGACCGCGAGGTGGGGTGCGGGGCCGGCTGCCGGGGCGCCGGGCCCGCCGCGGACGCCCAGCGCACGGAGCACGCCCTGCGCCTTGGCGTGGGTCTCCGCGACCTCCGAGCGCGGGTCGGAGTCGCGGACCAGGGTCGCGCCCACAGCGATCCGCAGCGACCCGCCGGAGAGGTCGGCCGTGCGCAGCAGGATCGCCGAGTCCAGTGAGTGGCCGCCGTTGATGTCCCGGCTGACCAGCGCGGCGACCCCGCTGTAGTAGCCGCGCCCCTGCGGCTCGTACTCCCGGATCACCCGGCAGGCGCTCTCCAGCGGGCTGCCGGTCACCGTGGGGGCGAACATCGTCTCCCGCAGGATGTCCCGCACGTCCCGCGAGGTGCGCCCCTCGATGAGGTACTCGGTGTGCGCGAGCGTCGCCATCTCCTTGAGGAACGGCCCGACGATCCGCCCGCCGCGGTCGGCGATCCGGGCCATCATCTTCAGCTCCTCGTCGACCACCATGGACAGTTCGCCCGCCTCCTTGGGGTCGGCGAGGAACCGCATCACATCGGGGAGGCCCGGCCCGGCCGGCGGGTACCGGAAGGTGCCGCTGATCGGGTTCATCACGGCCGTCCCGTCGAAGAGGCTCACGTGCCGCTCCGGGGTGGCACCCACGAACGTCCGGTCGCCGGTGTGCACCACGAACGTCCAGTACGCGCCCCGCTCAACGGTCAGCAGCCGGCGGAACAGGGTCAGTGCGGTACGCGGCGAGAAGTCGGTGACCTCCGCCAGGAACGACCGCTTGATGACGAAGTTGGCGCCCGCGCCGTGGCCGATCTCCCGCGCCAGCACCCGCCGGACGATGGCCGCGTAGGCCTCGTCGTCGATGTCGAAGTGGGCGCCGGCGAGGCTGATCGGGGTGTCCGGGAGGTGCGCCAGGGCCGTGTCCAGCGGGCAGACGGCCTGCTCCGTCACGGTGAGGGCGAGCAGGGGCGCCCCGTCGTCGTGACAGCTGAACCCGCGCTCGGAGATCTGCCGGTAGGGGACCAGCGCGAGCAGTTCGTGCCGCGGCCGGCCGGTGACCCGGCCCGGCTCGGCCAGCGGCAGGTCGGCGAGCCGGTGCGGTGCCGAGATCTCGCCGAGGAGGATCTCGACCCGCCGGCCGGCGGCCTCCGGGCGGTGCAGCAGCGCGTAGGCGGGCGGATCGGGAGCGGCCAAGCGGTCCAGCAACTGCAGGTGACGTGCCCGTTCGTGCGTCATGACGCCTGCCCTCCGAAAAGACGCGCTGTGGACGGGCGCCCGTGGCGGGCACCCGGCGGGGACCGGGCTCGGGCGCCTGTGCCGGGCGCCCGACGGGAAGCCGGCCGTCAGGCCCGGCCGAGGAGCTGCGCCTCCAGACCGGCCAGCAGGGCCCGGGTCGGGAGCACGACCGCGCACCGCGCCGCCGCGTAGTCGAGCGCCATCGTGTGGTGCTCCGCCGAGAAGTCGGCGACCGCGTCCGCGACGAGAAACGTCTCGATGTCGTGGCTGAACGCCTCGACGGCGGTCATCAGACAGCCGACATGGGCGTAGACCCCACAGACGATGAGCTGGTCGCGGCCCGAGGACCGCAGATGATCGAGCAGGCCGCTCCGTTGGAAGGCGCTGTAGCGCCACTTGGTGAACACCGCGTCGGCGGGATCGGGGGCCAGCGCGTCGACGATGCGGCGGTGCTCGGGGGCGGTGTTCATGCCCGGACCCCAGAAGTCCGCGAGCAGGCCCCGCTGTTCCTCGGTCATGTTCCCGGGCTGTGCCGTGTAGGCCACGGGGATGCCGTCCGCACGGCAGCGGCGCAGCAGCGCCGCGGTATGGGCGACCAGTGCGGTGCCGGGCTCGCGGCCGGCCGGGAACCGCTCGACGAAGTACCGCTGCATGTCGTGCACCAGCAGCACCGCACGGCGCGGATCGGGCTTCCAGGGCGCCGTGTTGGCCGGCAGATCCTCCTGCCGGGGCATGGGATACGGAGCGATGGCGGGGATGGTCAAGGCCGGAGCTCTCCTCTCGGGGTCGTCGGCTTCGGGAACCGGAGGGTGGCGCGGCGGAGCGGCGGAGCGGTGATACGGCGGTACGGCGCGGGGCCCGGGCGGAGGTGACGCGGGGGCGGTACGGCGTGGGGCCCGTGCCGAGGTGACGCGGGGGCGGTACGGCGCGGGGCCCGTGCCGAGGTGACGCGGGGGCGGTACGGCGGGCGTTGCTGTCGTGTCCACGGTGTGGCGTCGTGCCGGCGGCGCGGCACCGGGGGTGCGGAGCGGTACACCGGACGGGCGGGTGCGGGAAGGCCGGTCCGATGAACGGGCCGGTGCGACGGGCGGTTCGGCGGGATGACGGGCGGGCCGGGCCGGCAGGGCGGTGGGTTGCAGTGCCGGTGCCCGCCGGCTCAGCGGCCCAGTGCCGCGCCGCCGTCGACGACCAGGTCGTGCAGGGTGATGTGGGAGGCCCGGTCCGACAGCAGGAAGCACACGGCGTGCGCGACGTCCGAGGGCCGGGCGAACCTGCCGAGGGGGATGCCGACCCGGTACTCCTCCGGCACCCCGTCGAGCGAACCGCGGGGACCGCTCTCGTCGTGCCACAGCGAACGCAGCATGGCGGTGTCGGTGGACCCGGGGGCCACCACATTGCACCGGACGCCGTGACCGGCCAGTTCCAGCCCGAGGTTCTTGGTGAACGCCACGGCGGCGGCCTTGGACGCCGCGTAGGCGGACATGTGCATCCGGGGCACCTGGGCGGCGTTGGAGGCGACGGTGACGATCGCGCCGCGCTCCCGCCCGGCCATCCGCCGGGCGACGGCGGTGGACAGCCGGAACACCCCGCCGGCGTTGACCGAGAAGGTGTGCTCCCAGTCCTCCTCCGTCAGGGACAGGGCGGAGCCGGCCCGCAGCACCCCGGCGCAGTTGACCAGCTGGTCGATCGGGCCGAGACGCCGTTCGACCTCCGGGACCACCGTCCCGACCTGTTCCGCCGACCCGACATCGGCGACGAAGCCGGTGACCGAGGTCCGCTCGCCGCCGGCCTTGCGTTCCAGTGCCCGCAGCGCCTCCGCGTCGAGGTCCACCGCGGCCACCGAGGCACCGGCCTCCGCCAGTGCCAGAACCACGGCCTCGCCGATGCCACCGGCCGCACCGCTGACGAGGGCGACCTTGCCGGAGAAGTCTTCCGTGCCCATCTGCATCCTTGTCCTCGGAAAAGGTGTTCGGGACCGTGCTGGTACGGGTGCTCGTGGTGCGGCCGGGGCGGTGCGGCGGCTGCTAGGCGCCGCGCGAGGCCGGGCCGACGGGATGTTCCGGACCGGACCCGGGCCGTCCGGCGCGGGTCACCCCGGGCCCGCGACGCCCGGCGCCGCGCCGCGCGGTGTGCTCGGAACGTCCGCACGGGACGGCACCGCGGCCGTCGGCCCGCCCGGTGACGCTCCGCCGGGCACCGCCGGGAGGTGTCCCCGGCACCGGACACCGCGGGCCGCTCCGGGCTGTTCCGGCCGGACCGCCGGGCGGCGCCAGGCCGCGACGACATCCCGGGCCTGCTCCGGGTTGAGCCGCGGGTCGCACAGGGTGGTGTAAGGGGCGCCCGGCTCGTCCCCGGTGTCCCGGACGCATTCGGCGACGGCGTGCGGTGTGGCCTCCAGATGGACGCCGCCCGTAACGCCGCCTTCGGCTCGTACCGCGTCCTGGAAGCCCTCCAGTTCACGGATCAGGGCGGTGACGGCACGGGTCTTCCTGCCCCGGGTGCCGAGCACGGTGTTGCCGTGCATCGGGTCGCACAGCCAGATCACCGGGTGCCCGGCCCGGCGCACCGCCCTGACCAGCGGCGGCAGCCCGGTGCGCACCCGGTCGGCGCCGAGCCGTGAGACCAGGGTCAGCCGGCCGGGTTCGCGGCCGGGGTCGAGCATCTGGCACAGCCGCAGGAGCTCGTCCGGCGTCATGGCCGGTCCGACCTTGCACGCGACCGGGTTGATCACCGAGGAGAGCAGCCGCACATGGGCGCCGTCGAGCTGCCGGGTGCGTTCGCCGATCCACGGCACATGGGTGGAGGACAGCAGCAGGTCACCGCCGCTGAGCCTGCGGAGCAGCGGCACTTCGTAGTCGAGCAGCAGCGCCTCGTGGCTGGTCCACACGACGGCCTCGTCCGGAGCGCCGGGGCCCCGGCCCAGCTCGGCCAGGTGGTTCATGACCGACATAGCCAGGTGGTGGCCGGTCGTCAGGCGCAGCAGATCGGGTGCCCGGTCCGCGTCGGTGGGTGCCGGGCCGTTGACCAGGGGGCCGCGGTAGGAGGGGAGTTCGCGTTCGCCGACGCGTTCGGTGGGCCGGGAGCGGGGCTTGGCGAACTGACCGGCCATCCGGCCGATCCGCAGCACCGGGAGACCGGACCGGACCGCCAGGTCCCGGCCGAGTGTGTCGAGCAGGGCGACCTTGGCGCGGACATGGGCGGCGGTGCACTCGGCGGGGTCCTCCGCGCAGTCGCCCGCCTGGACGATCCCCATCCGCCCCGCGGCGACCTGCGCGAGCAGGGACCGCAGCCGGACCGTGTCCGCGGCCGCCACCGGACCGGGCCGTCCGCTCAGCTCCCGCCGGACCTTCTCCAGCAGCCAGGGGTTGCTCCAGACCGGTTGCTGAGCGGCCCCGGCGGCGGACCATGGGTCGGCGGGCGGCCGCGCGGGTGGCGCGGTGGGCGGTTCCAGGACCGGCGGCGCCGTGGTCACTTCCCGGACCGGTGGCGCGGCCAGGACCGGTGGTGCGCCGGATGTGCCCCGGACGGGTCCGCGTAACGGCAGGGGCCGGTCGTCCGTCTCGTCCCCGGCCGCCGGCCGGCCGACGGCCGTGTTTCCCCCGTCTCCCCCCACGTGTCCCCCCTGTATTGGGTCAACGGGTCCTGGCACCCCGCCAGAACCAGCAAATAGGCAATGGATTCGCGGGATTCCCTTACTCAATCGCTGGCCGTGAACGTGAAGCCTCGGCAATGAATCCGGGTGCCGGGTAAGGAATGAGCAAGCGGCAGCGAACGCGGTGCGGCTTGCAATGCTGCTGCAATCTAAGGGGCCGTGATCATAACGTCAATATACCGTGACCCAAGTCACATTCAAGGGTGCGTGGGTGCTGTCGGGGTGCGGTCCGCGCCACCGTCGGAGGTGGGGTGGGGGCAGGGGAGTGGTGACGTAACGTCATGACGGGGGCGAGGGGCGGGCAGTGTTCATTGCCTTTTGTCGAGAAATGCGGCAATCCCCAACGAGGGGGTGGCTGCGGACAGTCAACTTCTCCTGCTTCTGTCAGGTTTGACGGGAGTCTGTATATGCTGAGCCTCCCGCCACTCGGAAGATGGCTCCATCAATGCGAAGCACTCCTGGTCGCACGTGCTGCGACAACATCGGCGGGGTAATTGACGATCACCTTCCGGATATTCGCCGAACATCGTTGATCCTTTTGTGTCGAAGCAGTGCGGCGACGTGCGGGGGAATCTTCCGGAGCCGGTTCTCGGCGTGCTGACGCCGGTCTCCGGTGCCGGGTATTCCGGTTTTCCGATTCCGCCTGCCGGTACGCGCGGGAGCGCGCGGCAGGAGGCCCGCACGACCGCACGATCGCCGCGCACGTCCGCCCCGCACCACCGCACCACCGCCCCGACCGGCCGGGCGGTCCGCCCCGGAGGGCGGAACGGCCGGACGCGCCCTGCACGGTCCGCCGGGCTCCGGGCCGCCGGAACCCGGGTCCCGCGTGACCTCGAACCGTCCGCTCGACGCTCCGAAGCGCCTCAGATCAGGTGGTGTCCATGAGAATCCTCTTCGTCACCGGCGGCAGCCCGGCGACGGTCTTCCCGCTCACCCCGCTGGCCACGGCCGCCCGCAACGCCGGTCACGAGGTGATCGTGGCCTGCAACGACGAGACGGCGGACGCCGTCGCCGGGGCCGGCCTCGCGGGCCTCTCCGTCTCCCCGGTCCCGATCCGGCAGCACTTCTCCACCGACCGCTCCGGCTCCCCGGTCGCGGCACCGGAGGGCCCGTCGGAGCACATGGAGTTCATCGGGCGCGGCTTCGGCCGGATGGCGGCGGCCTACCTGGCGCCGCTCGGCCGGCTCGCCGAACAGTGGCGCCCCGACGTCGTCGTCGGCGGCATGCTCTGCTTCTCCGCGCCCCTGCTCGCCTCCCGGCTCGGCGTGCCGTACGTACGTCACTCCTGGGACTCCGGGGAGCCGCCCGCCTTCGACACCGCCGCCGAACAGGAGCTGCGCCCCGAACTGGACCGGCTGGGCCTGGACGGCATCCCGGCCGCCGACCTGTGGATCGACATCTGCCCGCCGAGCGTCCGCCCCGCCGACGCTCCCGCCGCCCAGCCCATGCGCTATGTGCCGTGCAACCTGCAGCAGCCCCTGGAGCCCTGGATGCTGGGCCGGTCCGCCACCCGGCGGGTCTGCGTCACCGCCGGAACCAAGGTGGCTCCCGGCTACTTCGACGACTACCTGGTGGAACTGGTCGGAAAGGTCGGGGAGCTGGACGCCGAGATCGTCGTCGCCGCCCCGGCAGCCGTCGCCGGAGACCTCACCAGGCGGCTGGGCGTCCGGGCGGGCTGGCTGCCGTTGGACGTCGTCGCCCGCAGCTGCGACCTGCTGGTCCACCACGCGGGTGGCGGCACCGCTCTCACCGGTATGGCCGCTGCCGTACCGCAGCTGCTGATCCCCAACATGCCCAAGCTGGTACCGCCGTCGGAGCGGCTGGCCGGATACGGCGCCGCCCGGATGCTGCTGTCCGGCGAGGACACCCCTCAGGCCGTCGCCGCGGCGGCCGAGGACCTGCTGACCACCCCGTCCTACCGGGAGCGGGCCGCGGAACTCGCCCGCGAGATCGCCGCGATGCCCGCCCCGCCGGAGGTGCTCGCCATCGTCGAGAAGCTGTCCTGACGGCGCGCCGGCGCAGGCCGTCGCCTGTGGCCGGGACGCCGGGGACCGGCCTCCGGCGTCCGCCGCACCGGCTCGCCGCCCCGGCCGCCGCACCGGCTCGCCGCCCCGCCCGTCGGCCCGTGCTCGCCGCCCCGGCCGTCGGCCCGTGCTCGCCGCCCCGGCCGCCGGCCCGTGCTCCCTCCCCGAATTCCCGCGCACCGAAGGAGATCCGTTAATGCACCTACTCGTCACCGGGGGAGCGGGGTTCATCGGATCCCACTACACCCGGATGCTGCTCCGGGACTCCGGCGCGGACGCCGTCACCGTGCTCGACAAGCTGACCTACGCCGGCAACCTCGACAACCTCGCCGACGTCATGGACGACCGCCGGCTCCGGTTCCGGCAGGGGGACATCACCGACCGCGCGATGCTCGACCGGCTGCTGCCCGGCGTCGACACCGTGGTGCACTTCGCCGCCGAGTCCCATGTCGACCGCTCCATCGAGGACGGCAGCGGGTGCGTACGCACCAATGTGCTCGGCACCCAGTGTCTGCTGGACGCCGCGCTGCACCACGGAGTGGGGACCTTCGTGCACATCTCCACGGACGAGGTCTACGGCTCCATCGGGCACGGCTCCTGGCGGGAGACCCACCCGCTGCTCCCGAACTCCCCCTACTCCGCGTCCAAGGCCTCCTCCGACCTGCTGGCCCTCGCCCAGCACCGGACCCACGGCCTGGACGTGCGGGTGACCCGCTGTTCCAACAACTACGGGCCGATGCAGTTCCCGGAGAAGGTGATCCCGCTCTTCGTCACCCGGCTCATCGACGGGCTCACCGTGCCGCTGTACGGCGACGGGCGCAACATCCGCGACTGGCTGCACGTCGAGGACCACTGCCGGGGCATCGAACTGGTCCGCACCCGGGGCCGCGCCGGGGAGATCTACAACATCGGGGGCGGCACCGAACTGTCCAACCGCGAGCTGACCGAGCGGCTCCTGGCGGCATCCGGAGCCGACTGGTCCGCCGTCCGGCAGGTGCCCGACCGCAAGGGCCACGATCTGCGCTACTCGGTCGACTGGAGCAAGGCCCGCGAGGAACTCGGCTACGCGCCGCGGCACGACCTGGCGTCCGGGCTGGCCGCCACCGTCCGGTGGTACCGCGACAACCCGCGGTGGTGGCGTCCCCTCGTCCGGCGTGCGGAGACCGGGGCCGGCGGCCGCGCGGGGGCCCTCTCCTCCACCGCCTGAGCCCCGTCCTCCGACTGCGCCGACACCGGCCGGTCTCCGGTCCCTGCCTGGTCTCCGGCCCCTGCCCGGTCCCCGGTCCTGCCCGCTCCCCGGTCCCGCCCGGTCCCCCCGATGACACCCGGTCCTTCGGAAAGGAACTCACCACGATGCGCGGAATACTGCTGGCCGGAGGGTCCGGAACCCGGCTGCTGCCCCTGACCTCCGTCAGCTCCAAGCAACTGCTCCCGGTCTACGACAAGCCGCTGATCTACTATCCGCTGTCGGTGCTGATGCTCGCCGGCATGCGCGAGATCCTCGTGATCAGCGACGGCCGGCACCTCGACTCCTTCCGGCACCTGCTGGGCGACGGCGAACGCTTCGGCCTGGACCTCCGGTACGCCGCCCAGGACTCACCGCGCGGAATCGCCGAAGCGCTGCTCATCGGCCGCGAGTTCGCGGGCGAGGAGGACGTCTGCCTGATCCTGGGCGACAACATCTTCTACGGGCAGGGGCTGCCCGCCACCCTGCGGGAGGCCGCGGGGACGGTGGACGGCTGCACCGTCTTCGGCTATCCCGTCTCCGACCCCGAGCGCTACGGCGTCGCCGCCCTCGACGAGGACGGCCGGCTGCTCGACATCGAGGAGAAGCCGGCCGAACCGCGGTCCAACCTCGCGGTCACCGGGCTGTACATGTACAGCAACGACGCCCTGATCTGCGCGGAGAAGATCTCCCCGTCCGCACGCGGGGAGCTGGAGATCACCGATGTCAACCGGATGCTGGTCGCCGAGGGCCGCGGCCGGCTCGTACGGCTCGGACGGGGCACGGCCTGGCTCGACGCCGGTACGCATGACAGCCTGCTGGAGGCCAGCCAGTACGTGCAGGTGCTGCAGAAGCGCCAGGGGTTACGGATCGCCTGCCTTGAGGAGACCGCCTACCACATGGGGTACATCGGCAAGGAGCAACTGAGGGCCCTCGCGGACGGGCTGTCGGCCGGGTCCGACTACGGCAGACATGTCCGCTCCCTGCTCCGGACCTGACGGGGGCGGGGGCGGCGGGGGTCGCTCCGGCCCGCTGTCCCGTTGCCCCGGCCCGGCGGGGTTCCGCCCCGGGCGGGGCGGCGTACAGCGGTGAACGGCCGGGCGATGGCGGGGCGGACGAGGTCCGGTCGCACCGCCGGAACCCAGCGGTGAGCAAGCGCACGAACACACCACAGGAGAGGGGGAGACGGGCCGTGTTCTACCACGTCTGCTTCGTCGTACCGGACATCGAGCGTGCCATGGACGATCTCAGCCGGACGGTCCGGACCGAGTGGAGCCCGATCAAGGAGGACTCCCTGGGCCCTTGGGAGTACCGCATGGCGTTCTCCCGCACCGGGCCGCCGCACTTCGAACTGATCCAGGGACCCGAGGGCAGCCCGTGGGACTCCTCGCTGGGCGCCCGGTGCGATCACATCGGGTTCTGGACCCGTTCGGTGGAGGAGAGTTCCCGCCGACTGGCCGACGAGGGCCTGCCCCTGGAGTTCACCGGCTGCCCGTACGGCCGTCCCTTCGCGTACCACCGTGCGGACAGCCTGGGCGTGCGGCTGGAGATGATGGACGTGTCACGCCAGGAGGCGTTCCTGAAGCAGTGGAACCCCGGCGGGGAGCCCATGCCGGTCTTCGATTCCTGATTCCCGGGTGGGACCTGCCCCGGTGGCCGTCCGCAGGTCTGGGCCCATGAGCTGTTGGCGCCGCCGGCCCGTGCCGCCCCGCACCGTCGGGGCGGCAGGTCCGCGTATCGGCGTCCGACTGTTCGCGTCCGCGCGGTCCCGGTCCGGCCCCGGTCCGGTCCCGGTCCCGCGGCCCCGTCAGGACTCTGCGGGCGTCCGGCAGAGCAGTGAGGCCAGCACCCGCCGCAACTCCTCGCCCGGGGCCTCGCCGAGCGCGGGAATCCGCCGGCCGATGAAGCCGTCCGGACGCACCAGCAGGGCCCCGGAGTCGCTGATGCCGACGGATCGGGGCCAGGGGGTGACGGCATCGGTGAGGTCGGTGAGGTCGTCAGTGCCCCCGATCCGGTGACCGGCCACCGTGACCCCCTGCGCGGCCGCCGCCTCCGGGAGGGCGTCCAGCCATGCCCCGCCGTCCGGTCCGGTGAGCAGGGCGAAGCCTCCGCCGGCGAGATCCAGCGTGGACACCCGCTCCTCGCCCCGCCGGAGCCACCGGTGCGGGAGCCGGGAGCCCGGGGCGCCGTCCAGGGCGCGTCCGATGTCCTCCGTGGAGGGCAGGGCCGGCCGGGCGTCCACGACGGCGGCGGAGTCGTAGCGGTAACCGAGGTGGACCACCGGTGCGTTGAGGGCCCCCGCCGCCGCCCGCGCACGAGCGGCCTCGGGGCCCCGCCCCCAGTGCAGACCCGGGTCGTCCAGGCGCAGCAGCGACTGCTCCATCGTGGTCAGCGCCACCGGGCGGCGCTCCGCCTCGTAGGTGTCGAGCAGGCCGGGTCCGGCGGTGCCCCGGAGCACCGCGGCCAGCTTCCACGCCAGGTTGTGCGCGTCGGCCACTCCGGTGTTCATACCGAACGCCCCCACCGGCGGGATGACATGGGCGGCGTCCCCGGCGAGCAGGACCCGGCCGGACCGGAACCGGTCGGCGACCGCGGCCCGCACCTGCCACGGCAGGACGTCGACGATCTCCACCTCCAGACCCGGCACGCCCACGGCGGAGCGGACCAGCGCACGGCAGCGCTCAGGGGTGAAGTCCTGGAGCGACTGGCCGGCCGCCGGGTCGTAGCGCGTGTGGTAGATCCACTCGCGGTCGCCGTCGACGGGCAGCAGACCGCCCGCCGCCTCGGGCGTGGTGATGTCGCACATGACAAAGGTGTGGCTGCCGGTCAGGTCCCGCAGATCGCTGCGGAAGAGCACGCTCACCAGCGGCTGTCCCAGCTCGCCCGGTCCGGAGACGGCGATGCCGAGGGCGGACCGCACCGGGCTGCGCGCCCCGTCGGCCGCCACCAGATACCGGGCCCGCACGGTGAACGAGCCCTCCGGTCCCTTGAGTTCGGCCTCCACCCCGTCCTCGTCCCGGACGAAGGAGAGCAGCTCGGTGCCGAAGGCGACGGTGGCGCCGTGGGCGCGGGCGGCGTCGATCGCCACGGTGTCCAGCCGGCCCTGCGGGCAGGTGCCGCGGAGCGTCCGGGGGGTGACGTCCCGGAAGTCGTCGGTCCGCGGCGGCGCGGCCTCGGCCAGTGCGTCGAGGTCGGCCGTGGCCAGAGTGGGCGCGGAGAACATCTGCAGATTGCTGCCGGACATGTCCACGCAGCGGGCGTCCACCGCGTCGTCGATGCCGGCCTCGCGCAGCAGCTCCACGGTCCGGGGGCCGACACCCATGGCGCGCGGGTGGGCGAGCGGAGCGGAGTGCCGTTCCACGGCCAGGACCGGAACACCGTGCCGGGCCAGGAACATCGCGGTGAACAGGCCGACGGTGCTCGCCCCCGCCACCAGCACGTCCACCTGCTCCGTGGGCGTGCGGGGCTCACCGGACGTCGGCGGCGTGCTGTACCTGGACGGTGTGCCGTGCATGTGTCTCTCCCCGGGTGCGTATGTCCCCGGGCGTACCGCCGCCGGCGCACAGGCACGGAACGCGGGCCGTCCGGAGGAGCCGTCAGTGTGGTGCCGGGTGTCGTCGGCGTCGGACGACGGTGCTGCTGGTGATCGAGCCTGGTGCGTGGGGCGTTGTGTGTCGCGTGTGATGCGCTGTGCCGGGCCTGGGCGTTGTGCCCGGCCGTCGGCTGCCTCGTACCCGGTGCCCGCTCCGTCGCGCGCTGTCGGGCGGGGACGCTGGTCCGCGGCCGGCGACGCCGACCGCGCGGTGACCCGGCGGCGCGGTGCCGCACCGGACCCGGCCCGCGGTGAACGGTGTCCGGCATCGTCCGGGTGCCCGTGTCGCACTGTCCGGTTCGCACCGGTCCCGCACCACCGGCCCGGTGACCCTAGCAGTCGACGGATGCCGCCGCGCCCCGTTCGTGCCATCCCTGCGCACCCGTTGACCGGGGCCTCCCACTCCGCTTCGCGGCGGTTCGGAGGGGCCTCACCGGTCCTCAACTCATGGCTTGGCAAAGGTCGTTACCGGAGCTCAGGGAATGCTTGCCTCCGCCACGACACACCGTGTTAATGTTCGTGCCCGGTGGCCCCGGCTGCCGATTCGGCCCACGCGTGGAGCGTCGGCCGCGTCGCGTGAGGGGCTGTGGCCGCCCGTATGTGAACAGCCGTATTCGCACCAAGCGCACGACGCTGAACACCGGAAGCGATCTCTGCCCACGGTGTTCCGTCCACCGGACGGAAGTTGCGGGGCACCGCGGCGGCAACGCCGAACTGTTCATCCATGATCCCCAGCCGTACCCCGGCTGATTCCCGACACCGTCAAGGCACCGCTCCAGGTGACCGAGCGGCCGCACCGCCGTGTCCCGGCGCCGCCGCCGCCCGCCACCGGAGGGTTCGTTGTGCGCTCTGCGCGCGGCACATGAGGGGGATGCTTGACAGCGGAAGTGGCTCGGACAGCACTGGTCACGGGGGCGAGCCGCGGCATCGGACGGGCGACGGCGGAACGCCTCGGCCGGCCCGGCACCGTGGTCGCCGTGCACTACGGGCACGACGGAACCGCGGCGAAGGAGACCGTGTCGGCCATCGAGCGGAACGGCGGACGGGCCTTCGCCGTGCGGGCCGAACTCGGTGCCCCCGACGCCGCCGAGGTGCTGTTCGCCGGGGTGGAAGCGGGGCTGCGCGAGCACACCGGCGGCACCGCCCTCGACATCCTGGTCAACAACGCCGGCATCGGATGCTCCGGGGACATCGAACACCTCACCCCGGAGCAGCTGGACCGCGTCCTCGCCGTCAATGTGCGGGCGCCGGTCTTCATCGTCCAGCGCGCACTGCCCCTGATGCGACCCGGCGGACGGATCGTCAACATCTCCTCGCTCGCCACCCGGGTGGCACACCCCCGGATCATCGGCTACGCCCTGAGCAAGGCCGCCCTCGAGGCGTTCGGCCGCTCCCTGGCACCGCACCTGGGGGAGCGGGGGATCACCGTGAACACCGTCGCACCGGGGCTGATCGACACGGACTTCCACGGGGACCGGTTCCGCGGGGACCCCGCGGCGGCGGCCGACGCGGCGGCTCAGAGCGCCTTCGGGCGGCTCGGCCGGGCCGCGGACGTCGCCGACGCCGTCGCGTTCCTCGCCTCCGAGGACGCCCGGTGGATCACCGGCGAACGGCTGGAGATCGCCGGCGGGGCGCATCTGTGAGGGTGGCGCAGCGGCCGGGGCCGGTACGGGCAGTACCGGTACGGGCAGCGGTCCTGTTCCCGAGCCGGTCGCCGGTGCTGTCCCCGGGACGGTCGCCGGTCCTGTCCTGGGGGTGTTCACCGTCTCGGGCAGCGGTCCCGTCTCCGCACCGGTCACCGCTCCCGGCCACCGATCCCGCCGACGGCCCGGTCACCGGCCCGGCTCGCGTTTCCGCCACTGCCCCGGAGCCCGGTCACCGGGTGGGACGTGGCGCTGTCACTGACCCGTATGCGTGCGATCCCCGCGAGCCCGCTCGTGCCGCACGGTGATGAGGAGGTTGGGCATGCTCCTGAACGACATCTACCTCGACGCGATAGGGGTGCGGCTCGGCCGGCCGACCGATCTGGCCGACGCGGTCGCCGAGGGGCGCTATCCGTCCGCCGAATACACCGCCAACGCCCTGCTGGGAGCCGTCGTCTCCGACGAGTTCGCCCCCGACATGGCGGTCAGCGCGGTGCGGCAGGCCATGGAACGGAGCGCGGCACGCCCCGCCGACGTCCGCATGATCCTGCATGCCAGCACCTACTACCAGGGCCAGGACATGTGGACCCCGGCCTCGTACATCCAGCAGCAGACCATCGGCGGGAACGCGCCGGCCGTCGATGTGGACCAGAAGTCCAACGGCGGTGTGGCCGCGCTCAGCCTGGGTGCGGCCTACCTCGCGGCGTGCGACGACGACGCGGCCGTGCTGCTCACCACCGGGGAGCGGTTCTGCGACCCCGGCTTCGACCGCTACCGCAGTGAGAGCGGCACGGTCATGGCCGACGGCGCCACGGCGACCGTCCTCACCCGGCGCCCCGGCTTCGCCCGCGTCCTGGCCACCGTGCTGACCGCCGATCCGACGCTGGAGGAGATGTACCGGGGCCGCTCGCTGCGCGACGCCCCGGCGTCCGGGGACAAGCCGCTGAACATGCGGTCGCGCAAGAAGCTGTTCATGCGCTCCCGGCTGCGCGACCTGGAGAAGATCTCCGAGCAGATCGCCGGCGGAGTGGGCGACTGCATGGGGCGGGCACTGACCGAGGCGAAGACCGAACTGGCCGAGGTCCGCCGCTTCGTCCTGCCGAACGTGGGCCAGACCGTCCGCTGGTGGAGCGTGCTCGCCGCGATGGGCGTCGGACATGAGCGCACCACCTGGGACTTCGGCCGCGGCATCGGCCACCTCGGAGCCGGGGACCAGGCGCTCGGTCTGCACCATCTGGTGGAGACCGGCGCGCTGGAGCCCGGCGACCGGGTGGTGCTCGCCGGCACCGGATACGGGTTCAACTGGGGCTGTGCCGTGGTGGAAATCCTCGACACGCCGCGGTGGGGCGGCGCCGCTTCGGAATAGCCGGAAGCGGGCGGAGGCACCGTCGGTTCCGTCGCTGAGCGCTGAGTCTTCGGGTCCCTTTCCGGTTCGGCGGGGAAATCCAAGGGCCTTGTGCGGTGCGGAAGGTCTTCTTCGGTTCGCGATTTCCGTTTCTCGCCGGGACGGGGCGCCGTTCCGGGGCGTGAGAGAAAGGGAGGATGGCGGAAGGGGGGGGGCGTGGCGGAAACAGGTGTGGCGGAAAGGGGGGTTCGCCGGAAAGAAGGACCGCGAGCGATGTCGTCAGCACCTCCGTTTCCGAATGAGGAGTCCCATGCCTTTCCCGCCCCTGGTCGAGCCGGTCGAAGAACTCGGTGACATCGATGTGCGCCGGCACGCACGACAGCTGATTCTGGCCGAGATCGGCGCGCTCGGTCAGCGCCGGCTGAAGAACGGCCGCGTTCTGGTGATCGGCGCCGACGAGGTCGGTGCGCCCGCTCTCGGCCATCTCGCCGACGCCGGCGTGGGTGTGCTCGGCATCGCCGACGGCGCCCCGCTGCACACGTGGGACCGCTGCCCGGGGCGGCCCGGACCCGACGGCCGCCCGGTGCCGCAGGAGTCACGCGCCGCCGCGTGGGCGGCGGCGCTGCGCGAGACCCATCCCGCCGTCACGGTCGTGACGCACGGGACCCGGCTGGACGCCGGCACCGCGGAGGCGGTCCTCGGCGACTACGACGTGGTGCTCTGCGCGAGCGAGGACCCCGCCCGGTGCTACCTGGTGGACGACGTCTGCGCCCGCCTGGGCAAGCCGTTCGTCTGGGGCGGCGTCGACCGCCTCCGGGGGCGCGTCGGCGTCTTCTGGGACGCGCACGGACCCACCTACCGCGATCTCCATCCGGCCCCGCCCGCGCCGTACTTCCGCGGGATGGCCGGGTTCCTGGAAATCCTCGGCGGCTGGCTGTCGGCGGCGCTGGCGGTGGAGGCCGTCAAGCTGCTGACCGGCGGCGGAGAGCCGCTCGTGGGCCGGATCACGGAGTACGACGCGCTGGGCGGCGACTGCCGGACGGTCCCCCTGGAGCGCGACCCCACGGCCGTCCGCCCGGCCGGGCTGACGGCCGCCGAACCGTACTTCGGGCTGCTCTCGCCGGAGGCGGCGGAGGCGGCCCGGGAGCACACGATCTCCGTCGACGAGCTCAAGGACCTGCTCGACCGGGACGTACCGCTGTACCTGGTCGACGTCCGCGAACCGGACGAGCACGCCTTCTCCGACCTTCCCGGCTCGGTGCTGATCCCCAAGGGGGAGTTCTTCGACGGGAGTGCGGCGGTGGAGCGGTTGCCCGAGGACCGGAAGGTGGTCTTCTTCTGCCGGATGGGGATCCGGTCGGCGGAGGTGCTGGCGGTGGCCCGGAAGTACGGGCATCCCGATGCGGTGCATCTGGGGGGCGGGATCGTGGAGTGGGCGGAGCGGGTTGATCCGGGGATGCCTGTGTATTGACGGGGGGTGGGGTCTCGCCGTGCGGCGCGCGCTCGGGGGTTCAGCGGTTCGTTTCGGCGGGTGTCCGGTTTGTTGGGTGCGGGTGTGTGGTGGGTTTCGGGGGTGGGGGGGGGGGGGGGGGGGGGGGGGGGGGGGGG
>NZ_JBYITE010000021.1:0-106322 GCF_057709105.1 Streptomyces sp. bgisy100
CACCCGCACCAGCCACTTCGCACGACTTCGCCCCGCCGAGCACCAACTCGGCGGGGCGAAGTGATCGGGCCCGAATAAACCAACAGCGTCGCCATCGGCGGCCGGGCCCTTCCCGGTTTCCCCCGGCCTCCCGGACCCCACTCGCCGGGCGCGCCTGCCGGGGCGGCGGCCCCGGATCCGTGCCGGTTGTGCGGGTCGTGCCAGAACTCGCGGCGGAACGTTGGCGGAACCCGCTCTGCCCTACTGGCGAGTCGGCCCAAGACTGGGAGCACACCCGCACCGCGCAACAGGGAGAACGCCCCATGACCACCGGGTCACGCGTACTGGCTCTCGGTCACCACCAGCCCGCCACGGTGCTGACCAACGACGAGCTGGCCGCCATGGTGGACACCAGCGACGCCTGGATCCGCAGCCGGGTCGGGATTCGCACCCGCCATGTCGCCGGGCCCGAGGAGTCGGTGGACGACATGGCCGCCACCGCGGCCGGCAAGGCCCTGGCCCACAGCGGCCTGGCGCCCGCGGACATCGATCTCGTCCTCGTCGCCACCTGCACGGCCGTCGACCGCAGCCCCAACACCGCCGCCCGGGTCGCCGCCCGGCTCGGCCTGGCCTCGCCCGCCGTGATGGACCTCAACGTCGTCTGCGCCGGTTTCACCCACGCCCTCGCCACCGCCGACCACGCCATCCGCGCCGGCTCGGCGAGCCGCGCCCTGGTGATCGGCGTCGAGAAGTTCACCGACGTCGCCGACTGGACGGACCGGTCGACCTGCGTCCTGGTGGGCGACGGCGCCGGCGCCGCCGTGGTCACCGCCGCGGAGGAGCCGGGGATCGGCCCGGTGGTCTGGGGATCCGTTCCGGAGATGGGCAACGCCGTGCGCATCGAGGGCACGCCGAGCCGCTTCTCCCAGGAGGGCCAGGCCGTCTACCGCTGGGCCACCACCCAGCTGCCGCCCATCGCCCGCCGGGTCTGCGAGCGGGCCGGCGTCGCCCCGGAGGACCTCGCGGGGGTCGTCCTCCACCAGGCCAACCTGCGGATCATCGAACCGGTCGCCCGGAAGCTCGGCGCGGTCAACGCGGTGATCGCGCGGGATGTCGTCGAGTCCGGCAACACCTCCGCCGCGAGCATCCCGCTGGCGCTGTCGAAGCTGGTGGAACGCGGTGAGGTCAGCTCCGGCGCCCCGATTCTGCTCTTCGGCTTCGGCGGCAACCTCTCGTACGCGGGCCAGGTCATCCGCTGCCCCTGAGCGGTCCGCGGGGCCGTACCGGCCGGGCCTTCCGCGCCTTCCGGGCTTCCGGGCTTCCGGGCCTTCCGGGCGGGGCGGAGGCCGGGGCCCCGCCCCCGGGCGGACGGGGCAGCGGACCCGGTTTCCCGCTCGGCGGCTGCGGCGGAACTTTCGGGGCGGAAGCCCCGAGCCCCCACCCCGGGACGGACGCCGCAGGAGCCGGCCCGGAGCCCGGGCTCGGCCGCCGCGGCGGGACTTCCGGACCGGACGCCCCGAGTCCCCGCCCGGGACCGGCGCGGGGCAGCGGCCCCGGCCCCCGGCTCAGCGGCTCAGCAGTTGTGGCGGCCCAGCGGCTCAGCGGCTCAGCGGCTGCGGCGGGTCACGAACTCCGCGAGAGCCAGCAGGTCACCGGCGTGCGCGAGATCCGGCACCGCCCGGGCCAGCTGATCCACGGCCGAGGCCATCCGGACGCAGGCCTCGCTCTGCGCCCAGTCCCGCCCTCCCGCACGCTCCACGGCGTCCGCCGCCCGCCGCAGCGCACCGGCGTCCAGCGGGCCCTCCATCGCGTACACCCGGGCGAGTTCGGCGGCGGCGGGCGTGCCCGACGCCAGTGCGGCGACCACGGGCAGCGACTTCTTGCGGGCCGCGATGTCGGCCCCCACCGGCTTGCCCGTGTCCGCCGGATCGCCCCAGATGCCGATCAGATCGTCGATCAGCTGGAACGCCAGCCCCGCCTCCCGCCCGAAGGCGTCCATGGCGGCCACGGCACTCTCCCCCGCGCCGGCGTAGAGCGCGCCGAGCGCACAGGCGCAGCCGAGCAGCGCCCCGGTCTTGGCCTCTGCCATGGCCAGGCTCTCGTCGAGCCCGACCTCCGCCCGCTGCTCGAAGGCGCAGTCGGCGTGCTGGCCGTCGCACAGCTCGACCACGCAGGCGGCGAGCCGGCCGGCCGCCTGTGTGGCGGCGGGGTGGGGATCCTGGGCGAGGATCCGCAGCGCCAGGGAGTGCAGGGCGTCCCCGGCGAGGATGGCGTCCGGGATGCCGAAGACGGTCCAGGCGGTGGGCCGGTGGCGGCGGGTCGGGTCCCGGTCGATGACGTCGTCGTGGAGGAGCGTGAAGTTGTGCACCAGCTCCACCGCGGCCGCGGCGCGCACCGCCTGCTCGGCCCGGCCGCCCAGGGCCCCGGCGGCGGCCAGCACCAGGGCCGGGCGGATGGCCTTGCCCGCGTTCCCCGCGGTCGCGGTGCCTCCGGCGTCCTGCCAGCCGAAGTGGTAGGCGGCGATGCGCCGCATCGAGGCCGGCAGCGAGTCCACCGCCGCACGCAGCGCCGGGTTCACGGCCCTGCGCGACCGCTCGAGAAGATCCGTGGCCTCGCGGCACTCCCGGCTCTGCGTGAACGTGTCCATCGCCCCACCCCTCGATGTGCCAACGCAGGTCTCCCACCTGCCCGTTCATCCTGGCAGCCGCCGTCCGCCGCCCACCATTACTCGAATGGGTGGGAATAGATCACGGTGCCCGGGCGCGTCCGGACGCCACGTCACGGCGCCCGGCCCCTCGCGGGGGCGCGACGGGAGGCGGTGGAACGGGTGTCGGTTACCCTGAGAACAGGGCATGACATATCAATCCAGACCTTTCAGGCCTTCCGCCGCGGGGATCCCGGTCCACCGGGCGGGCCTTGTCCGGTGACGGGGCGACGGCATCCGCTCATCCGCATCGATCGCAGGAGGCAGCTCATGTCAGGGTTCCTGGACCGCGCCAAGGAACAGGCGCAGCGCGGGCTCCATCAGGGCAAGCAGAAGATCGACGACGTGCAGGCCCAGCGGGCGGGCCAAGACCTGGTGAAGAGGCTGGGCGAGGCGTACTACGCGGAGCGGCACGGCACGGGCACCCCGGAGGGGACCCAGAAGGCGCTGGACGCCGTGGAGAACCACGCCCGGACCCACGGCGAGGACTTCCTGCGAGGCTGAGCAGGAGACACAGGGCCGGCCGCCCCGGGTCCGCTCGCCGGGCCGGGGGCGGCCGGTCGGCTTGCCCCGGGAACCGGCCGCCGGGCCGAGGGGCGCACCTGCGCCGCCGCACCGCCCGGCCGGCCGGCCGAGTCCCCGGCGTCACCGCAGGTGACAATGGTCCGGTGAGTTCCCCGGCCCCCGATCCCGACCTGCTGCGTCCGCGGCTGCCCTCGCCGCTGGAGCCGGTGGACGACGCGCGCTTCACCCGCCGGGGCGTCCGGCTCCTGCTCAAGCGGGACGACCTCATCCACCCCGACATACCCGGCAACAAGTGGCGCAAGCTGGTCCCCAACCTGCGCGCCGCGGCCGAGCGGGGACAGACCGCGCTGCTCACCTTCGGCGGCGCCTACTCCAACCACCTGCGCGCCACCGCCGCCGCCGGACGCCTGCTCGGGCTGCGGACGATCGGGGTCGTCCGGGGCGGCGAGCTGGCCGACCGCCCGCTCAACCCCTCCCTGGCCCGCTGCGCCGCCGACGGCATGGAGCTGCACTTCGTCGACCGCGCCGCCTACCGGCGCAAGGCGGAGCCGGCCATGGCCGCCGAGCTGCGGGAACGCTTCGGCGACTGCCACCTGGTACCCGAGGGCGGCAGCAACGCGGCGGCGGTGCGCGGCTGCACCGCGCTCGGGCGGGAACTGCGGGGCGCCGCGGACGTCGTCGCCGTGGCGTGCGGAACCGGCGGCACCCTGGCCGGGCTGGCCGCCGGGCTCGCCCCGGAGCAGCGGGCCGTCGGCTTCCCCGCCCTCAAGGGCGGCTTCCTCGACCGCGAGACCGAGCGCCTGCAGCACGCGGCCTTCGGCGGACGCACGGGCCGCTGGCGGGTCGAGGAGCGCTTCCACTTCGGCGGCTACGCCAGGCTCACCCCCGAACTGCACGCGTTCGCCGACGACTTCACCGAGCGGCACGGCGTCACGGTGGAGCGCCTGTACGTGGCCAAGATGCTCTACGGGCTCACCACCCTGGCCGAGGAGGGCGCGTTCCCGCCGGGGACGACGGTCGCCGGCGTGGTGACCGGCCCGGACCTCTCCCTGCGGGACTGACGGCCGGACCGCCGGGGACGACGGCCCGGCCTCCGGGAACGGCGCAACGGGGCCCCGCGCGGCGCGCGGCCTACCCCGCGAGCTCCTCCCCGTGCGCCGCCGCCTCCTCCAGGTCCAGCCGGCGCAGCAGCAGCCGGAGCATCTCGTCGTCGAGCCGACCCTCGTCCCGCATGCGCACGAAGACGTCCCGCTCGGCCGCGATCACCTCGCGGGAGAGCCGGCGGTAGGTCTCGTCGACCGACTCCCCGGTCAGTTCGTTGACCCCGCCGAGCCGCTCCCACACCGCGTTGCGCCGCCGCTCCAGCACGGTGCGCAGCCGCTCCTCCAGGGGGCGCGGCAGGGCGTTGCGCGGGTCGGCGAGCAGCTCGTCGAGCCGCTGCTGGGCCGCCTCCGACGCCGCGTTCTGCGCCTCCGCCTCGGCCAGCAGGAGCTGCTGGGGGTCGTGGCTGGGCAGCTTCAGCCGCCGGATCAGCGGCGGCAGCGTCACGCCCTGCACCACCAGGGTTCCGATCACCGTGGTGAAGGCCAGGAACAGCAGCAGATTGCGGGCCGGGAACGCGCCGCCGCCGTGCACGGTCTCCGGGACCGAGAACGCGATCGCGAGCGAGACCACCCCGCGCATGCCCGCCCAGGACACCGCGAAGGGATGGGTCCACGGCGGCCGGCCGCCGGGCCCGCGCAGCAGCGGAAGGTAGGTGGCCGGGTACACCCAGAGGAAGCGGGAGGCGACGACCGCCACGAAGACGACGACGGCGTACCAGGCGGCCTCACCGGGGGCGTAGCCGCCGAGGCCGCGCAGCACGACGGTCAGCTGGAGCCCGATGACCAGGAAGACCGACGACTCCAGGATGAAGGCGATCATCTTCCAGACCGCCGCCTCCTGGAGCCGGGTCGCGAAGTCGACCTGCCAGGCCCGGTGCCCGAAATAGAGGCCGACGACCACGACCGCGAGCACGCCCGAGGCGTGGACCGACTCCGCCACCCCGTACGCGAAGAACGGCGTCAGCAACGAGAGGGTGTTCAGCAGCAGCGGGTCCCGCAGCCGGGTCCGCAGCCAGTGCAACGGCACCATCAGCAGCAGTCCGATGCCCACACCGCCGCCCGCGGCGAGCGCGAACTCCGCCAGCCCCTCGCCCCAGGACACCCCCTCCCCGACGGCCGCCGCCAGGGCGACCCGGTAGGCGGTGATGGCGGTCGCGTCGTTGAACAGCGACTCGCCCTTGAGGATGGTGACGATCCGGTGCGGAAGGCCGATCCGGCGGGCCACGGCGGTCGCGGCCACCGCGTCCGGCGGGGCGACCACGGCGCCCAGCACCAGGGCGACGGTCAGCGGCATCCCGGGGACCACGGTGTACGCGACCCAGCCGACGGCGGCGGTCGCGAACAGCACGTATCCGACGGACAGCAGCGCCACCGGCCGGACATTGGCCCGCAGCCCCAGATAGGAGCTGTCGAGCGCGGCGAGGTGCAGCAGCGGCGGCAGCACGAGCGGCAGCACGATGTCCGGGTCCAGGGTGTAGTCCGGGATGCCCGGAAGGAAGCTGCCGAGCAGGCCCGCGGTCACCAGCACCAGCGGCGGGGGCACCGGGGTCCGGCGGGCCAGACCCGCGATCGCGGCGCCGGCCGCCACCAGCACCAGCAGAGGAAATGCCGCCATCCGCCCGCTCCACCCCGTCTCAGGCGTGCGGCACCCGCCGCGTCACGCCTCGGCTCGTTTTACTCTGGCCATCATGAGCGAGTGCCCGCATCTTCAGGAACAGCCGCACCCCGAACCGTCGCCCCAGTCCGACACCTGTCTGGAGTGCCGGGCCGCGGGCACCCATCCCGTGCACTTGCGTCTGTGCCTGGAGTGCGGTCACGTGGGATGCTGTGACTCGTCGCCGCTCCGGCACGCCTCGCAGCACTTCGAGGACACCGGACATCCGGTGATGCGCTCGTTCGAGCCCGGCGAGAGCTGGCGGTGGTGCTTCGTGGATCAGCGGATCGCTTGAGCGGCCAACCGGACGGGCATCCCTTCGAATTGGGAGCGCAGACCTCTAGCCACTGTGCGTACCCAGGGGCTTACAATAAGTGATGCTCCCCGGTCCATGGGACCTCTTCCCCCGGATCGCGATAGCGTCGCAGCTGAACCATGTGCCGCGTCGGCCCGGTCCCGCCTCAGGCGGGCCGCCGTGCCGGTGCTCGGAAAGCTCAACCAGCTTGTGTCACCTTGGAGGTGAGGGTGTCCCAGATCGCAGGCGAGCCCGGGACCCAGGACTTCGTGGAAGTCCGGCTGCCCGCTGCGGGTGCCTACCTGTCGGTGCTGCGTACGGCCACGGCCGGCCTGGCAGCCCGCTTGGACTTCACCCTCGACGAGATCGAGGATCTGCGCATCGCGGTCGACGAGGCGTGCGCGATCCTGCTGCAGCAGGCCGTACCGGGAAGCGTGCTGAGTTGCGTCTTCCGTCTGGTCGGCGACGCACTGCGGGTGACCGTCTCCGCGCCCACCACGGACGGCCGCGCACCGGAGCGCGACACCTTCGCCTGGACGGTGCTCTCCGCACTCGCCGGTGAAGTCGACTCGTCGGTCGCGGAGGACCGCACGGTCAGCATCAGTCTGCACAAGAAGCGCGGCGCGGGCCCCGGACAGCCGTGACGGACGGGACGGGCAGGCCGGTGCCGGACGAGAGGCGCGTCGCGCGGGTGGTGCCCGGTACGGCCATCCCCGAGCAGCAGCAGGCAGAGTGGGCGGACCACATGGACCAGCATCAGCATCAGCGCCAGGACGAGCAGCACCAGGGCGAGCGGCCGCAGGGCGACCATAGCCAGGGTGAACGACGCGAGCACGAACCGGAGCACGCGTACGAGCACGAGCACGGGCAGTTGCCCGATCCGCACGACCGCAGCGGTGCCCGTGCCCTGTTCATCAAGCTGCGGGACCTGCCCGACGGCTCTCCCGAGCGCGCCGAGCTGCGCAACCACCTGGTCCGGATGCACCTGCCGCTGGTGGAGCACCTGGCCCGCCGCTTCCGCAACCGGGGCGAGCCGCTGGACGACCTGACCCAGGTCGCCACCATCGGTCTGATCAAGTCGGTGGACCGGTTCGACCCGGAGCGCGGGGTGGAGTTCTCCACGTACGCGACACCGACGGTCGTCGGGGAGATCAAGCGGCACTTCCGCGACAAGGGCTGGGCGGTGCGCGTCCCGCGCCGGCTCCAGGAGCTGCGCCTCTCACTGACCACCGCGACCGCCGAGCTGTCCCAGCGGCACGGCCGGTCACCCACCGTCCATGAGCTGGCGGAGCACTTGAGCATCTCGGAGGAGGAGGTGCTGGAGGGGCTGGAATCGGCCAACGCCTACAGCACGCTCTCCCTCGACGTGCCGGACACCGACGACGAGTCCCCGGCCGTCGCGGACACCCTGGGCGCGGAGGACGACGCCCTGGAGGGCGTCGAGTACCGGGAGTCCCTCAAGCCGCTGCTCGAGGAGCTGCCGCCGCGGGAGAAGAAGATCCTGCTGCTCCGGTTCTTCGGGAACATGACCCAGTCGCAGATCGCGCAGGAGGTCGGCATCTCCCAGATGCACGTCTCCCGGCTGCTGGCCCGCACCCTGGCCCAGCTGCGGGACAAGCTGCTCGTCGAGGAATGACGGCGCCGGGGGCCGCACCGGCCTCCGGCACGCCGCTCCCCGGTCGCACCCTGGGCCCCGGGTGCTCCGGCCCCGCGCCGCAGCGCTGCCGGCGGAGCCTCACGGCAGTCGCTGCCGCGGCCCCGCCACTGGAGCCGGTCCCGCCACCGAGCGTCACCACCGTCGCTCCCGCGGCCCTGCCACCGGAGCGTCACAGCGTTCGCCGCCGCGCCCCGCTCAGGCGTCGCGCGGTGCGATGCCCAGTGCCTCGGTCGCCGTCGGGTTCACCAGGAGCGCCAGCACGGCCAGCGCCACGGCGCCGAGGGCCACCCCCACCGCGATGAGCACCCCGCCGGTGCTGATCAGCGTCCAGGCGACCGGCACGGCCATGATCTGGGTGATCAGCGCAGGCCCCCGGCTCCAGCGGCGGCGGAGCAGCAGTCCACGCGCGGCCGCCAGCGGCAGCGCCGCCAGGGCGAGCAGCGTCAGCCCGCCCGTCTCGGCCTGGGTCGGGCTCTCGGGGCTCCCGAGCAGGCCCATGACGAGCAGATACGCCCCGAACACGGCGAGCGCCGCACCCTCCGCCCCCGCCAGCGCGGCGGCGACGGTGAGCCGGGTGGGGCGGGGGCCGGCGGAGCCGGTGTCTTCGGGGGCCTGGGTCTGCTTGCTCACCCCAGCAGGGTAGCTCCCGGCCCACGGGGCACCGCGGGGACGGTCGTGCGGCGCCCCGGGGCCGGTCACCCGGCACCCCTGGGTCGCGGGGCCGGTCGCCCGGCACCCCTGGGTCGCGGGGCCGGTCGCCCGGCACTCCTGGGCCGCGAGGCCCTCCGATGCCCCGTGGGGCCGGGAGGCTGTCCGGTGGGCGGGCACCCGGCTGGGCCCGGTACCAGAGGGTAGGTAGTCTGCTGCGCATGCGCGCGCTTCTCGTGGTCAATCCGGCAGCAACCACCACCAGTGCCCGCACGCGCGATGTCCTCATCCACGCCCTCGCGAGCGACCTCAAGCTGGAGGTCGTGACGACCGAGTACCGGGGCCACGCCCGCGACGTGGCCCGCCAGGCGGCCGAGGGCGGCGAGACGGAGCTGGTCGTCGCGCTCGGCGGGGACGGAACCGTCAACGAGGTCGTCAACGGGCTGCTGCACCGCGGCCCCGACCCCGACGCGCTGCCGCGCCTGGGCGTCGTCCCCGGGGGGTCGACCAATGTCTTCGCCCGGGCTCTCGGCCTCCCGAACGACGCCGTGGAGGCGACCGGCGCCCTGCTGGACGCGCTGCGTGACCACAGCGAGCGAACCGTGGGCCTGGGCCACGCGGCCGGCACCCCGGGCACCGCGGACGAGGGCGTGCCCGCCCGCTGGTTCACCTTCTGCGCGGGGTTCGGCTTCGACGCGGGCGTCGTCGGGCGGGTCGAACAGCAGCGCGAGCTGGGCAAGCGCTCGACCCACGCGCTGTACGTGCGGCAGCTGATGCGGCAGTTCCTCACCGAGCAGCGCCGGCGGCAGAGCCCGATCACCCTGGAGCGCCCGGGCCACGCCCCGGTCGAGAACCTGCTGCTCTCGATAGTCTGCAACACCGCTCCCTGGACCTACCTGGGCAATCGCCCGATCTACGCCTCCCCGCGCGCCTCCTTCGACACCGCGCTCGACGTGCTCGGGCTGAGCACCCTGTCGGCCGCCGGGATGGCCCGGTACGCCACGCAGCTGCTGACCTCGTCGCCCGACCGGGGGCCGAGCGGAAAGCACGCGGTGTCGCTGCACGACCTGACGGACTTCACCTTGCATTCGCAGGCGCCGGCCCCCTTTCAGATGGACGGCGACCATCTGGGACTGCGTTCGAGCGTGACGTTCACAGGCGTACGCCGTGCACTGCGTGTGATTGTGTGAGCGGAACGGGCAAAAGTCCTTCCACTCGAACGTTTAGGCCAGCTTCCACCCACTGGAAGTACGGCTGTGACCCAGACGACACCAAGGAATCAAAAAAAACTTTCCAGAAGGGGTTGTATCCGCCGCCGAGGTTTGCGAGTCTCTTCATGGCGATCGGGACGGCCCGCAGGAAGGCCCCCTTGAGAGCCGGAACCCCTCCTCATTTCGCTGGGACCGCACCAGGCAACTGGAAGCAGGCCCCTTCCCTTGTGGGGGGATTCGTGAAAGCGTTCACATTCACAAGCAACCTGCTGGTAATACAAGGAGATGGAGCAGCCATGGACTGGCGTCACCGCGCCGTTTGCCGCGAGGAAGACCCCGAGCTCTTCTTCCCCATCGGCAACACCGGTCCTGCGCTGCTGCAGATCGAGGAAGCCAAGGCCGTCTGCCGTCGCTGCCCCGTCATGGAGCAGTGCCTGCAGTGGGCGCTGGAGTCCGGCCAGGACTCCGGCGTGTGGGGTGGCCTCAGCGAGGACGAGCGCCGCGCGATGAAGCGCCGCGCCGCTCGCAACCGGGCGCGCAACGCCAGCGCCTGACCCGAACGCCCCCCGTGCCCGGGCGGCGCGTACAGCGAGTGCGCACCTCCCGCCCCCGAGCCGCAGCGCGCAGTAACCCCAGCCGCTCCCCCGGAGCAGCTTCTGGGGGTGCCCACGCACCGTGAGCAGTGAGCCCCGGACCGATTCGGTCCGGGGCTCGCTGCTGTGCGGGGCTCACTGTCATCCGGGGTTCACTGCTGTGCGGGGTTCACTGCTGTGCGGGCGGGCACCGGCCGGAGCCGGGGCCCGTCGCAGCTCTCCGCGCCCCGGCGGGGAGCCACGTCAACACCGGCGAACACGCGGTTCCGCGGTCAGTGCTTCTCGGCGCGTACGGGGATGTCCAGCACCACCCTGGTGCCGCGCTCCGGGGCGGGCAGCATGTCGAACGTTCCGCCCAACTCCCCCTCGACCAGGGTCCGGACGATCTGCAGGCCCAGGTTGCCGGTCCGGCCGGCGTCGAAGTCCTCGGGCAGGCCGCGGCCGTTGTCCTGGACCGTGACCAGCAGCCGGCCCTCGGTCCGGGTGCCGCCGCGCACCGCGGACACCTCGACCGTTCCCTGCTCCCCGCCCGGCGAGGCCGTGGTGCCGAAGCCGTGCTCCAGCGCGTTCTGCAGCACTTCGGTGAGGACCATGGACAGCGGGGTGGCGACCTCGGCGTCCAGGATTCCGAAGCGTCCGGTCCGGCGGCCGGTGACCCGGCCCGGGGAGATCTCCGCCACCATGGCGAGCACCCGGTCGGCGATCTCGTCGAACTCGACCCGCTCGTCGAGGGTCTGGGAGAGGGTCTCGTGCACGATGGCGATCGAGCCGACCCGGCGGACCGCCTCGCCCAGGGCTTCGCGGCCCTCCTCCGAACCGATCCGGCGGGCCTGGAGCCGCAGCAGCGCGGCCACGGTCTGCAGGTTGTTCTTCACCCGGTGGTGGATCTCCCGGATGGTGGCGTCCTTGGTGATCAGCTCCCGCTCGCGGCGGCGCAGTTCGGTGACGTCGCGCAGCAGCACCAGCGAACCGATGCGGGGGCCCTTGGGCTTGAGCGGGATGGCGCGCAGCTGGATCACGCCGCCGTTGCCCTCGACCTCGGTCTCCCGGGGCGCCCAGCCGCTGGCGAGCTTGACGAGCGCCTCGTCGACCGGGCCGCGGGACGGGGCGAGTTCGGCCGTCGTCCGGCCGAGGTGGTGTCCCACCAGGTCGGCGGCGAGGCCGAGCCGGTGGTAGGCGGAGAGCGCGTTGGGGCTGGCGTACTGCACGACGCCGTCGGCGTCGAGCCGGATGAGACCGTCGCCCACCCGCGGCGAGGCGTCCATGTCGACCTGCTGGCCGGGGAAGGGGAAGGAGCCCGCGGCGATCATCTGGGCCAGGTCGGAGGCGCTCTGCAGATAGGTGAGTTCGAGGCGGCTGGGGGTGCGCACGGTCAGCAGGTTGGTGTTCCGGGCGATGACGCCCAGGACCCGGCCGTCGCGCCGGACCGGGATGGACTCGACCCGGACCGGGACCTCCTCGCGCCACTCGGGGTCGCCCTCCCGGACGATCCGGCCCTCGTCGAGCGCGGCGTCGAGCATCGGGCGGCGGCCGCGCGGGACCAGATGGCCGACCATGTCGTCCTGGTAGGAGGTGGGTCCGGTGTTCGGCCGCATCTGGGCGACGGAGACATAGCGGGCGCCGTCGCGGGTGGGCACCCACAGCACCAGGTCGGCGAAGGAGAGGTCGGAGAGCAGCTGCCACTCCGAGACCAGCAGGTGCAGCCACTCGAGGTCGGACTCGTCGAGGGCCGTGTGCTGACGTACAAGGTCGTTCATGGAGGGCACGAATGTGAGCCTACCTGTGGCAGAGTTCGTTGCAGCATGGGTGAACGCTCTGCCGATGCATGGACAGATGTTAGTGGTCTAGTCCACAATGAGAAGGTAAAGCCTCCGCCCTCCCCGCACAGGAGGACGGAACAGAGGCACACGGCGCTCTCTGCCCTGACTGCTCCGTGGCCTCCGGTCGGCCGGCCGTCCGCGGGAACCGCACACTCCGCACGACGGTGGGCCGGCACCAGCTCCGGGCTGCGGTGCCGGACAGGTTGAGGGTCCTGTCCCGGCGCCGTGGCCCGAAGTGTTTTCCGGCCTCCCCGGCCCCTCCCCCGGCAGCCCCCGGCGGCTCAGTGGGTCTCGGTGACCTTGGCCAGGGCGCGCGGCGCGTCCGGGTCCTGGCCGCGGGCGATGGTGACCTCGTACGCCAGCATCTGGAGCGGCAGGATCTCCAGGATCGGCTGGACCTCCTCGGCCACGCCGGAGGTGGGCAGCGCGAAGCCGGCGGACGCCCGGTCGACCTCGGCCCGGCTGCCGATGACGACCAGGTCGGCGCCCCGGCCGCGGAGCCGGTCGAGCACCGGCTGCAGGGCCTCGCCGCCCTTCCCCTCGGTGACGATCGCGATCACCGGCGAGATGTTGTCGACCATGGCCAGCGGGCCGTGCAGCAGGTCGGCGCCGGAGTAGGAGAGCGCCGGAATGTAGCTGGTCTCCATCAGCTTCAGGGCGGCCTCCTTGGCGGTCGGATAGCCGTAGCCGCGGGAGGTGAGCACCATGCGCTCGGCGAAGCGGTACCGGGCGGCCAGCGCCCTGACCTCGTCCTGGCGGGCGAGGATCTGCCGGGCGAGCTCGGGGAGGGCCTTGGCGGCGGAGCCGTCGCCGCCGCGCAGGCCCTCGACGAAGAGGTAGAGCGCCAGCAGCTCGGCGGTGTACGTCTTGGTCGCCGGAAGCGCCTTCTCGGGGCCCGCGAGGACGTCGATGTGGAACTCCGAGACCGCGGCGAGCGGTGAGCCGGCGTTGTTGGTCACCGCGAGGGTGACCGCCCCGGCCGCCCGGGCGGCCTCGGTGGAGGCCACCAGGTCCGGGGAGCCGCCCGACTGGCTGACGGTGATCACGAGCACATCGGTGAGGTCCGGGGTCGCCCCGTACGCCGTGGTGGTGGACATCGAGGTCAGGCCGCAGGGCTTGCCGACCAGCACCTCCAGCAGGTACTTGGCGTAGAGCGCGGCGTTGTCGGAGGTGCCGCGGGCGGTGAGCAGCACGAAGCGGGGGTTGCGGGCCGCCACCTGTTCGGCGATCTCCCGGATCCTCGGCGCCCCCTCGTCGAGGATCCGGCGCAGGACCTCCGGCTGTTCGGCCATCTCGCCGGACATGATGCTGCCCGGCTGCCCGGCGGGCCGGTCCGGAGTGGTGGCGGACATGCTGGGTGCCTCCCGTTGGTTCGGTCGTTGCGGTGCCACGGCCGTCAGCTTCCGGCCGTCCGGCCGGTGATGACCTCCGCGGCGGCCCGCGCGCAGACGCGGGCGGCTCCGTGTGTGGCGATGTGCGGCGCTCCGGCGGGCGGCGCCTGGGGCACGCCCATCTCGACCACGACCGTGGCGGGCCGGACGGCGAGCAGGGCGTCCAGTGCGGCGGCCATCCAGGGGTGCCGGTGGAGATCGCGGACCACGGCGACGATCCTACGGTCACCCGCCCGTTCCAGCACATCTCCGATCATTCCCGGCATTCCGCCCCCGTCCGCGGCCTCCCGGCCGTAGGTGCCGGTCACGGTGCCGGGGAGCAGCCGGGCCAGTTCCGCCGCGATGCCCCACGGGGTCTCGTCCCCCACCGCGATGTTGGCGACGGGGGTGAACGCCGCGACGAACGGTGGAGCGGTCAGGGGCTCGTGGCCGGCGAGCCCGGTGACCCGCAGCGCGCGCCGGGCCGCGGCCAGGCCGACACCGGGGTCGGCCGCGGGCGCCTCGGGTGTCCCCGGCGGCCGGGCGGCGAGCGCCCGGACCCGGCCGGCCGCCTCGGCCAGCCGCTCCTCGGGGAGCTCACCGGCGCGGACGGCGGCGACCAGGGCGTCCCGCAGCCGCAGCACGGTGGCCTCGTCCGCCAGTCCGCCGCCGACACAGACGGCGTCGGCGCCCGCCACCAGCGCCAGGACGCTGCCGCGCTCGATGCCGTAGCGGTCCGCGACGGCGCACATCTCCATGCCGTCGGTGACGATCAGCCCCTCGAAGCCGAGGCCGCCCTCGGCGGCGGGGGCCCGCAGCAGCCCGCCGAGGACGGACGGGCTGAGGGTGGCGGGGCGGTGCGCATCGAGCGCGGGCAGCACGATGTGGGCGCTCATCACGGCGCGGGCACCGGCGCGCAGGGCGGCGCGGAACGGGACCAGTTCGCGGGCGTGCAGCGTCGCGAGGCCGGCGCCGACGGTCGGCAGGTCGTGGTGGGAGTCGGTGGTCGTGTCGCCGTGCCCGGGGAAGTGCTTGGCGCAGGCGCCGACCCCGGCCGACTGGAGCCCCTCCACGTAGGCGGCGGTGTGCCGGGCGACGAGCTCCGGGTCGGAGCCGAAGGAGCGGACGCCGATCACCGGGTTGTCCGGGTCGGAGTTGACGTCGGCCGACGGCGCCCAGTTGAGATTGATCCCGCAGGCGGCGAGCCGGCGGCCCAGCTCCCGGGCGACGGCACGGGTCAGCTCCGGGGAGTCGACCGCGCCGAGGGCGAGGTTCCCGGGGAAGGAGGAGCCCGTGCGGACCTCCAGCCGGGTGACGTCCCCGCCCTCCTCGTCGACGGCGACGATCAGGTCGCCGCGTTCGGCGCGCAGCCGTGCGGTGAGGGCCGCGAGCTGTTCGGGGCCGGCGATGTTGCGGCCGAACAGACCCACCGAGGTGAGACCTTCACCGAGCCGGCGCAGCAGCCAGTCGGGGGCGGTGGTGCCGGTGAACCCGGGCTGGAGGACGGCCAGGGCGTCCCGGGTGAGGGTGTCGGCCCTGCGGGTGAGCGTCGCCATGGAGAAGCGTCATCCCTTCGCTGCAGCGTCGGCTCCGGGGCGTGGTCCCGAACGGTTCGCACCTTAATGGTTTAGACCACTGACCGACAGCTTGGCCTGGACCAATCGGGGTGTCAAGGGCACCCCTCGGCCGCGGCCGGGTCCGTTACGCAGCCGACACCTGGGCGGGAGCCGTGCCCCGGCACGCCCGGACCGTGCCACGATGTCCGCGACGGACGGAGGAGCCGGTGACGGCAGCAGGACGTGAGTCGGGAAGGCTGGCCATGGAGAGCGAACGGGCCGACGGCGGCGGGGCGGCGGGCGCGAACCGCACCGCTCGCGTGCCCAAGTACTACCGGCTGAAGCGGCACTTGCTGGAGATGACGGAGACCCTGCCGCCCGGTACGCCGGTACCGCCGGAGCGCACCCTCGCCACGGAGTTCGACACCTCCCGCACCACGGTGCGCCAGGCGCTGCAGGAGCTCGTCGTCGAGGGGCGACTGGAGCGGATCCAGGGGAAGGGGACCTTCGTCGCCAAACCCAAGGTGTCGCAGGCGCTGCAACTGACCTCGTACACCGAGGACATGAAGGCCCAGGGCCTCGAACCGACCTCCCAGCTGCTGGACATCGGCTATGTGACGGCCGACGACCGGCTGGCCGGGCTGCTGGACATAGCGCCCGGCGGCCGGGTGCTGCGCATCGAGCGGCTGCGGCTGGCGAGCGGCGAGCCGATGGCGATCGAGACCACGCACCTGTCGGCGAAACGCTTCCCCGCGCTGCGCCGCAGCCTGGTGAAGTACAGCTCCCTCTACACCGCGCTGGCGGAGGTCTACGACGTGCGCCTCGCGGAGGCCGAGGAGACCATCGAGACCTCGCTGGCCAATCCGCGCGAGGCGGGGCTGCTCGGCACCGACGTCGGACTGCCGATGCTGATGCTGTCGCGCCACTCGCGGGACACCGACGGCGAGCCGGTGGAGTGGGTGCGGTCGGTGTACCGCGGCGACCGCTACAAGTTCGTGGCCCGGCTGCGGCGGCCCGAGGTCTGAGCCCGGCCCGACGCCCGAACCCGGCCCTCCGCCGGAGCCCGGCCCTCCGGCGCGCCCCCGGGGATCTTCCCGGGGCGCGCCGCACCGGCTCTGACCTGCGGATCCGTCAAGTGTGTCCGTACCGAGATGCGGACAGGGGCTGACGCCGGGCCGCGCGCTCGCTTAGATTTCCTGCGCACTGCAGTGATCGCTGAAGAGGGACGGAGCCGCGGCATGTCGGAACAGCCACCGAGAAGCGAGGGCACCAGGCCGGTGATCACGCCGCCACGCGTGGTCGTGGCCCTGTGCCTGATCGCACCGTTCGTCGCCATGCTGTGGGTCGGCTCGTACGCACGGGTCGAACCGACGGTGATCGGTATCCCCTTCTTCTACTGGTACCAGTTGTTCTGGGTGTTCGCGTCCACCGGTCTCACCTCGCTCGCCTACGTGCTGGTCCGGCGTGAGCGGCGGGCCCGCAAGGGAGGTGCGCCGGAATGAACGACGGCGTGAACGGCGTCGCCCTCGGCGTCTTCATCTTCTTCTTCGTGGCCGTCACGGCCATGGGCTTCCTGGCGGCGCGCTGGCGGCGGGCCGACAACGCCGACAGCCTCGACGAGTGGGGCCTGGGCGGCCGCAGCTTCGGCACCTGGATCACCTGGTTCCTGCTGGGCGGCGACCTCTACACGGCGTACACCTTCGTGGCGGTGCCGGCGGCGATCTACGCGGCGGGCGCCGCGGGCTTCTTCGCGGTGCCGTACACGATCCTGGTGTACCCGCTGATCTTCACCTTCCTGCCGCGGCTGTGGTCGGTGTCGCACAAGCACGGCTACGTCACCACCTCGGACTTCGTCCGCGGCCGGTTCGGCTCCAAGGGGCTTTCGCTGGCCGTCGCCGTGACCGGCATCCTCGCCACGATGCCGTACATCGCGCTGCAGCTGGTGGGCATTCAGGCGGTGCTGGACGTGATGGGCGTGGGCGGCGGCGAGTCGACCCACTGGTTCATCAAGGACCTGCCGCTGCTGATCGCCTTCGGTGTGCTGGCCGCGTACACCTACTCCTCGGGGCTGCGGGCGCCGGCGCTGATCGCCTTCGTCAAGGACACCCTGATCTACATCGTGATCGCCGTGGCGATCATCTACATCCCGATCAAGCTCGGCGGCTTCGACTCGATCTTCGCCAAGGCCGGCGAGGCGTTCACCCAGACCAATCCGGTGACGGACAAGCCGCGCGGATCGGTGGTGACCGGGGAGCCCGCGCAGTGGACCTACGCCACGCTGGCGCTCGGCTCGGCCCTGGCGCTGTTCATGTACCCGCACTCGATCACGGCGACGCTCTCCAGCAAGAGCCGTGAGGTGATCCGCCGCAACACCACCATCCTGCCGCTGTACTCGCTGATGCTGGGGCTGCTGGCGTTCCTCGGCTTCATGGCGATCGCCGCCGGGATCAAGGTCAAGAACGGCCAGCTGGCCATCCCGCAGCTGTTCGAGAACATGTTCCCGTCCTGGTTCGCGGGCGTGGCCTTCGCGGCGATCGGGATCGGCGCGCTGGTTCCGGCGGCCATCATGTCCATCGCCGCGGCCAACCTCTTCACGCGGAACATCTACAAGGACTTCCTCAAACCGGACGCGACGCCCGCCCAGGAGACCAAGGTCTCCAAGCTCGCCTCGCTGCTGGTGAAGGTCGGCGCGCTGGCCTTCGTCCTCACCATGGACAAGACCGTGGCCATCAACTTCCAGCTGCTGGGCGGCATCTGGATCCTCCAGACGTTCCCGGCCCTGGTGGGCGGCCTGTTCACCCGGTGGTTCCACCGCTGGGCGCTGCTGGGCGGCTGGGCGGTCGGCATGATCTACGGCACCCTCGCGGCGTACGGGGTGCCGAGTCCGACCAATCCGGCCCAGAAGCACTTCGGCGGCAGCGCGGACGCCATCCCGGGGATCGGTGAGATCGGTTACATCGGCCTCACCGCGTTCGTCCTCAACGCCCTCGTCACGGTGGTGCTCACCTTCGTGCTGCGGGCGGTGAAGGCGCCCGACGGCATCGACGAGACCACCGCGGCCGACTACACCGCGGACGCGGGCGAACCGGGCGTGGAGACCGAACTGCCGCCGGCCACCGCGGGGGCGCCGGGCGGGCACTGACCCCGGCCGGTATCCGGCTCGACGCGAGCCTGCGGGCCGTCGCCTCCGACACGGGGGCGGCGGCCCGTCGGCGTGTCCGGGGCGCCGCGCGCGGGGGCGGGCGGTACGGGCAAAGCCGGCGGCGGGGCCGGGCGAAGCTGCGCGGACGGGTCCGCCGGACCTCAGAGACGCGCCAGGAACCGGTCCCGGTCGACGATCACCCGGGTGATCTCACCGGTGGCCAGCAGCCGGCCGGCGCCGTCCTGGGCGGCCACGGTGAACCGCACCAACCGGCCGTCGAGGTAGGTGACTTCCGCGGTGGCGGTGACGGTCGCCCCCACCGGTGAGGCCTTGAGGTGGTCGACCTGGACCCGGGTGCCGACCGAGGTGCGGCCGGGCTCCAGCGCGCCCGCGAGCGCGTCGACGGTGGCGGCCTCCAGCAGGGCCAGCAGGCCGGGGGTCCCCAGGACCGGGAGGTCGCCGCTGCCGAACTCCGCGGCGGTGTCGGCCTCGCTGACGGTGTGTTCCGCGGAACCCCGCGCACCGGTCCTCAACGTCATGCCGGACAGGCTAACCGACGCGCCGGGTGACCCCGGCGGGTGATCCGCGAGCGATCCCGAATGGGAATCCGGGCGGCCCGCGGGACGCGCTTCCCCGTCCCCCCGGGCCTCGGCGCCGTTACCACATCTGTTCCCCTGCAAAGCGCACCACCCGAACCCCTGACACAAGATGTGGTGTTGCGTGCGGACCGCGACACAAGATGTATGCTCTTGCTCGCTGTCGTCGCAGGGGAATCCGGTGCGAATCCGGAACTGTCCCGCAACGGTATGAATGCGCTGGAAATGCGCACTTCCAAGTCCGAGGACCTGCCGGCGGCCTGCCCGGATCGACCGAACCGGGCGACGAAATCGTCCGGGCCTCGCGGGTTGGGCCGGTGGACGCTGCGCGGTGCGCTGCCCTGTTCCGGGGTGAGGTGTGCCCGTTCGGCGCCCGTCGTGTCCGTCCGTGCGGCCCCAGCCGAGCGAGGGAGAGCACCACGTGACCATCGCGCCCGCCGATCCGGCTTCAGCCGCCGCACCGGTGACCGAGGCAGACGGCCCCGGCACCGCGCTGCTGCGTACCCTGACCGACCTCACCGCCGATCTGCCCGCGACCGACCCGGGCCGGGTCGCCGCCGCCGCGCTCCGCGGCCGCCACGCGGGCTCCGACGAGGCCGAGTTGCGGGAGCTGGCGACCGAGGCGGCCGCCGGCCTGATCGCCGAGGACCCGGAGTACTCCCGGCTCGCCGCGCGCCTGCTCACCCGGGCGGTCGCCGACGAGGCCGCGAGCCAGGGCGCGGTCTCCTTTTCCGCCTCGGTCGCCACCGGTCACCGCGAGGGTCTGATCGCCGACCGGACCGCGGAGTTCGTCCGCGCCCACGCCTCCCGGCTCGACACGCTCGTCGAGGTCGCGCTGGCCGACGGCGCCGACGACCGCTTCGGCTACTTCGGACTGCGCACGCTGCACAGCCGGTACCTGCTGCGGCACCCGATGACCCGCCAGGTCATCGAGACCCCGCAGCACTTCATGCTCCGGGTGGCCTGCGGGCTGGCCGAGGACGGTTCGGACCGCGCCGTCGACGAGGTCGCCGCGCTCTACCGGCTGATGAGCCGGCTGGACTACCTGCCCAGCTCCCCCACGCTCTTCAACTCCGGCACCCGGCACCCGCAGATGTCGTCCTGCTACCTGCTCGACTCCCCGCTGGACGAGCTCGACTCCATCTACGACCGCTACCACCAGGTCGCCCGGCTCTCGAAGCACGCGGGCGGCATCGGCCTGCCGTACAGCCGGGTCCGCTCCCGCGGCTCCCTGATCCGGGGCACCAACGGGCACTCCAACGGCATCGTGCCGTTCCTGCGGACCCTCGACTCCTCGGTCGCCGCGGTCAACCAGGGCGGCCGCCGCAAGGGCGCGGCCTGCGTCTACCTGGAGACCTGGCACGCGGACCTGGAGGAGTTCCTGGAGCTGCGCGACAACACCGGTGAGGAGGCGCGCCGCACCCACAATCTCAACCTGGCCCACTGGATCCCGGACGAGTTCATGCGCCGGGTCGAGGCCGACGCCGACTGGTCGCTGTTCTCCCCCTCCGACGTGCCGCAGCTCGTCGACCTGTGGGGCGAGGAGTTCGACGCCGCGTACCGGGCGGCGGAGGCCGCCGGGCTGGCGCAGCGCTCGGTCCCGGCCCGCCAGCTGTACGCCCGGATGATGCGCACCCTCGCGCAGACCGGCAACGGCTGGATGACCTTCAAGGACGCCGCCAACCGCGCCGCCAACCAGACCGCGGAGCCCGGCCGGGTCATCCACTCCTCGAACCTGTGCACCGAGATCCTGGAGGTCACCGACGACGGGGAGACCGCCGTCTGCAACCTCGGCTCGGTGAACCTGGGCGCCCACCTGGGCGCGGACGGAGAGATGGACTGGGAGCGGCTGGACGCCACCGTGCGCACCGCCGTGACCTTCCTCGACCGCGTGGTGGACATCAACTTCTACCCGACCGAGCAGGCCGCGGCGTCGAACGAGCGGTGGCGGCCGGTGGGCCTGGGCGTGATGGGCCTCCAGGACGTCTTCTTCCGGCTGAAGCTGCCCTTCGACTCCCCCGAGGCGTCCCGGCTCTCCACGCTGATCGCCGAGCGCATCATGCTGGCGGCCTACGAGGCCTCCTGCGACCTCGCCGAGCGGCACGGCCCGCACCCGGCGTGGTCGGCCACGCGCGCCTCGCGCGGCGTGCTGCACCCGGACCACTTCGGGGTGGAGCCGACCCTGCCGGAGCGCTGGGCGGCGCTGCGCGCCCGGGTCGCGGCCACCGGCATGCGCAACTCCCTGCTGCTCGCCATCGCGCCGACGGCCACCATCGCCTCGATCGCGGGCGTGTACGAGTGCATCGAGCCGCAGGTCTCCAACCTCTTCAAGCGCGAGACGCTGTCGGGTGAGTTCCTCCAGGTCAACTCCTACCTGGTGGAGGAGCTGAAGGAGCTGGGTGTGTGGGACGCCCAGACCCGGGAGGCGCTGCGGGAGTCCAACGGCTCGGTGCAGGAGCTGAACTGGATCCCGCAGGAGATCCGGTCGCTGTACCGGACGGCCTGGGAGATCCCGCAGCGCGCGCTGATCGACATGGCGGCGGCCCGTACGCCCTACCTCGACCAGAGCCAGTCGCTGAACCTCTTCATGGCCTCCCCGACCATCGGCAAGCTCAGCTCGATGTACGCCTACGCCTGGAAGAAGGGCCTGAAGACCACGTACTACCTGCGGTCGCGCCCGGCGACCCGGATCGCGCGCGCCGCGGGCGGCAGCGGAGCGGCTGCCGCGCCGATCCCCGTCCAGCAGACGGCCGAAGCGGCGGACGCCGTCGCCTGCTCCCTGGAAAACCCCGAGTCCTGCGAGGCCTGCCAGTAATGTCCACCCACACCACCGAGATCGCGGCGGACTCCACCGCCGAGAAGAACCTGCTCGACCCGGGCTTCGAACTGACCCTGCGCCCGATGCGCTACCCGGACTTCTACGAGCGCTACCGCGACGCGATCAAGAACACCTGGACCGTGGAGGAGGTCGACCTCCACTCGGACGTGGCCGACCTGGCCAAGCTCTCCCCCGGTGAGCAGCACATGATCGGGCGGCTGGTCGCGTTCTTCGCGACGGGGGACTCGATCGTCGCCAACAACCTGGTGCTGACGCTCTACAAGCACATCAACTCGCCCGAGGCGCGGCTCTACCTCTCCCGGCAGCTCTTCGAGGAGGCCGTCCACGTCCAGTTCTATCTGACGCTGCTGGACACCTACCTCCCCGACCCGGACGACCGGGCCGCCGCCTTCGCCGCGGTGGAGAACATCCCGTCCATCCGGGAGAAGGCGCAGTTCTGCTTCCGCTGGATGGACTCGGTGGAGAAGATGGAGCGGCTGGAGTCCCGGGAGGACCGCCGCCGCTTCCTGCTCAACCTGATCTGCTTCGCGGCCTGCATCGAGGGGCTGTTCTTCTACGGCGCCTTCGCGTACGTCTACTGGTTCCGCTCGCGCGGTCTGCTGCACGGCCTGGCGACCGGGACGAACTGGGTGTTCCGCGACGAGTCGATGCACATGGACTTCGCGTTCTCGGTCGTGGACACCGTCCGCGAGGAGGAGCCCGACCTCTTCGACGAGGAGATGGGCAAGCAGGTCACGGCGATGCTGGAGGAGGCCGTGGAGGCCGAGCTGCAGTTCGCCCACGACCTGTGCGGTGACGGCCTGCCCGGGATGAACACCGCGTCCATGCGCGAGTACCTGCAGTGCGTGGCCGACCAGCGGCTGCGCCGGCTCGGGCTGCCGGTCCGCTACGGCTCGGAGAACCCGTTCTCCTTCATGGAGCTGCAGAACGTCCAGGAGCTGACCAACTTCTTCGAGCGCCGCGTCTCCGCCTACCAGGTGGCGGTCGAGGGTTCGGTCGCCTTCGACGACGACTTCTGACCGGCGCGCGCCGCCCGGCGCCCCCGGGGCTGCCCGGTCCGGAGTCCGAACGGAATATTCCGGTCACTGGGCAACCCCGGCCCCGTGCGTCACATCTCCCTCGGCGAAGACCTCTTCGCCGAGGGAGGAATGCACTCCATGAAGTGGCGCCGTCCGAAACGTGCGGAGGACCGCACCGAGCGGCCCCCGTCCGGCCGCCTCCGCCGCGTCGTCGACTACCCGCGCCGCGGCCGCGGCGGCTGGCGGCGCTGGCTGCCGTCCTGGCGCCAGTGGCTGAGCGCCGCACTGCTCGCGGTGGCGGGCCTGGCCGGGCTGTTCGCCGTCGTGTACGCGAGCGTCGACATCCCGGACGAGAACGCCGCCGCCCGCCAGGAGGGCACCGTCTACTACTGGGCCGACGGCAGCCAGATGGTCAGCGTCGGCGCGGTCAACCGGCAGAACGTCGAGCTCGGCAAGGTGCCGGACGCGGTGGAGAGTGCCGTGATCTCGGCCGAGAACGCCAGCTTTTACACCGACCCCGGTGTCTCGGTGAAGGGCGCCGCGCGGGCCATCGTCAACATGGTCAGCGGGGAGGAGACCCAGGGCGGGTCCACCATCACCCAGCAGTACGTGAAGAACACCTACCTCTCCCAGGACCAGACGGTCACCCGCAAACTCCGCGAGTTCTGCATCTCGCTGAAGCTGTCGAACCACCGCACCAAGCGGGAGATCCTCCAGGGGTACCTCAACACCAGCTGGTTCGGCCGCGGTTCGTACGGCATCGAAGCCGCGGCGCGCACCTACTACGGCGTCAGCGCCGAGCGGCTGAACCCGAGCCAGGGCGCGATGCTGGCCGCCCTGCTGAAGGGCTCCGAGAGCTACGACCCGGGGCTGAGCCGGGCCAACCACGCGCGGGCCGAGGCCCGCTGGAAGTGGATCCTGGACCGGCAGGTCGCCACGGGGGCGATGAGCAAGGCGGAACGGGCCCGGTACCGGACGTTCCCCGAGCCGCGGAAGCCGTCCAAGCCCACCAGCCAGGCGGGGCAGACCGGTTACCTGATCGACATCGCCAACAAGTACATCAAGCAGCGCACCGACCTCACCGACCAGGACCTCGCCCGCGGCGGCTACCGCATCCGCACCACCTTCGACCGGAACCGGGTGCGGCAGCTGGAGCAGGCCGTGCGGCGGGAGCGCCGGCAGAGCTTCGACCCGCGCCGGCGCACGGAAGACCGCCATGTGCAGGTGGGGGCCGCGTCCGTACGGCCCGGGGACGGAGCGGTCGTCGCGGTCTACGGGGGCACCGACGCCACCCGGCACTTCAGCAACAACGCCGACACCTCGGGGGTCCCGGTCGGCTCGGCCTTCAAGCCGTTCGTGATGGCGGCGGCCCTCCAGGAGGAGGAGTTCTCGGGGGAGCTCGCCGGGAAGGGCCTCGCGCCCGTGTCGTCGTCCGGTCTGGCCGGTCCGCTGGTGGCCTCGGAGAACCCGCCGTTCGTCGAGGCCGGCCGGAGGATCGGCCTGGAGAAGGTGCGGGACACGGCGGTCTCCACCGGGCTGCGGATCGACAGCATGGCGCGGCTGGAACCGACGTTCCCGCTCGGCACCTCCACGCCCAGCGCGATCCGTATGGCCGGCGCGTACGGCACCTTCTTCAACGGCGGCAGCCGGGCCGAGCCCTACTCGGTGACCGAGGTCACCCGGGACGGCCGGAAGGTCGGCGGCTTCGAACGGCCCGCGGCGCCACGGGTCATGGACCCGGGGGTGGCCAAGAGCGTCACCGCCGCACTGGGCGCCGTCGCCTGGACCACCCTCGACCCGGTGAAGGCCCGGGACCTCGACGCCGTCGCGGCGGGCCGGACCGGGGAGAACGACCGGATGAAGTCCGCCTGGTACATCGGCCACGCCGACGACCTGACCACCGCCGTCACCCTGTTCCGGGCGAAGCCGGACGGCGGGCCACTGCTGCCGCTGTCGGGCGTCGGCGGTCCGGACTCGGAGCGCGGCAACGTCTTCCCGCAGCGCATCTGGACCGACTACGCCAACGACGTCGCGTAGCCGCCCGCGCCGGACCCGCACCGATGCCGGAAGGGCCGGCTCCCCCAGGGGGAGCCGGCCCTTCCGCGCGTGCATGCTCAGTCGTTGGGCACCGTCTCGTAGCGCGGCGTGCCCTCTTCCATCTGGCGCAGGGCCGCCTTGCGCTCCCGCTTCGAGAGCCGGTCGATGTACAGGTAGCCGTCGAGGTGGTCGGTCTCGTGCTGGAGGCAGCGGGCGAAGTACCCGGTGCCCGCCACGGCCACCGGCTTGCCCTGGAGGTCCTGACCGCGGCAGACCGCGTAGTCGGGCCGGGCCAGCTCGGCGTAGGCGGTGGGGACCGACAGGCAGCCCTCGTTGGAGTCGTCCAGCACCCGGCGCTCGGCGGGCACGTCCTCGATCACCGGGTTGCAGATCGCGCCCACGTGCCGGACGCCCTCGTCGTCCTGGCAGTCGTAGACGAACACCCGCAGGTCGACGCCGATCTGGTTGGCGGCGAGGCCGACGCCCTCGGCGGCCCGCTGGCTGGCGAACATGTCGTCGACCAGCTCGGCCAGCTTGTCGTCGAACTCCGTCACGTCCTGGCAGCGCCGGTGCAGCACCGGGTTGCCGACGACGGTGATCGGGCGGGCGGTGCCGCGCTCGCGGTGGGCCTGCTCACGCGCCTCGGCGTCCACCGTGTCGTCGAGGAACTCCGAGGTGTTCGCCTGCTCCTCGGCCACCTGCTGCCCGCTGTCCTGCTGCGCCATCTCCGCCGTACGCCTTCCTCACGCCTGATCGCCCCGGTAGCGGGGCCTGGCCCCTGTGGCAGGGCCTGCTACAGGGTACGGCCCCGGCGAAGGCCTCAGCAGACCTCTTCGAGATCCCGCCACTCCCGGGTGTCCGGGCTGTCGGCGACCCAGCCGTCGAGCAGCCCGTGGACGAGTCCCGACGGGGCGGCGATCCCGCACTCCCGCTCGGGCACCCACAGGTCGCCCGAGGTCCGGTGCCCCAGCGGGCCGGGGTGACCGGGCTCACTGTGGTCGTGCGGGTCGAGGTGCTGCTCGCCGTCGCCCTCGTCGCTGGGCATGCGGCTCTCCGAACAGGTGCGGCAGAGCAGCCGCACGGAGGAGGACCAGTCCTCGGCGGCGAATCCGGCGTCGGCGGCCAGCCGCTCCAGGGCGTCCCGGTCCGCCTCGGTGGCCGCCTCCAGCAGCACCACCCAGGTGGGCACCGGCGACGGGGCCCACAGCTCGATCTCGTCGAACACCGGATACGACGGGCCCGCGGAGGTGACCCGCTCGCCGTGCGGGACGCCGTCGTGCAGCACGACCTCGCCCCAGCGCCGCCCGGAGGACGGCAGCGGGATGCTCTGCACCTCTATCCGGGCCGGGTCGAGCCGGCGGCCCCAGACCACCTCGGCCTCCCCCTCGGGGGAGAGCCGCACGGCCGCGCTGCCCAGCTCCATGCCGACCGGCTCGTCGGCGGGGGCGCCCTCGCCCGGCACCTTCAGCCCGTAGGCCTGCCAGGCGCGCCGGGCCAGCGGCCAGTCCTGCAGGGCGGTGGCCGCGATGCCGACGTTCCACCAGTCCGGGGCGCCGGTCTCCCGGTCCAGGAGGGCGACGGCGCGCAGCCCGGCGGCGCGCGCCTGCTCCCAGTCGTGCCGGAACTTGTGGAGCAGGGCGAGGTTGAACCACGACTCGGAGAGCCAGGGTTCCAGGTCCGCGGCCCGGGTGAGCAGGGCGCCTGCGTCCTCGTACCGGCCGTCGCCGATCAGCGTGAAAGCGCGGTCGGTCGCCTGCCGCCACGAGGCGGAGGGCCGATGCCGTACCTTGCCGAAGATCCTCACGATTCCCGCCTGCCGCTTCAGCTCCGTGTCCTGCGCCGTGCCGGCGCCGGCCGGTCACGGCCGGGGCGTCCTGGCGCCCGCACGACGTCCCCCTCGGTCACCGTGGTCCGGTCACCGTCTCCGCTGCCTCGTCGGGCACCGGTCTCCTTCTCCTGATCGATTCCATGACGACCACGGGGTGGCCCGCGGATTCCGCGTCGGCTCCCTGAGGACAACCTGCCACAGATCGGCTGTCATCTCAGCCCGGATCCCGACGCTCACCACTGCTCCTTGCCACCGTGGCGACCCCCGAACCCCCTCTCTCCGCATCCAACCATGCCCATCTGCGCCCGCGCTCATTACCCATGGGTTCCGGTACCGGACAAGATCCCTGCTCACGCAGCGGATCCAGCCGTTCACAGCGGGGAGCCGGCCGGGCCCGAGCGGGGCCTCCACGACCCTCCGCCCGGCGGCTTCACGACGGCCCGCCGCCCCGGGCGAGCACCCGGGCGAGCGCCTCCACGACCCGGGGTTCGTGGTCGCGGGCGGTCGCCAGCCGGAGCCGTTCCAGAGCGGCCAGCGGACCGTCCAGCCCGCCGCCGCCCGCCAGGTCGTCGTAGGCGTTGACGGTGCGGACGATGCGGGCGGGGAGCGGCTGTGCACGGTACGGGTCGGCCTGCCGCTCGACGATCAGCGCGACCTCGGGGTCCACCCCGGTCTGCCGGACCACCGCGCCGCCGAGCAGCGCGATCCGGTGGCGTTCCTCGGGCGGCAGGGATTCCGTGGCGCCCGACGGAGCCGGGTCGAGGAGCGAGAGCCGGCCGATGTCGTGCATCAGCGCCGCGTACTCCAGCACGGTCAGGCCGGGTTCGGTGAGACCGAGCTCACGGCCGACGGCCCGGCTCAGCGAGGCGACCCGACGGGCGTGGCCCGTGGGGGTGCAGCCGGCGATCTCGGTGGCCCGGGCGAGGGAGGCGATCGTCTGCCGGTAGGTGGCCTTGACCGCCGCGTACCGGCGGAAGGCGAACTGGGTGAGCAGCAGCGGCACGCTGAACACGGGCAGCGCCCAGAGCCCGGCCACGGCCGCGGCGAGCGCCATCACCACCCCGGTCGCGCAGATCGCCGAACCGATGCCGAGCAGGGCCCGCAACTCGTCCCGGAGCAGCGGGCCGTACGGCCAGCCGGTGCGGGCGTGGGCGAGGGCCGCGGTGAGCACCGCGTCGCACAGCGCGGTGAGGCCGAGCAGGAACAGCAGGAGCAGCGCGTAGGACGGGCCGCGTCCCGTCCAGGCGTCCAGGACACCGGAGTTGTAGAGGGGCTGGAAGCAGGTCGCCGCGAAGCCCGCGGTGAGGACGCGGCGGGTGAGGTGGTCGAGGACCCGGTTCCGGCCGCAGGCCACGTGCGGCGCGGCCCCGGCGAGTGCGGCGGCGCCGACGACGGTGACCACCTGGAGGACGCCGTGGCCGGAGGAACGCCCGCCGACCTCCCCGAGCAGCGCGTAGGCGAGGGCTCCGGCCGCGCCGAGCGGGGCGGCTTCACGGCCGCCCCGGGTCTCCCGGCGCACCAGCTCACCGACGGTGATGAGGACGCCGAAGGCGAGTGCGGTGGCCGGCTCGGCGATGCCGTGCCAGAGCGTCCAGACGAATCCCGCTGCGCCGAGTCCGCCCGCGGCGGCCCGGACGGCGGGCACGGCCCAGGAGGCGCGGACGGGTCTCCGGCGGGCGGGTGCCCCGCGCAGGGGTCCCCGGCGTGGGGACGGACGGCTTGTGGACGGGCGGCTTACGGAGGGACGGCTTACGGGCGGACGGCCGGGCGCACTCCGCTCGCCGGGCGCCTGCCCGGGCAGCCGGACCCCCTCGGCCCACTCCGGGCGCCCGCACGCTGCGCCGGGCTCCGTACCGGGCTCTGTGACGGGGTCCGAGCCGCCTGATGCGCCGGGCTCCGTGCCGGACGCCGTGCCGCCGGATGCGCAGGGCTCCGTGCCGCACTCCCCGCCGGGCCCTGCACGGCGCTCCGTACCGCCTGATGCGCCGGACCCCGTACCGAGCTCCGTGTCGCGCTCCGTGCCGCCCGCGGCAGGGAGCTCTGCGCCGGGATCCGGGTCCGGGGCCGGCTTCGGGTCGACATCCGGGACCGGATCCGGGACCGCCTTTGTGCCGGCTTCGGGATCCGGGTCCGGATCCGGGTCCCGGTCCGGGTCCGGCTCCGTGCCGGGCCGGGGTATGGCTCCGGAGGGTGACGGCGGGTGGTCCTGCCGGTCCGGTGCCTGAGTGCGCTCGCCGGGCTCCGTCGGGTCCGGGCCGTCGCCCGCTCCGGACCCGGCACCGATGGTCCGCGCGGCATCCGGAGCGCCGTGCCGGGAGTCCTCCCCCGCCCCCGGACGGGCGCTCATCGCCGACCGCCGCGAGGGCGGCGGCGGTTCCCGGCGGTGCCGGCCGCGGGCCGGACGTCCGGGACCGGGACCGGCCCGGACTCCCGCGGGTGCGGACCGGCCCTTCGGGCCCGCCGCTCCTCCGCTGCCGTGCCCGCCGCCGAGTCCGCTGCCGTGTCCGCCGCCGTGCCCGCCGCCGGTTCCGGGGCGGGGGCGGGCACGGCCCCCGGAGCGGTGTCCGGCGCCGGTGCGGGGACGTTTCCGCTGAGGTCCGCGGGGTGCTCGCTGTCCGCGGTGACGTTGGGGTGCCAGCCGTGCCGGTCCAGCGCCCGGACCAGCGCCCGGACCATCCGGGGGTCGAAGTGCGAACCCGCGCACCGGCGGAGTTCGGCCACCGCCGCCGCCACCGGCCGGGCCCGCCGGTAGGAGCGGGTGGAGGTCATCGCGTCGAAGGCGTCGGCGACCGCGACCACCCGGGCGAACTCCGGGATCTGCCGTCCGGAGAGCCCATAGGGGTAGCCGCGCCCGTCCAGGCGTTCGTGGTGATGCAGGATCGCCACCCGGGCCTCCCCGAGGAAGCCGATGCCGCGGACCATCTCGTGCCCGTACTCGGGATGGAGTTCGATGACGCGGCGCTCCTCGGGGGTGAGCGGGCCGTCCTTGCGGAGCAGCCGGGTGGGGACACCGAGCTTGCCGACGTCGTGCAGGATGCCCGCGATGCGCAGGGTCTCGACCCGGCCCCCGTCCATGCCCAGCTCCCGGGCGATCATCGCCGAGGCGCGGCCGACGCGCTCGCTGTGGCCGCGGGTGTAGCGGTCCTTGATGTCGACCGCCTGGACCAGGGCGCGGATGGTGGCGTGATGGGCGGCGCGCTCCCGGTGGTACTGGGCGAAGACCCAGCAGGAGATGTACATCGGCAGCAGCACCAGCAGCGACGTGACCGGCCCGAACGGGCTGCGCCACAGGACGGCCATCATCAGCCCGGCCGACCCGTGGACCAGATGGGGGGCGAGCGAACGCAGCAGCAGCCCGCGCCAGGCGGTGCGGGGCGGACAGCGCTCGGCGGCGACCAGGATCCCCCCGTCGAGGGCGGCGGTCACCGCGCAGAACGCGAGGACGGCGAGGGCCGCGGGCAGCAGGACACCGGGGAAGTCGGCGGTGGCGACCGCTTCCCGGCCGTCGCCGGTGAGGCGCCCGGCGCCGAAGACCTGACCTGCGGCGAAGGTCGCGAGGGCGACGCGGGCGGCGTGCCAGACCCGGCGGAGCCGGACGGGCTGCTGCTCGACCCGGCCCAGCAGCGCCCCGGGCAAGCCGACCAGGGCGGCGGCCGCGGGCGGCAGCAGGAAGGCACCGGCGAGGAGCACCGGGACGAAGGGCCCGGCGCCGGCCGGGGCGGTGCGTCCACGGTCCGGGGCGCCCCGTGGTGCGGTCCGGGGACGGCCGAGCCGCTCGGACGCGGCGCAGAGCAGGGCCAGCAGGGCGGCGGCGTCCCACGGCGTACCGGCGCCGGGGCGTAACGCGGGCGCGGCGCACACCACCGCGGCGAGCACAGCGCACAGGACGTACGCGCGCGCCCCGCGCGGCACAGCTCGCATGGTGCTCCTCTCCCATGGTTCCCGTGCGCTCGACGTGATCGCTGCGTCTTCGAAGCTGCGTCAGGATGGGGAGAATAAGCCCGCGCCGGGCCGAGGACAGGCGCATCGACGTATTAGGCCGTGCGGGGGGCGCGGATTCGCACCTTCGGGTGACAGAAGGGCCCTCGTCCGGGGTGCTGCGACGGGGGCGGGCGCCCGCTGTCGGCGGGCCAGGAACCACCGGCCGTACGCCCCTGCCGCGCGCCGTGCACAGCCCGGGGACCGGCGCCGCCGGACGCGCCCTGCACACCCCGCGGACCGGCCCCGTCGAAGCAGTCCCGAGGAGCAGACCCGTCGAAGCAGTCCCTCGCGTCGAACCGGCCCATCCGGAATCCGTACGCCCGCAGGCGCGCACACGTACGGGCCCGCCCGGAAGCGGGCCCGGAGGGATGCGGACTCAGGCGCTCGGACGGCCTCGGGTACCGGCGGCCGAGGTCTCGGGCGGCCGGGGCCTCGGGCGGATCGGCCTCAGGCCGATTCGGAGGTGCGCTCCGGCCCGGCGGAGGACTCCGCCTCGGCCTCCGCGGCCTGCTGGTCGGCGACCGCCTGCTCCAGTACGGTCTGCTCGGGCACGGCCTCGCCGGCCCGGATGAGCTCGATCCGGCCCATGACCTTGGAGCGCAGGTCGGTCGGCACGTCGTCATGGCCGCAGCAGCGCTTCACGAGCTTCTTCACGGCCTGCTCCAGGCCGTACTTCTCCAGGCACGGTGAGCATTCGTCGATGTGCACCTCGAACTTGGCGCACTCGCCGTCCGGCATCTCACGGTCGAGGAACTCGTAGAGGTGGTCGAGTACCTCGGAGCAGTCCGTCTCGTGCGGATCTCCGCAGCTCATGATCCCGAGCCTTTCCGATCGTGCGACTCGGTCGACGCAGCGCCCGCGCCGGCGGGGACCAGCCCGCGCTCACGGGCGTAGTCCTCCAGCAGACCGCGCAGCTGACGACGGCCGCGGTGCAGCCGCGACATCACCGTGCCGATGGGTGTAGCCATGATGTCCGCGATCTCCTTGTACGCAAACCCCTCGACATCCGCGAGATAGACCGCGATGCGGAACTCCTCGGGAATGGCCTGGAGCGCCGCCTTCACATCCGAGTCGGGCAGGTGGTCGAGCGCCTGCGACTCGGCGGAGCGCAGCCCCGTGGACATATGGGACTCGGCGCGCGCGAGCTGCCAGTCCTCGATTTCCTCGGCCGCACTGCGCTGGGGCTCGCGCTGCTTCTTGCGGTAGGAGTTGATGAAGGTGTTCGTGAGGATCCGGTACAGCCACGCCTTGAGATTGGTGCCCTCGCGGAACTGGTGGAAGGACCCGTACGCCTTCGCATACGTCTCCTGCACGAGGTCCTCGGCGTCCGCCGGATTGCGGGTCATCCGCAGCGCGGCGGAGTACATCTGGTCGAGGAAGCCGAGGGCGTCCCGTTCGAAGCGCGCGTTGCGCTCGGCCGCGGTCTCCCGTGCCTGGCCGTCGTCGGTCCCTGCGTCGGTCCCAGTGACCGGACCCACCTCCTCCAACGCCGCCGTGGCGGAACCGAATGCGGACCCGCTCGAATCGGAGAATAGACGACGATCCGCGTCACCCGCCGCTCCACGGGAAGCAGGCTGGGGCAGCAACGCCCGGGACCACTCGGTGTCGGCGGTCTGCGGACGGGCCGGGCATTGGATCGAACCCATGCGGCGGACTCCCTCTCCTCATACGAAGGCCTGCATCAACGGACACCCGCGACAACGCAGGCGAGCACCGCCGCATTCCCGCGTTCCGGCATGTGGTACGCCACAGCCCCTCGGCGGAACCGGGGCGGAACCGGGGCGGAACCGGGGCGGAACCGGGGCAGCACCGGGGCGGGCCCGGAGACGCGGCGACGGCCCGGCCGTCAGGCGGTCCGGTCCAGCCAGGCACCGACCCCATCCGTGATGATCTCCAGGGTCTCCTCCTGCCCGGGCCCCGCCTTCTTCGGTACGGCGAAGCCGTGATCGGCGTACGGCACCTCGACGATGTCCGTGCCCGCCGGAAACTCCTCCGGGCGCCCGAACGGGTCCCGTCCGCCCTGGACGACGAGGGTGGGCACCCCGGCGCCCGTCAGCTCCTCCGCCCGGGACTTCTCCGGCCGGCCGGGCGGGTGCAGCGGGAAGGACAGCGCCAGCACGGCCCGCGCGCCGAGGCCGCGCGCCGTACGGCAGGCGACCCGCGCCCCCGCGCTCCGGCCGCCCGCCACCACCGGCAGCCCCGGCTTCTCCAGTGCGGGCCACAGGGCCGTCCAGGCGGTGTCGAGGGTCTTCGGCGCCGGGGCGAGCCGCTTGCCGGCGACCCGCCAGGGCTGCTCGACCAGCGCGACGGTGACGCCGCGGGCGGGCAGCCCGGCGGCGAGCGCCCGCAGGTCCCGGGCCTCGATCCCGCCGCCGGCGCCATGGCCGAGGGCCAGCACCAGCCGCGCCTTCCGCGCCGCCCGGTGCCAGGTGATGCGGGCGTCGCCCGCGGGAGTGGGTACGGTCTCGGTCTCCATCACCCGTCCATCCTGGCCCGTGCGCCCCGGGAAACCGGAAACCCCGGGGGCTCAGAAGAGCGTTTCCTCCTCCGGGGCCTCGAGCTCCGTCAGCAGTTCCGGGCCGTTGTTGCGCACATTGCTGACCTCGGTGGAGACCGGGTACGCCCGGACGGTGCCGGCCGGCGGCGGGGCCAGCAGGGTGCGCAGGTCGTCCGGGTCCGTGCGCGCCGGGTCGAGCCAGGCGGACCAGCGGTCCTCGGGGAGCACCAGCGGCATCCGGGGGTGGATCTCGGCGAGCGACCCCGGACCGTCGCCGGTGGCACCGGGCAGGGGTGTGGTCTCCGCCTCGGTCGTGACCACCGAGCAGGTCACCCACCAGGCCCGCGGGTGCTCGGGGGGCAGGGTGCCGTCCCGCCAGAACTCGTAGAGCCCGGCCATCGCCATCACCGAACCGTCGGCGGGGGTCACGAAGTAGGGCTGCTTGCGCGGGCGCTTCTTCCTCCCCTCCTCCTCCAGCCGGCGCTCGGCGGCCGCGGTGACCCACTCGTAGTAGCCGTCCGCGGGGAGCAGGCAGCGGCGCGCGGTGAAGGCCCGGCGGAAGGAGGGCTTCTCGTGCACCGTCTCCGCCCGGGCGTTGATCATCTTCGCGCCCCCGTCGGGATTCCTGGCCCAGGACGGGACGAGCCCCCAGCGCAGCATCCTCAACTGCCGCACCGGAGCCGGGTCCCCGGTCTCCTTGTCCGGCCGCTCCAGCACCGCGTAGACGTCCTTCGTGGGCGCGACATTCCAGTCGGGGGCGAGGGTCTCTTCGGGATCCCACTTCGCGACGCCGAACGCCCCGACGAGGTCCTCGGGCTTCCGGCTCGCTGAATATCGACCGCACATAAGTGCCACACTGCCACGACGTCCGTACCTTCCGGCAAGGGAGCCGCCCCTTCATGAACAGCACAGCGATAGGCGATCTCTGGGATCGCGTCATAGGTTCCCAACCGGACCCCTCTCTCTGGCTGGTGGCCACGACCGCGGTGGTCGCCCTCGCGGCCGTGCTCCCGCATGCCGCCTGGCGGCTCTCCCGGAACGCCGTGACCATCGCGCACGAGGGCGGACACGGCCTGGTGGCGCTGCTCAGCGGCCGCCGGCTGGACGGCATACGGCTGCACTCGGACACCTCCGGGCTGACCGTCTCGCGCGGCAAGCCCACCGGGATCGGCATGATCCTCACCGCGGCGGCGGGCTACACCGCGCCGTCCCTGATCGGGCTCGGCGGCGCCTGGCTGCTGGCCGCCGGACACATCACCGCCCTGCTCTGGGGCGCGGTCGTGCTGCTGACCGCCATGCTCGTGATGATCCGCAACGCCTACGGCGTGCTGACGGTCCTGGTGGCCGGCGCCGCCTTCTTCCTCGTCTCCTGGCTGACCGGCCCCGCCGTGCAGGCCGCCTTCGCCTACGGCGTGGTGTGGTTCCTGCTCCTCGGCGGCGTGCGCCCGGTCTTCGAGCTCCAGGGCAAGCGGCGCCGGGGCGGGGCACCGGACTCCGACGCGGACCAGCTGGCACGGCTGACGAACGTCCCGCCGGTGCTCTGGCTCCTCCTCTTCCACGTGGTCTCACTGAGCTCGCTGATCGGCGGCGGACGCTGGCTGCTCGGTATGTGAGCGGCGGCGGTTGCGCGGCGTGACATCGGCTACCCTCCACCACTGCCGACTTTCGGCTGGGTTTCTCCGCTTTTGATCAAGATCGGTGCCCGAGCCGAACCACTAAAGTGAGGCCCATGACCGGTAACCCCGAGCACACCGCCCTCTGGCCCGCCCCGTCCGCGTCCGGCCCCGTCGACGCGACCGTCACCGTGCCCGGATCGAAATCGGTCACCAACCGCGGCCTGGTCCTGGCCGCGCTCGCCGCGGAACCGGGCTGGCTGCGCCGCCCGCTGCGCTCCCGCGACACCCTGCTGATGGCCGAGGCGCTGCGCGCCATGGGCGTCGGCATCGAGGAGACCGTGTCCAGCGCCACCGCGGGCGCCGACGGCGGCGAGGCCTGGCGGATCATCCCGGCCGGGCTGCACGGCCCGGCCACCGTGGACGTGGGCAACGCCGGAACGGTGATGCGTTTCCTGCCACCGGTCGCGGCGCTCGCCGACGGCCCCGTCCGGTTCGACGGCGACCCCCGTTCCTACGAGCGCCCGCTGCACGGGGTGATCGACGCCCTGCGCGCCCTCGGCGCCCGGATCGACGACGACGGCCGCGGCGCCCTCCCCCTGACCGTGCACGGCGGCGGGGCACTGGACGGCGGCTCCGTCGAGATCGACGCCTCCTCGTCCTCACAGTTCGTCAGCGCGCTGCTGCTGTCGGCGCCCCGCTTCAACCAGGGCGTGGAGGTGCGGCACGTGGGCGCCGCCCTGCCGTCCCTGCCCCACATCCGGATGACCGTGGACATGCTGCGGTCCGCCGGCGCCCGGGTGGACACCCCCGAGGCCGGCGGCGAGCCGAACGTCTGGCGGGTGACGCCGAGCGCGCTGCTCGGCCGGGATCTGGTGGTCGAGCCCGATCTGTCCAACGCCCAGCCGTTCCTGGCCGCGGCCCTGGTCACCGGCGGCCGGGTCACCGTCCCGGACTGGCCGGAGCGCACCACCCAGCCCGGTGACGCGCTGCGGCAGATCTTCACCGAGATGGGCGGTTCCTGCGAACTCACCGACGCGGGGCTGACGTTCACCGGATCGGGCTGCATCCACGGCATCGACGTGGACCTCGGCGACGTCGGCGAACTCACCCCCGGCATCGCGGCGGTCGCGGCGCTGGCCGACTCCGAGTCCGTACTGCGCGGCGTCGCGCACCTGCGGCTCCACGAGACCGACCGGCTGGCCGCGCTCACCAAGGAGATCAACGGCCTGGGCGGCGACGTCACGGAGACCGAGGACGGTCTGCGCATCCGCCCGCGCCCGCTGCACGGCGGGGTCTTCCACACCTACGACGACCACCGGCTGGCCACCGCCGCCGCGATCATCGGACTGGCCGTCGAGGGGGTCCGGGTGGAGAACGTCGCGACCACCGCGAAGACGCTCCCCGACTTCCCGGACCTGTGGTCGGGGATGCTCGGCACCTCCGTGGCCCCCGCACGGAGAGCGTGAGAGCACCCAGCGATGCGCCGCTACGGCAAGCACACCGACGAGGACGACGTACGGGTCCGGCCGAACCGCAAGGGCAACCGCCCCCGTACCAATATCCGGCCCAAGCACGAGGACGCCGCCGAGGGCTTCGTCCTGACCGTCGACCGGGGCCGGCTGACCTGCCTGGTCGAGGGCCGCACGATCACCGCGATGAAGGCCCGCGAACTGGGCCGCAAGGGCGTGGTCGTGGGCGACCGGGTGGGGATCGTCGGTGACCTGTCCGGCGCCAAGGACACCCTGGCGCGGATCGTGCGCGTCGAGGAGCGCTCCTCGGTGCTCCGGCGCACGGCGGACGACGACGACCCGTTCGAGCGGGTGGTCGTGGCCAACGCCGACCAGCTCGCCATCGTCACGGCGCTGGCCGACCCGGAGCCGCGGCCCCGGCTGATCGACCGCTGCCTGGTCGCGGCCTACGACGCCGGGCTGGACCCGCTGCTGGTGCTCACCAAGTCCGACCTCTCGCCGGCCGGACCTCTGCTGGAGACGTACGAGACGCTGGGCGTGCCCTACGTGGTGACCAACCGGGCGCAACTGGCCGACGGCGGCGCCGCGGAGCTGGTCCGGGGGCGGCTGGCCGACCGGATCACGGCCTTCGTCGGCCACTCCGGGGTCGGGAAGACCACCCTCGTCAACGCCCTGGTGCCGGACCGGCAGCGGGCGACCGGCGTGGTCAACGCGGTGACCGGCCGCGGCCGGCACACCACCACCTCGGCGCTCGCGCTGCCGCTGACCGCGGACGCGGCCACCGGCGGGAAGGGCGGCTGGGTGATCGACACTCCCGGAGTGCGGTCCTTCGGGCTGAACCACATCGATCCGTCCCGCGTGATCCACGCGTTCCCGGACCTGGTGCCGGGCACCGAGGGCTGCCCGCGGGCCTGCAGTCACGACGAGAAGGACTGCGCGCTGGACGCGTGGGTCGCCGAGGGGCACGCGGACCCGGCACGGCTGCACTCCCTGCGGCGGCTCCTGGCCACCCGGGAGCGGCGCGAGGGGGACTGACCTCCCGGCGCCCGGCCCGCGGCGCGTCCGGCGATCCGGCCCGGCCCGCGCGCACCCGGTCCGGCCCGCGCCCGCTCGCCCGGCCCGCGCCCGCTCGTCCGGCCCGCAGGGGCTCCTGCCGGCCCGGGAGGGCAGCGAGCCGGAGGCGGCTCTCCGGTGGACCCGCTCCTCGGATGCGGGCGCGCCACCCTTCCGCGGCGGCCGCCGGCGCCGGGTGCCCGGGGCGGTTTCCGTGCGGCGTTCGACGCTCCGACGTTCGGCGGTTCCCGCCCGAGGTGCGTGCATAATCGCACCAAGCACACCGAGGCGGACGAAGCGGTCACCGACGCGGGAGGCACACACATGGCGTGGCTGCTGGTCGTGGTCGCCGGGCTGCTGGAGACGGGCTTCGCGGTGTGTCTGAAGCTCTCGCACGGCTTCACCCGCCTCTGGCCGACCGTGGCCTTCTGCGCCTTCGCGCTCGGCAGCTTCGGCCTGCTGACCCTGGCGCTCAAGAAGCTGGACGTCGGACCGGCGTACGCGGTCTGGACGGGCATCGGCGCCGCCGGGACCGCCCTCTACGGCATGATCTTCCTCGGCGATCTGGTCTCCACCCTGAAGATCGTCTCCATCTCGCTGGTGATCGTGGGCGTGATCGGCCTCCAGCTCTCCGGCTCCGCGCACTGACCGCTCCGCCGCCACCTCTCCGCCGCCGGCCCGGGCCCGGGCCCAGCAGCACGGCCCGGTTCCGCCGGCAGCACGGCCCGGGGCCCGGGCCGGTTCCGGCGGCGAGCGGCCCAGGAACCCGGGCCGGCGACGGGGCCCCGGGCTCAGCCGGACCGCCGCGCGGCGACCCCCGCCGCGCAGCACCCCCTGACCAGCCGCGAGGGATCCTCCGCCCCCGCCGGAACCACCACGTAGGACAGCGCCAGCCGGACGGCGACCTCGCACTCCCGGGCCAGCTCCTCCGCCTCCTCCTTCGGCCGCCCCGCCTCCAGGACGGCCAGCGCCCGGTCGCGCACCTGCCTCAGCAGCTCGACCGGGGTGGGCGGCCCGGCGTCGGCGCGGCGCTGCGCCGGGAGGTACGACGCGGGCGATCCGGCTCCCCCGGCGCGCGGGGGAGCCGGCAGCAGCTCACCCCAGAACCCGGTGAGGACGGCTCTGACCAGCGGATTCGTCCGGGCGGTGCGCACCGTCCAGTCCGCGACCGCCGCGAGGCGCCGGCCCGGGTCCGGTTCCGCGCCGTTCCCGTCCGGCCGGCCGAGAGCTCCCTCGACCCCGGCGAGATAGGCGTCGGCCTCCCGCCGCACCAGGGCTCTCGCCAGGCCGTCCTTGCTCCCGAACTCGTTGTAGAGGGTCTGCCGGGACACCCCGGCGGCGGCCGCGACCTCGACCATCCGAACGCCCGACCAGGGGCGGTACGTCAGCGCCGCGAAGGCGGCGTCCAGCAAGGATTCACGTGCAGTAGGCATCGTTGCCTCCCGGCACTCCGGTTCACACGGCTGACGTCCGCACACAATTGACGCGCCGCCATGGAGTGTCAATAGCCCCGACGGCGCACCCCTCCACCCCAGACGGACACGGTCGTGTGGCCGGTCCGCGGAGCGGTCGATACTGTTCGCCCATGCCCGACTATCACGATGATCTGCGTCTGGCCCACGTGCTGGCGGATACCGCGGACGCCGCGACCATGGAACGGTTCAAGGCGCTCGACCTCAAGGTCGAGACCAAACCCGACATGACGCCGGTGAGCGAGGCCGACAAGGCCGCCGAGGAGCTGATCCGCTCCCAGCTGGCCCGTGCCCGGCCGCGCGACGCCGTGCTGGGCGAGGAGTACGGCAGCGAGGGCAGCGGCCCGCGGCGCTGGATCATCGACCCGATCGACGGCACCAAGAACTATGTGCGAGGCGTCCCCGTCTGGGCGACCCTGATCGCGCTGATGGTGCAGGGCGAGGGCGGCTACCAGCCGGTCGTCGGCGTGGTCTCCGCTCCGGCGCTCGGCCGCCGCTGGTGGGCGGCGCAGGGCTCGGGCGCCTACACCGGCCGCAGCCTGTCCTCGGCGACCCGGCTCCGGGTCTCCCAGGTCGGCAAGGTCTCGGACGCCTCCTTCGCCTACTCGTCACTGACCGGCTGGGAGGACCAGGGTCGGCTCGACGGCTTCCTCGACCTGAGCCGCGACTGCTGGCGGACCCGCGCCTACGGCGACTTCTGGCCCTACATGATGGTGGCCGAGGGCTCGGTGGACATGTGCGCCGAGCCGGAGCTCTCCCTCTGGGACATGGCGGCCAACGCGATCGTCGTGCAGGAGGCCGGCGGCAGCTTCACCAGCCTGGACGGCGTGCCGGGGCCGGGCGGCGCGAACGCCGCCGCCTCCAACGGGCTGCTCCACGAGGACCTGCTGGGCTATCTGAACCAGCGCTACTGACGACGGGCGGGCGCGGGCACCGGGCGCCACCGCGCCCCGTCCCGGCTCCGCCCGCCCCCTTGCCGCCTCCAACGCCGCATGTGAACATGAGAATCCCCCTGCTTGTGAACTTGTGAATTCCTTCTCATGAAGGATTCCCACCTCATGAGGGGTTCACCTCCTCTTGGAGGATTCACGCTTCGCGGGGGGATACACGAAGAGAGGTGGCCCCGTTCCATGCTCGTTCGCGACGCCATGAGCTCGGTAGTCCTCACCATCGGCCCCACCCACACCCTCCGCCAGGCCGCGCAGCTGATGTCCGCGCGCCGGGTCGGCGCCGCCGTCGTCCTCGATCCGGAGGACTGCGGGATCGGCATCCTCACCGAACGCGACATCCTCAACTCCCTGGGCGCCGGCCAGGACCCCGACCGGGAGAGCGCCCACGCCCACACCACGACCGACGTCGTCTTCGCGGCCCCCTCCTGGACGCTCCAGGAAGCGGCGGAGGCCATGGCCCACGGCGGCTTCCGGCACCTGGTCGTCCTCGACGACCTGGAGCCCGTCGGCGTGGTGTCGGTACGCGACATCATCCGCTGCTGGGCTCCGGAACGCCGGCGGACCACGGCACTCGCAGGCTGACGGACGCGTAAGCCGCACACCGGCGGACCGCACACCCCGCGGCCCCCGGACCGGCGCCACGAGCGAACGGGCCCGAGCACATCCCCGCCACGCCCGCACCCGGGCACCGGGCGGGTCGCACACCACCGAGCACCGGAAGGGGCCGGATCCCGTGCGGGATCCGGCCCCTTCGTGACGACGAGCCTCCGGTCAGCCGCGCAGGGCCCGGACCGCGGCCTCCAGACGCTTGCCGTAGTCCTCGTCCGCCCGGCGGAAGTTGTCGATCGCCCGCTCGGCGATGTCGTCGCGCGACACCTGGGCGATGAAGCCCGCGAGGTTGGCGATCAGCCGCTCCCGCTCGGCCTCGGACATCAGCCGGTAGAGGTGACCCGCCTGGACGAAGTCGTCTTCCTCGGCGTGCGAGGGGGCGGCGTCGTTGCCGGTGACGCCGCCGACCGCGAGCGGCTGCCACAGCGGACGGCCGGTCTGCTCCGGACCGCCGAAGCTGTTCGGCTCGTAGTTCCGGGCGCGGCCGTGCCGGCCGTCGTAGAGCGCGCCGTCCCGGCCGTGGGTGCGCGCCTCGGTGGCGCGCGGACGGTTCACCGGCAGCTGGTCGGCGTTGATCCCGACGCGGTGGCGGTGGGCGTCGCCGTAGCCGAAGAGCCGGCCCTGGAGCATCTTGTCCGGGGACGGGCCGATGCCCGGTACGAAGTGCGCCGGCGAGAAGACCGACTGCTCGACCTCGGCGAAGATGTTCTCCGGGTTGCGGTTGAGCTCCAGCTTCCCGATCTCGATCGGCGGGTAGTCCTCGTGCGGCCAGACCTTGGTCAGGTCGAACGGGTTGAAGCGGTAGCCCGCCGCGTCGGCCGCGGGCATGATCTGCACCTGCACGGTCCAGGTCGGGAACTCCCCCCGCTCGATGGCCTGGCGCAGATCGCGCTGGTGGGAGTCGGGGTCCTCACCCGCGAGCCGGTCGGCGTCGCCCTGGGCGAGGTTCCGGATGCCCTGGTCGGTCTTGAAGTGGTACTTGACCCAGAAGACCTCTCCGGCCTCGTTGTTCCACTGGAAGGTGTGCGAGCCGTAGCCGTTCATGTGGCGGTACGAGGCGGGGATGCCGCGGTCGCCGAAGAGCCAGGTCACCTGGTGGGTCGACTCGGGCGAGAGCCCCCAGAAGTCCCAGACGTTGTCCGCCTCCTGCGACCCGGTGTACGGGTCGCGCTTCTGGGTGTGGATGAAGTCCGGGAACTTGATGGCGTCCTTGATGAAGAACACCGGGGTGTTGTTGCCGACGAGGTCGTAGTTGCCCTCCTCGGTGTAGAACTTCAGCGCGAAGCCGCGCGGGTCCCGCACCGCGTCGGCCGAACCGAGGCTGCCGGCGACGGTGGAGAACCGCAGGAAGGTCTCGGTCCGCTTGCCCACCTCGGACAGGAACTTCGCCCGGGTGTACCGGGTCACATCGGCGGTGACGGTGAAGGTGCCGTACGCGCCGGCGCCCCGCGCGTGCACCACCCGCTCCGGGATCCGCTCCCGGTTGAAGCGCGCGAGCTTCTCCAGCAGGTGCTGGTCCTGGACCAGGACCGGGCCGCCGGTGCCCGCGGTCTCGCTGTTCTGGTTGTCCGCGACCGGAGCGCCGGACTCCGTCGTCAGCGGGCCGGTGGTCCCGGTCACCTCGTCCCGAACCGTCACGTGCTCCTCCTGCGTGTCGTCCTGCTCGTGGCCTTCGCTGAACGCGATCCTACATTGGACTTAGTCCAAGTCAAGATGAAGACGAAGACCGTACCGGTTCGGAACAACGGTCGCCCGCTGTTAGGCTGATAGTCATGAGTGACCTGCTGGAGCGACTTCGAGGACGCGGCTGGCGCCTGACCGCGCAGCGGCGGGTCGTCGCCGAGGTCCTCGACGGGGACCACGTCCACCTCACCGCGGATGAGGTCCATGCGCGGGCCGTCGAGCGACTGCCCGAGATCTCCCGCGCGACCGTGTACAACACGCTGGGCGAGCTGGTCTCGCTCGGCGAGGTGATCGAGGTCAGCACGGACCGCCGCGCCATGCGTTACGACCCGAACGCCCACCACCCGCATCAGCACCTGGTGTGCGCGAAGTGCGGCACGGTGCGCGATGTCCATCCCGGCGGCAATCCGCTCGCGGACCTGCCGGACGCCGAGCGCTTCGGCTTCACGGTCTCCGACGTCGAGGTCACCTACCGCGGGCTCTGCCCGTCCTGCACCAGCGCCTGAGGCGGTCGGCAGCACCGCCCGGACCCGTCCTCGCCGTCGGAACGCACTGCGCCGACGGCCTTCCGCACGCGCGGGCCCGAGACGAAGCGCACCGCCCGAAGCAGACAACGACGGCACGGAGCGGGCGGCGCACACCACGCACTCATGCGCGCGCACATGACGAAGGCCCGGATCCTGAGGATCCGGGCCTTCGTTCTCGTAGCGGGGACAGGATTTGAACCTGCGACCTCTGGGTTATGAGCCCAGCGAGCTACCGAGCTGCTCCACCCCGCGTCGGTGTGCCTTTACTCTAGCCTCAGGCCGACGACCAGCGCAAATCCGTTGAGGAGGCGGCCTCCCGTCGCGCCCTCGCGGCCCGCGGCGCAGCCCCGGGAGGGCCTTGCGCGCCGGGTGACCACGCCCCACAGGCGCCCTGCGCCCGCCGGTGACCGCGGCCACCGGCGCACCGGACACCGGCCGCCGCGCACCGCGCACGGTCCGCCGTACCGGGGTTCGCCGGGCGCCCGCGCACGGTCCGCCGTACCGGGCACGGTCCGCCGGGCCGGGCGTCCTCCGCCGGGCCGGGCGCCCGGGAGCGCCCGCGGGCCCCGGCCGCCACGGCGGCCTGTGCGGACCGACGGCCGCCCGGCCGAGGCCGTGACCCCGGCCGGCGCCGGCTCGTCCCGCCCGGCGTCAGGCCGTCAGCTCCTGCTGGAGGGCGTCGCGCAGTCGCGCCGCGCGCTCGGCGACCGCCGCCGGCCCCAGCTCGACCGCTCGCGTGCACCAGCGCTGCCCCTCGGCGAGGGCACCCCGGCGGGCGGCCAGCAGGGCGAGGCGCAGCGCGGCGCGGCCGTGGCCGGCGTTGGCCGCGCGGGTCCACCAGAGGGCCGCCTCCGGCTCGCTGCCCTCCCGGGCCAGCAGCAGCCCCAGGTTGAAGGCGCCGCTGCGGCTGCCCGCCTCGGCGGCGGTGCGGTACCAGCGCGAGGCCCCGGCGACGTCACCACGGAAGGCGGCGATCATCCCGCAGCGGACCTGGGCGCTCCGGTGGCCCTGTTCGGCCGCCCGCTCGTACCACTCCTCGCACTCGGTGGCCGTGCCGTCCCCTTCCTCCGGCCGCTGCCGCCGCTCCAGCAGGGTGCCCAGGCGGAAGGCCGCCTCCGCACTGCCGCCACCGGCCGCGCAGCGCAGATGGCGCTCCGCCGTCCGCTCGTCGCCGTCGCGGAGCAGCGCGATGGCGACCTGCAGGGCCGCCTCGGTGTGCCCGGCCGCGGCGGCGCGCTCGTACCACTGGCGCGCGGCGGCCGTCTCGTTCCGCCCGGCGTGCAGGATGCCGAGGTTGAAGGCCGCGTCCACGCTGCCCGCCTCGGCGGCCTTGGAGAACCACGGCTCCGCCCCCGCGGGGTCGCCCTGCTGGAGCAGCAGGACCGCGAGCGCGTTGGCGGCCTCGCGGTGCCCGGTGTAGGCGGCGCGGCGGTACCACTGCTCGGCCTGGGCGGTGCGGTCCTGCTCGGCGCAGAGCAGCCCGAGGTTGAACGCGCCGTTGTGGTCCCCGGCGTCGAGCGCGGCGCGGTACCAGCGCTCGGCGGTCTGCGGCTCACCGCGGTCGGCGTGCAGGGCGCCCAGCGCGTTGGCGGCGTTGCCGTCGCCGTCCTGGGCCGCGCGCCGCCACCAGACCGCGGCGCTGTCGGTGTCCCCGGCGTCGCGCAGCAGGAAGCCGAGCGCGCAGGCGGCGCGGGGCTCCCCGTCCTTGGCCGCGGTGAGGTACCAGCGGCCGGCCTCCTGGGTGTCGCCCCGCTCCTCGAGCAGGGTGCCGAGGTGCAGTGCGGCACGCCGGTGGCCGCGCGCCGCGGCCTGCCGGTACCACTGCTCGGCCTCGCCGGCCGTGTCCTCGCCGGACGGTTCCGGGAGCTCCCGGCGGCCCGTGGACGTGCCGAACGGGTCCGGGCGGCGCGGGTCGTCCGGCTCGTGGCCGGGGTGGTGCCGGTCCAGGATGCGGGCGAGCCGGTACGCCGCCTCGCGGTGCCCCTGGTCGGCCGCCGCCCGGAACCAGCGCTCGGCACCGGCGTCGCCGCGGTGCTCCAGCAGGTCCGCCAGGGCGTAGGCGCCGAGGGCGTGGCGCGATTCGGCGGACTGGCGCAGCCAGTACTCGGCGGCGGGTTCGTCACCGCGCTCCCGGTAGTGGCGGCCGAGGGCGTGCGCGGCCGCGGCCGAGCCGGCCACGGCGGCGATCCGCCACCAGCCCGCGGCCTCGTCCGCGTAGCCACGCTGGTGCAGCAGGACGCCGAGGTTGTTGGCCGCCGCCCGGTCCCCCGTGGCGGTGGCGGCCCGCAGATAGGGCTCCGCGCCGTCGAGGTCGCCCCGGCGCAGCAGCAGAGCGCCGAGCACGCTCATCGATTCGGTGTCGCCGACCTCGGCGCCGTGCCGGTGCCGGGTCGTCTCCTCGTCCGTGTCGGCGGTGAGTGTGGTGGTCTCGGTGCAGCCCGGTCCGGCTGCGGATGCGAGCGGGCCCTGCCCGTCGTCGGGTGGGCTCACAAACCGACCTGTTTCCAACAGATTTGCCTTGTCCCCCATAAGGGCCATCGTCGCACCACCCGCAACCCGCGTACACCTCGTATACCGCAGCCCGTGAAGTCACTTCGGCGTTTTGTCGACTTCCCGACACGACGTTGTGCCAAACGCCGGACTCCCAACTGTCCCCCACACAAGCGAAGGGCCCGGAGTCATTGACTCCGGGCCCTTCTTTCGTAGCGGGGACAGGATTTGAACCTGCGACCTCTGGGTTATGAGCCCAGCGAGCTACCGAGCTGCTCCACCCCGCGTCGTTGTGTACGTAACAGTACCACGCTGCGGGGTGGAGCCCTGCTCAGTTGTTCCCGGGCTTCTGGTCGGCCGGCTTCCGGTCCGCCTTCGCCTCGGCGTCGGCAGCCCGCTTCAGCGCCGCCTCCAGGTCCTCCTGGGCCTTGCCGTAGGCGGTCCAGTCCTGGTCGGCCAGCGCCTTCTGGCCCGCCTCGAACGCCTTCTGGGCGTCGTCGAGCGCCGCGCGCACCGTCGGATCGGCGGACGGCGGACGGGTGCCCTCGCCCGGCGGCTTCGTCGTGCCGCCCTGCTTGCCGAAGACCTCGTCGAGCGCCTCACCCAGGGTGTTGCGGAAGGCGGTCTGGTCGTTGTACGAGACCAGAACCTTCTTCAGCAGCGGGTAGTTGGTGCCCGCACCGCGCACGTAGACCGGTTCGACGTAGAGCAGGCCGCCGTCGAGCGGGACCGTGAGGAGATTGCCGTACTCGACCTCCGAGTCACCTCTCTTGAGGATGTTGATCTCGTTGGCGATGGCCGTCTCGGAGTTGAACTTGCTCTGCACCTGCTGCGGACCCGACACCGTGGTGTTGGACGGCAGCTTCAGAATTCTGATCTTGCCGAACTCGTCGCTCTCGGCGTCGGCGTCCACGGCCATGAAGGCACCGAGGTTCTCCCGGCCGCGGGGCGTGAACGTCGTCGTGAGCGAGAACGACTGCGCCTTCTGGTCCGGCATCTTCATGCTGAGGTAGTACGGCGGCACCGCGTTCCCCGACTTGTTCGTCGGGTCGTTCGGCACCTGCCAGACCTCACTGCCGCTGTAGAACTGCACGGCCTTGGTGACGTGGTAGCGGGTCAGCAGCTGGCGCTGCACCTTGAACAGGTCCTGCGGGTACCGCAGATGCCGCATCAGGTCCTTGTCGATGGAGGACTTGGCCTTCACCGTGCCCGGGAACGCCTTCTTCCAGGTCTTGAGGACCGGGTCCTTGGTGTCCCACTCGTAGAGCTGCACCTTGCCCGTGAAGGCGTCGACGGTCGCCTTGACCGAGTTGCGGATGTAGTTGACCTGGTTCTGCTGGGCCACCACCGCGCGCTGACCGTTGGTGAGCGAGTCGGCCGTGGTGTCGCCCAGCGTGGTGCGCGAGGAGTACGGGTAGCCGTTCGACGTCGTGTAGGCGTCGACGATCCACTGGATCCGGCCGTTCACGACCGCGGGATAGGCGTCGCCGTCGATGGTGAGCCAGGGCGCCACCGACTCGACGCGCTCCTTGGGCGTGCGGTTGTACAGGATCCGCGAACCGTCGCCGATGGCACCGGAGTAGAGGATCTGCGGCTCGCCGAAGGCCACCGCGTAGGCCGCCCGGTTCACCGGATTCGCCAGGTTGACCCCGCTCTTGCCGGTGTACCGGTAGAGCTTCTCGCCGGCGGCGTCGGAGTAGTCGAGCTCCTTCTGCGGACCGCCGACGATCGAGTACTGCGAGGTCTTCTCGCCGTAGTAGACCCGCTGCTGGTAGGTGCCCAGCTGGCCCTTGGTCGGCAGGTCGTACTCGGTGAAGTCCGGGGCGCCGCCCGGTGTCACCGAGGTGCCCTTGGCCGCCACCGCGCCGTAGCCGTGGGTGTACTTGAAGTGGTCGTTGATCCAGTTCCGCTCGGGGATCCCGTTGATGTTCAGCTCGCGCAGGCCGATGACGGTGTCCTGCTCCTTGCCGTCCTTGCCCGGGTAGCGGTCGACGTCGAGCGTGGCGGGGAAGCCGTAGTAGCCCCGGACCTGCTGGAGCTGCTGGTACGTCGGCGAGACGATGTTGGGGTCCAGCAGCCGCATGCTCGCGGTGCTCTCGGCGTCGCTGCGCAGCTTCCGGTCATCGGTCTGCGTGCTCTTGCCGGAGTAGTCGCTGACCTGCGAGTCGTCGATGTCGTACGCCTTGCGCGTGGCATCGATGTTCTTCTGGATGTACTGCGCTTCCTTCGCCTGCTCGTTCGGCTGGACCTGGAACTTCTGCACGATCGCCGGGTACAGCCCGCCGATGAGGATCGCGGACAGCACCATCAGCCCGAACCCGATGACCGGGAGCTGCCAGGTGCGCCGCCACAGCGTGGCGAAGAAGAGCAGGGCGCAGATGACCGCGATGCAGAAGAGGATGGTCTTCGCCGGGAGATAGGCGTTGGCGTCGACGTACCGCAGGCCGGTCCAGCCGTTGGTGGACTTCAGGTCGCTCGACTTGACCGCGAGGCCGTACCGGTCGAGCCAGTAGGCGACCGCCTTGAGCGAGACGAAGACACCGAGCAGCACGGACAGATGGCCCGTCGCCGCGGCGGTGGCCCGGGCCCCCGGGCTGGTGATCCGCAGACCGCCGTAGAGGTAGTGGACCAGGGCGGCGGCGATCAGGCTCAGCACCGCGGCGGCGAAGCCGAAGCCCAGCAGGAAGCGGAACCACGGCAGATCGAAGGAGTAGAAGGAGACGTCCTTGTCGAACTGCGGGTCCTTCGTACCGAACGGGACGCCGTTGACCCACAGCAGCCAGGTGCGCCACTGGCCGGAGGCCGAGGCCCCCGCGATCAGCCCGATGAGGGCGGTGACCGCGAGCAGCACCCACTTCTTGTACGGGGCGATGCTCATGCGGTAGCGGTCGAGGCTCTGCTGCTCGACCGACATGGCGCTGAGCGGCGGCCGCAGCCGGTGGGCGAGCCAGATGTTGACGCCCACGGCCGCCGCCATCAGCAGGCCGAAGACGAGGAAAAGGCCGATCTTGGTCCACAGGGTCGTCGTGAAGACCGACGAGTAGTCGACCGAGCGGTACCAGAGCCAGTCCGTCCAGAAACCGGCGAACATGACGAAGAGCATGGCCAGCACGGCCAGCACGCCCAGTGTCATGAACAGGGTCCGGACGCGCCGGGACGGTCGGCCGACTCTGATCCGCGGCCCTGTCGGGCCTCCGCCGCGGTCCGGCATCTGGAAAGCCAAGGTGCGCACCTCGATGTTTCGCTGTCGTATGAGCGGGCCCCCGCGATAGTAGGGGCCCACTCCTGCAACTTACTCAGGCTTTACCCAGTTCCCGTTCCGGGTCACGAAGGGGGCAAGATATCGAGCATGTCCAACCACTCCCCCGGTAGCACGCCCATGGCCGCGAACCCGCTGACCCGCGCCGTCCTCGAGATCGACGCGTACGCGGCGGGGCTCGGCTGGGACCAGCCCGCCCGGCTCTTCGCCCTTGTCGACACCGAACGGCTGCGCGCCGAGGAACCGGGCCTGGCTTCCCAGCTCGGCATCGACGACTCCGCCGAGGCCGCTTCTCTCACCCCCGTGGAACAGGACGAGCTGCCCGCCGGGGCACCGCTCGACGAGTTCCTCGCCACCATCGCCTGGCCCGGCGCCGTCGCCGGCTGCGCCATGACCGTGGAGCGGCTGATGCTCCCGCCGTCCGCCGAGGCGTCCGTGCCCGAGGGCCTGGACGATGCCCGGCTGGCGGAGTGGGTGGCGGCCCACCCGGACCGGCAGGAGGTCCGGATGACGGTCGCCGTGCTGCGGGACGGTTCCCGCGAGACGGCGCTGCGGCTCAAGGAGAAGGACTCGCCGACCGAGGTGCTCACCGGTTCCGATCTGGTGCCGGGGCTGGCCGAAGCGCTGTCGGCGACGTTCGCGGAGTAGGCGGAGCAGCACGTCGCAGTGGACCCGGGGCGCCTCTTCCGGATGCCGCCTCGGGTCCACGGGACCCGTCCGGTACGGACGGAAGTCTCCGGCCGACCCGCCGTCCCGCCGTCGTGCTGCCGGGCCGCGCGGCTCGGCGGCGGTCCGGGCCGGTGCCCGGCCGTCCGAACCGGTCCCGGGCGATGTGCGTCCCCGCCGCTGGGTGCGGGCGGGCCGCACGGTCAGCCCTTGGCGCACTCCGGCAGCGCTCCGGTGTCGCCCTTGCGGATCTTCTCCAGGGACTTCACCGCGTCCCGGATGGTGTCGACCTTCACCAGGGTGAGACCGGCGGGCACGTCCCTGGCCGCGGCGGCACAGTTGTCCTGCGGAGTGAGGAAGTAGCGGGCGCCCTTGCCGCGGGCTCCGACGGTCTTCATCTCGATGCCGCCGATCGGGCCGACCGTGCCGTCGTCCTCGATGGTGCCGGTACCGGCCACGAACTTCCCGCCGGTGAGATCACCCGGGGTCAGCTTGTCCACGATGCCCAGGGCGAACATCAGCCCCGCGCTCGGCCCGCCCACGTCGGCGAGCTTGATGTCCACCTCGAACGGGAACGTGTGGTCGGTGCCGGCCTGGATCCCGACGATCGCCCGGTCGTCGCCCGGCGCCTTCTTCGTCGGCACCGTCACCGTCCGGGTGCTGCGCGGCTCGGGCTTGCCCGCCTTCTCGGCGGCGGCCGCGGCCTTGGCCGGGACGATGGTGAACTCGACCTTCTCACCCGGCTCGTGGCGCGTCACCACCTTCGCGACGTCCCCGGGCGCTTCGATGCGCTTGCCGTCCACGGCCTTGATCACATCGCCGGCGTGCAGCCGGCCCTGGGCCGGGCTGCCCTTGACCACGGAGCCGACGACCACGCGGGCCGAGACCGGGATGCCGAGCTGCCGGAGAGCCGCGACCTTGGCGCTCTCCTGGGACTGGCTGAACTCCTCGGCGTTCTCCTGGTTGGCCTGCTCCGCGGTCTGGCCGTCGGGGTAGAGCGTGTTGTGCGGCACCACGGCGTTGTCGTGGGAGAGCCAGCCGTAGACCGCCTCGAAGAGGTTCATCCGGTAGTCGGCGCCGGTCACCCGGACCGTCGTCATGTTGAGATTGCCGGAGGCGGGATAGGTCTTGTGCCCGGAGACCTGCAGCACCGGCTCACCGCCGTGCTCGCCGAGGGTGTTCACCGTCGGGCCGGGAGACATCTCGGAGTACGGGACGGGGATCAGCACCCCGGCGCACAGCAGCGCGATCAGCGTCAGGATCGAAGCGAGCATCGTCGCGGTGCGGCGTGGCATGGAACGACAGTACGGGACGGGTCCGACAGTGCAATTCCGGGGCCGCTGCCACCGGTCCGCCGGCCATGGGGGGTACCACCGCGGCAGCGGCTCACGGCCGAGACGGCACGCCTGGGGCCGGGTGCGGCCGGAGCGCGGGACCGGGCAACGGCAATGGCGGCGGTCCGTGGCCGCGCCGGATGCGCACCGCCTGCCGGGGACCTGACCGCGGCTGCGGGCTGCGGGCTAACGGACCATGGGCCGACGGGGCTCGTCCGGTGCCTTCAGGCCGCGTCGGAGCCGGAGCGGGAACGTTCCATCGCCTCGCGGAAGCGCGCATAGCCGTCCAGCTCCGCGACATCCTCGACCTTGCGGTTCCGGGCCGCCCAACGCGCCCAGACCGCGGCGACGAGAGCCGCGACGACCGGAATCAGCAACCATGCAAGCGCCGCCATACCGGCCTCCCGACCCCATACACAACCGCAACTGACCGATGAGCAGATTAACCATCCGCCCGATCAACGCTTACGTCAGGGGGCCGGTTACGCAAGCGGAGTCGGCCATTCAGCGGGCGGCCGGATGCGCGCTAGGCACCCACCCAGTCCGCCGTTCCATCCGCGAATTCCTGGTGCTTCCAGATCGGCACCTCACGCTTGAGGTCGTCGATCAGGCGGCGGCAGGCGGCGAACGCCTCCTGCCGGTGCGGACAGGAGACCGCGACGACCACCGCGAGGTCACCCACCGAGAGGTCACCCACCCGGTGGACGGCGGCCAGCGCCCGAACGGGGAAGTCCGCGGCGACCCGCTCCGCGAGGCGGCGCATCTCCGCCTCGGCGGTCGGGTGGCAGGAGTAGCCGAGAGCGGAGACGTCCGCTCCGCCGTCGTGGTCCCGGACCGTGCCGACGAAGAGCGCCGTGCCGCCCGCGGAGTCGTCCCCGACGGCCGCGAACACCTCGTCGACGGAGAGCGGGGTCTCTCTTATCTCGACGAGACGGACCGGGTCCGGCGCTCCCGCCTCACCGGGGTGGTCGTGCGTGCCTGCCATACCGTCCATCGTGTCGCACCTGCCTGGATCAGGGAATCCGTATGCCGGAAGAATATTTCCGCTTGTGGGAGAGGTGGCGCGCTACACCCGGCGGCGCGCCTTGCGGGCCCGCCTGACCAGGGCCGCCGTACCCACCAGGGCCACCGTCGCACCGGCCGCGCCGAGCGTGGTCGCGTCCTTGCGGCCGAGCCGCCGCCCGGCGACCGTGTGCCGTCCGGCGACCTCCTCCAGCAGCTCCGCGAGGACCTCCTCGTTCGTCCAGCCGGGCCGCCATCCCGCGTCGTGCAGCCTGCTGCCGCTCACCACCCAGGGGTGCATGGTGTACGCGAGGTCGCCGGCCGGCGAGGGGGTGAGGCCGAGGCGGTGGAGCCGTGAGGCGGCACCCAGGGCCACCGCGGACGGCAGTTCCATGCGCCGGATTCCGGTCAGCTCCTCGACCTCCTCCTGCTCCAGCCAGCCGTCGCAGCCCACCGCGAACTCGCCCTCGACCTTCTCCAGCGCCGCGTACTCCAGGGCGCTCACCAGGTCCTCGATGTGGCAGAACTGCCAGGTCGGGCGGGACCCGGCGACGACCAGCAGGCGCGGGGACTCGAAGTAGCGGGTGAGGGCGGTGTCGGTGCCGCCGACCAGGATGGCCGGCCGGACCACCGTGACGTTGAGGCCGGGGTGCGCGCGGGGCGCGCGGCGGGCGAGGTGCTCGATCTCCAGCAGGTCGCCGACGCCGGTGGCCTCGGCGGTCGCGCGGAGCTCCGCGTCCTCGGCGAGCGGTACGTCGTTGTCGGGCAGCGCCCCGTAGACCATCGCCGACGTACAGAGGACGACCCGGTGCACGCCGGCCGCAGCGGCGGCGGTGAGCACGGTCTGGGCGCCTCGCACATTGTACGCCGTACGGGCCGTGGGGTCGCTCTCGAGGTCGAGATCCAGGGCGAGGTGCACCACGACATCGGCGCCCCGCAGCTTCTCGGCAATGGCCGGATCCCGCACGTCCAGCAGGTGCCACTGGGCTTCCGACATCTCGCCGCGGCGCTCGTCGATCGCCACGACCTGCTTGATCTCCTCGGACGTCGCGAGCCGCTCCGTGAGGAGGGCACCGACACCGGTCGCGGCTCCGGTGACCGCGACAACGGGGCGCCGCGAGGGCGCCGCAGCATCGTTTCGCGCTGCGCGAACTTCTCGATCTGGGGAACTCACCGGGCGTCTCCAGCGGTTGTCTTCAGTACGTACCGGAAGTGACGCGTACGTACCAGGTGGCTTCCATCCTGCCGCAGGCATCGGGGCGGCCAAGCACCGAGCCTAGAGGTGGACAGAGTGTCTACGCTGGGTGTTGTCGGGCAGTCGCCGCCGGTCCCGGGCCGGCGGCCCCTACGAGCCGAGGAAACCCGTGAGTGACAACCCATTCGGATTCGGCCTTCCGCCGGAGGAGCCGGAAGACGGCGACGACGGCAAGAAGAAGGGGGGCCAGGGCGGCCATCAGGGCCCCGCGAATCCCTTCGGGTTCGGCGGCGGGCTCGGTGGCAACGCCGGGGACAACCCCCTCGCGGCGATGTTCGGCTCGCTGAACCCGAACGACCTGGGGGCGGCCTTCCAGCAGCTCGGGCAGATGCTCTCGTACGAGGGCGGCCCGGTGAACTGGGACATGGCCAAGGACATCGCGCGCCAGACCGTCGCCCAGGGCACGGCGGACGGCACCAAGGACGCAAGCGTCGGGCCGCACGAGCGGGCGGCCGTGGAGGAGTCCGTACGGCTGGCCGATCTCTGGCTGGACGGCGTCACCTCGCTGCCGTCGGGTTCGGGCACCGCCGTGGCGTGGAGCCGGGCCGAGTGGGTCGAGGCGACGCTCCCGGTCTGGAAGGACCTGGTGGACCCGGTCGCCGAGCGGGTCGGCGCGGCCATGGGCGATGTGCTCCCCGAGGAGATGCAGGCCATGGCGGGCCCGCTGCTCGGGATGATGCGCTCCATGGGCGGCGCCATGTTCGGCACCCAGATCGGGCAGGCCGTCGGCATGCTGGCGGGCGAGGTGGTCGGCTCGAGCGACATCGGGCTGCCGCTGGGCCCCGCGGGCAAGGCCGCGCTGCTGCCGGTCAACATCGAGGCGTTCGGCAAGGGCCTGGGTGTCCCGCAGGAGGAGGTGCGGCTGTACCTCGCGCTGCGCGAGGCCGCCCACCAGCGGCTCTTCGCCCATGTCCCCTGGCTGCGGTCGCATCTGTTCGGTGCCGTGGAGGGCTACGCGCGGGGGATCAAGGTCGACACCGCGAAGCTGGAGGACGCGGTGGGCCAGCTGGACCCGACGCACCCGGAGCAGCTGCAGGAGGCGCTGCAGCAGGGCATGTTCCAGCCGGAGGACACCCCGGAGCAGAAGGCCGCGCTCGCCCGGCTGGAGACGGCTCTCGCCCTGGTCGAGGGCTGGGTGGACGCGGTGGTGCACGCCGCGGCGGCACCGCATCTGCCGTCCGCGGACCGGCTGCGGGAGACCCTGCGGCGGCGGCGCGCCAGCGGCGGCCCGGCGGAGCAGACCTTCGCCACGCTGATCGGGCTGGAGCTGCGGCCGCGCCGGCTGCGGGACGCCTCCCGGCTGTGGGCGTCGCTGACGGACGCCCGCGGAGTCGACGGGCGGGACGGGCTGTGGGCCCACCCGGACATGCTGCCGACGGCCCAGGACCTCGACGACCCCGACGGGTTCGTGCACGGCGAGCAGATGGACTTCTCGGAGATCGACAAGATGCTCGGGGAGGCCGCGAGCGGCGGGAAGCCGCGGCTCGACAAGGACGGCGACGGCGCCCAGGACAGCGGCGCACCGGGCGAGGACGGGCCGGGCACGAGCGGGCCGGGCACGAGCGGATCGGACTCGAGCGGATCGGACAAGGGCGACGGAACGGGCCGGGACGGCGAGGGCGACAGCGAGAAGTGAGCCTGCACAGGAACGCGGCCCGGGTCCTGACGAGCTGGAGCCCGCGGCGGGGGGCTGGCGTCCCGTCCGCGAGGAAGGTTCCGGGCGGCCAGCCCGGTGGCGGCACCTCCGGTGACCGGGGTGGAGCGGTGGCTTCCGACGGGGCCCCGTCGGCGGGTTCTTCCGCCGAGGTGCCGCGAGCGGGGATCCACGCACGCCACGACTCCAACCCCCGGGAGGAGTCCCACGCCCGGGAGGAGTCCCACGCCCGGGAGCAGGAGGAGCTGCGGCAGGCGTACCTGGACCACCTGGACACATATCCGGACGGCATGTGGAAGGCCTGCCGGGACGGCCACCTCACGGCGAGTGCCCTGGTGATCGACCCGGACGCCGGGCGGGTGCTGCTGACCCTGCACCGCAAGCTGCGGATGTGGCTCCAGATGGGCGGGCACTGCGAGCCGCAGGACGCGACTTTGGCGGAGGCGGCCCTGCGGGAGGCCACCGAGGAGTCCGGGATCGACGGGCTCACGCTGCTGCCCGGCGGTCCGGTGCGCCTGGACCGCCACCACACGCCGTGCGCCTGGCATCTCGATGTGCAGTACGCCGCGCTCGCGCCGGGCGGCGCGGTCGCGGCGATCAGTGACGAGTCGTTGGACCTGCGCTGGTTCGGCTACGACGAGGTGGCCGATGTCGCGGACGCCTCGGTGGTGCGGCTGGTGGAGCGCACCCGCGCCCTGCTCTGACGGGGCGCGGGGCCGCGCCCCGTCAGAGCAGCATCCGCGCTCCGGCCGAGCGGCGACCGCGCCGCGACCGGTACGGGGCTCGGACATCGCCCACGACGCGGGCGGCCGGGCTCGCGCCCCCATACGAGGTGCGAGCGCGGCCCGTCCGTTCGTGGCCCGTCCGTTCGTCGGCAGCCGTCAGCGGTTGGTCCAGACGTTGCCCTGGTTCTGCCCCTGGGCACCGTGCTGGCCCATGCCGTACTGGGCGCGCATCCCCTGGCCGATCACCGCGTTCTGCGGCGGCAGCAGCTCGCTGGGCTGGACCAGGGCGTACCCCTGGCCGAGGAAGTTGAGCTCCCAGCCCTCCCCGGTGTTGCCCCGGCGCCGGAAGACACCGGCGGAGTGGGTCTGGGCCTGCATCTGCACCCGCAGCGAGCTGGACCAGGCGACGATGGCGTCCGCGTCGGCGTTGACGTACTTGTCCGGGGTGACCTGGAGCATCAGCGGCTGGCCGGAGGTCATCAGCGCCACCTTGCCCCGGCCGGTGATCTGCAGGTTGTACTTGCCGGACCCGGATATGCCGAACTGGCTGTCCACGGCGATCACCTCGCTGTTCAGCGCGGAGTCCAGCGCCAGGACATAACTGCTGTCCACGGTCAGTCCGGTGTGGTCGACGTCGACCACATGCACGTACTGGGCGAGGTTGGCCAGGTAGACGGTGCCCTGCCCCGAGCAGCGCATCAGGTCGAGGCCTTCGCCGGTGTGCGCACGGGCGCGCTGCTGGCCCGGCGACCGGTACTCCGCGTCGAACTCGATGATCCCCTGGTAGGCGACCATCGTGCCCTTCCGGGCGAGGACGTCCTCGTGGCCGCTCAGGGAGACCCGCAGCAACTGCGGGTTCTGCAGGGCGTAGCGGTCCTGGGTCTCGGTCTCGGTGAAGCCGAAAAGTGGACTCTGCATGGTGTGTTCGCTCTCCCCCTCAGCCCCGGGCCCGGAGCCGGTCGGTGCTGTCCTCGCTCGGCTGGACGACGACGAATCCCTGGCCGGAGAACCCGATCTGGTACGCCTCGCCGCTGCCCCGCCCGATCATGGAGGAGGCCTTGAAGCTGCGCTTCCCCTTCATCTTGAGACCGGTGGACCAGGCGACGAGCGCGTCCGGGTCGACATAGGTCTCGTCCTCACCGCTGCCGCAGTCGACCACGATCGGGGTGCCGCGGGAGGTCAGGGCGACCCATCCGGTGCCGGAGACACCGACGTTGAACAGTCCCTGCCCGGCGAATTTGGCCATGCCCTTGACCCGCTGGACGCCCCACTGGAGATGGGCGTCGAAGGCGAGCAGGTTGGTGCCGTTCACCGAGAGGGCGTCGTTGTCGAGGTTGAGGCAGACGACGTCGGCGCCGTAGTCGGCGAGAAAGAGCAGGCCGTCACCGCTGCACTTCATCAGCGGGGCACCCTCGCCGGTGAGCCACTGCGACGCCATCTGACGGACGGCGGGCGGGTTCGGCTCGTACTGGACGAAGCCCTCGTACGCGACCATCGAGCCGGTGCGTGCGAAGAGGTCCTGGCCGCTCTGCATGGCGACCTTGAGCATGCTGCGCCCGTGGTTCTCCATCCGGGCTGCCATCGGGGCCGGGGCGCAGCCCGCGATCAGTTGCTGGTCCATGACGGGCTCCTTCAGACCTCGTAGGGCTGGACGACGATGAAATTGCCGGGGGCTCCGCGGAACTGGAGGTTCACGGTCTCACCGCTGTGGCCCGGGTAGGCGTGCCGGCTGATCCGCACCTGGCTGGAGATGATCACCTGCGCGGCCGCGGACCAGGCGACGATGGCGTTGCTGTCGGCGAAGGTGGTGGGGGTGACCGGCAGGACCACCGGAACCCCTTGGGTCTTCACCACGACGGTGCCGGTGCCGTGGAACTGCATGGTGAACAGGGCACCGCCGGGGATGCCGTGGCCCTCGATGCGGCGCACCTCGTGCTGCAGGGTCTCGTCGAAGGCGAGGACGTTCTCGGCGGAGACGCAGATCGCGTCGCCCTGGAGCTCGATCGGGTGGATGTGCGCGCCGTTCTCGGCGAAGAACACCTGGCCCCGGCCGGAGCAGCGCATGAGCTGCATCTCCTGGCCGGTGGCATTGCCGATGACCCGGCCGCGGAAGCCCGCGCCCTTGTAACCGAAGTCGACCTTGCCCTGGTACAGCACCATGCTGCCCTGACGGGCGAGGACGGGCTGCGCGTCGGCGCCGAGGTCGACCCTGATGAGCTGCTGGTTCTGCAGGGCCCAGCGCTGGCCGGTGGGTGCCTCACGGAACTTCTGGAGCCCCGCACCGAGACCGGGGCCACCGCCGGCCGGCGGCATGCCGGGCACCTGGCCGGGCAGGCCCGACGCCATGGGCTGGGCGGGCTGTCCGTAGGGAGCCGGAGCGGGGACACCCGGCTGACCGTAGGGGGCCGGAGCAGGAGCGCCGGGCTGACCGTACGGGCCCGGCTGAGCGGGGAACTGGCCGGGCACACCGTGCGGGGCCTGGGGAGCCATCGGGGTCTGGGGAGGTTGCGGGGCCTGGGGAGCCTGCGGTGCCTGGGTGGCGCCCGGCGCCTGGCCGTACGGCTGCTGCCCGGGGTACGGCCCGGGCTGGGCGGGCGGCGGAAGCTGGTCGCCGGGTGCGGTGTGGCCCGGCGGCGATGCCAGCGGAGCGGCCACGGTGGGGGCTGCGTGCACCGGCTGGGACACGGGCGGAGCGGCGGGGGCCGGATCGGGCTGGGTGGGGGCGACGGGGGCGGGTGCAGGGGCAGGAGCCGGAGACTGAGCCGGGGCCGGGGCGGGGGACGCCGGTGGGGCGAATCCCGGTGCGGGCGCGGCGTCCTGCGGCGGCGCGAAAGCCGGTGCGGCCGCGGGCTGCTGCTCGGGGGACTCCTCCTCCAGCACCTCGCCGCCGAAGTGCTTCAGCAGCGCCTCCAGACCGCCGTCGAAGCCCTGGCCGACCGCCGCGAACCGCCAGCCGTCCTTCCGGTAGAAGTCGCCCAGCATCACCGCGCGTTCGGTGCTGAACTCCGCTCCGGTGAAGGAGTAGCGGACGACTTCCTCGCCGCCTGCCACGATGCGGATGTAACCCGGCCCGACCTGCGACATCTGCCCGGCACCGTCGAGTGTGGCGGTGAAGGAGAGCTTGTGGATGCTCTCCGGGACGGCGTCGAGGGTGACCCGGAAGGACTCGGTGTCCCCGGCCTGCGCCCCGAGCAGCTGTATCGACTCCTCGGGCGACTTGGGCTGGTTGAAGAAGACGAAGTACCGGTCGTCCGACAGCCGTTCATCGGCGTCGATGCCGAAGCAGCTGATGTCGAAGGACAGCCCGGGGCCCGATATCTGAACCCCGATGTACAGATCTGTCCCCGCTGTCAGATCACTGACCCTGGCCTTGTGGCCGCGTTGGAATTCCCTGGCCATACGTAACGACCGTCCCCCATCCGAGCTGTGAAGTGCGTTGCGTCAGGCTAACGGCTCGGGCCGAGAGGGAGCGATCCCTGTGGACAACGGCTGCTCGCCCGCGGCCTACTCGTTCCCGCCCGCGTCCAGTTGCGGCAGCCGGCCGGCCGCGGCCACGCCTTCGAGATAGCCGCGGGCGCGCTCGGTGCGCGGATAGGCCTTCAGCAGTTCCCAGAAGCGGGCACCGTGGCCCGGCACCAGCAGATGGGCCAGTTCGTGGAGGAGGACGTAGTCGATGACGTATCCGGGCATTCCCTTGAGCCGGTGGGACAGCCGGATGCTGCCCTCGGCGGGGGTACAGGATCCCCAGCGGGTGTTCTGATTGGTGACCCAGCGGACGCTCACGGGCCGGGCCCGGCCGTCCAGATACTGGTTCGACAGCTGGTCGGCCCGGTCCGCGAGCTCGCTGTCGCTCAGCAGCCGCTTGCTCTCCTGCGCCGCCAGCTTGTCCAGCATGGTGGTCACCCAGCGCCGCTCCTCGGCCTCGGACATGCGGGCCGGAATCAGGACGATGGTGCGGTCGCCCTCGCGATAGGCGGAGACCGTACGCCGCCGGCGGGCACTTCTGCGGACCTCGACCGGGCCCGTCCCCGAAGCGGGGTCGGTCCGGCCGGAGGGGAGGCGCGGTGCGCTTCCGGAGCGGTGCAGTGGATCGGCGGGCACGTGCCGAACGGTACCGGCTGGACTGGGACGGCGTCTCTCCCCCGGAACGGTTCGCGAAGGATCACCCCACGGCGTGCACCGTTTGAACGACTAATACCCACCGCCTGTGGATAACTTTGCGCGGCGTTCGGCCGGTCACGGCATGCTGTGTGCGGTCGGCCGGGCTTTCGGCCGAGCGATCCGACGGGGGGCGAGTGATGCATCCGATGCTCAAGCCCGCGCTGCGGCGCGGCTGGCGCAACCGCGAGAGCGTCCAGTTCGGTGTGACGCCGGCGCATGCGGTGCTGCTGGGGCCGGTGGACACGGCAACGGGCAGCTTCCTGAATCTGCTCGACGGCACGCGGGGGCTGCCACTGCTGCGGCAGCAAGCCGAGGCCATGGGCCTGACGGCACAGCGGGCGGACGAAGTGGTGCGCCGATTGTGCGCTGCCGGCCTGCTGGACGACCCCACCGCGGACGCGGACGGGACCACCGGCTCCACCGACGGAACGGGTCCTTCCGGCCCTGCGGACCTCACGGACGCAGCGGGCTCCACGGGATACGGGGAGGCAACGGATCGGGGCGGCTCCGCGGACTCCGTGGCCGCTGCGGGCCGCCCGGAGACGGTGCGCTCCGCGGCATGCGCGGACCGTGCGGGCGGGGCGGGCCCCGCGAGCCGAACGGATGCCTCCGGTACGACGGATCGGTGGCGTACCCCGTTGGCCCCACCTCCGGGGCATCCGGCCGACTCATCCTCCAGGAATGGACCCGCCGGCTCGGCCCCCGGGCCCGGTCGGGCCGGCTCAGGTCCGCCCCAGGGGCCTACGGGCTCAACTCCCGCAACTGCTGGTGCCGATGTCACTCATCGGGCCGCATCCGCCCGCAGGCCCGGCGCCGTGAGACGAAGGGCCGGTTCGGCCGGCGCTCCCTCCTCCGGCCCGGCTGCCTGCCTCGACCGGGTCTCGGTCCGGGACCGCTTACGCCCGGACCTGGCCTCGCTGTCGGTGGTGCACCCGGAGCCGGGCGCGGCGGTGCGCCGTATGCGGGCCCGAGCGGCCATACGCGTGCACGTCCGGGGAGCGGGCCGGGTGGGGACCGCGATCGCCGCGGCGCTGTCCGCCTCCGGAGTGGGCGAGGTCGAGGTCACGGACGGCGGCTGTGTCGAACCGTGGGACGTGGGGCCGTCCGGGATCCCCGCCGAAGCCATCGGCGAGCGGCGCAGCATCGCCGCGCGACGGGTGGTACGGGCCTGTGCACCCGGTCCCCGGCCACGACGGTCCGGCTCGGCCGCCGCGGGAGGAACGGGTGCGGGGGCCGCGCTCGTTGTCCTCGCCCCACGCGACGGCCTCGCCGCCTACGCTCCCGACCCGGCCTCCGCCGAGGAGCTGATGGCGGCGGGCACACCCCATCTGTACGCGGGCGTGATCGAGGGGACCGGTGTCGTCGGTCCGCTGGTGCTGCCGGGCGGCTCGGCGTGTGCCCAGTGCCTGGCTCTGGGCCGGGCCGAACAGGAGCCCGCATGGCCCCGCATGCTGGCCCAGTGGCGGTCGGGGCGCACCGGCGCGGCCGCGGTGGCCTGTGACACCGGACTCGCCACCCTGGTCGCCGGCCTGACCGCCTCCCATGCGCTGACCTTTCTCGACGGAAGGCTCCCGGTGTGCGCGGGGGCGCGGCTGGAGTTCGCCCTGCCCGATCTGGCCTGGGAGCCACGGCCGGTGGCTCCGCATCCGAGCTGCGCCTGCGGGGCCCGACCGACCGCCCCGGCGCCGGCCGCGGCAGCCGGATCAGGGGAAGGTGCCTCCGCGGAACCGGCACCGCGCGGGAAAATGACCACGTACCGCGGTGCGCGGCGTGGCCCCGGGGGTAACCCTCCGGGAGAGTGCAGTGGAGTTGGAGGGGCGCATGTCTGATCTTCCCCGCAAGGCGGTCACCCGTACCGCCAAGTTGGCAGCACTGCCCCTGGGTTTCGCCGGACGTGCCACCTGGGGGCTGGGCAAGCGGATCGGTGGCCGTTCGGCGGAGATCGTCGGACGGGAGCTGCAACAGCGCACTGCCGAGCAGCTGTTCAAGGTTCTGGGTGAACTCAAGGGCGGTGCCATGAAGTTCGGGCAGGCGCTCTCGGTCTTCGAGTCCGCGCTGCCGGAGGAAGTGGCCGGGCCCTACCGGGCCGCCCTGACCAAGCTCCAGGAAGCGGCGCCTCCGATGCCGGTCCGGACGGTCCACTCGGTTCTCCAGGAGCGGCTGGGCGAGGACTGGCGGGAGCTCTTCGAGGAGTTCGAGGACAAGCCGGCCGCCGCGGCGTCCATCGGGCAGGTGCACCGCGCCGTGTGGCACGACGGACGCGAAGTCGCCGTCAAGGTGCAGTACCCGGGCGCGGGCGAGGCCCTGCTGTCGGACCTCAACCAGTTGGGGCGTTTCGCCCGGATACTGGGACCGCTGATTCCCGGGATGGACGTCAAGCCGCTCATCACCGAGCTGCGTGACCGGGTGTCGGAGGAGCTGGACTACGCCCTGGAGGCAGAGGCCCAGCGTGCGCACGCGGCGGAATTCGCCGACGACCCGGATGTGGTCGTACCCGATGTGGTGTTCCAGGGGGACGAGGTACTCATCACCGAGTGGATGGACGGGGTACCGCTCTCCGAGGTCATAACCAGCGGCAGCCAGGCGGAGCGGGACCGCGCCGGCCAGTTGCTGGCCCGCTTCCTCTTCTCCGGAACGGCTCGGACGGGTCTGCTGCACGCGGATCCGCACCCGGGCAACTTCCGTCTGCTGGTCGGTGACGCCCCCGACGGCCCACCCGAGAAGTGGCGGCTGGGGGTGATGGACTTCGGCACTGTCGACCGGCTGCCGGACGGCTTGCCTCCGACCATCGGCACCGCGCTGCGGATGACCCTGGAGGGCGACGCCGAGTCGGTCCACGCCATGCTCTGCGACGAGGGCTTCGTCAAGCCGACGATCGACCTTCAGCCGGACGCCGTACTGGACTATCTGCTGCCGATCATCGAGCCGGCCCGGGTGGAGGAATTCACCTTCACCCGCAGCTGGATGCGGACGCAGGCCGCACGGGTCGCCGACCCCAGGTCCCCCGCCTATCAGTTGGGCCGCCAGCTCAATCTGCCGCCGGCCTATCTGCTGATCCACCGAGTGACCCTGAGCACCATCGGCGTGCTCTGCCAGCTGGGTGCTGCCGTACGGCTGCGGGATGAGCTCACCGCCTGGGTGCCCGGATTCGATGCCGAGGAAGAGCCGGCGGAAGCACAAGAGCCGGAGAGCGACGGACTGGATGGAAGCGATCTCGAGGAGGCCTGCGCACAGGGTGGGCAGCCGGAGAACCGAGCGGACGAGGGCACGGCCGAGGCAGCGGACCGCGTCGGCGCCGCAGAGGGCGAACCCGAGGAGAACCGAACCTCCGGGACGGGCTGACCGGCAGGCCCGAGACCGCACCGGGCAGGTCAACGGAGTCGACGCGGCGGACGACGGGTGAACGGCAAGCTCGGCGGGAGGGCTACCCCGAGGGCATCCTGGGGCGTGTCGGGGCGGCACGGGCTGGTCTCGGCCCGCTCTGCCATCGCCACCGTCCACGGCGGCTTCTCACCCGTACGGCGGGCGCCCGGCCGGGCCAACGGCCCGGCACGCCGCGGTCACCACCAGGACGAGTCGAGGCGTCCTTCGATGGCGCGGAGGTTGTCCCGGGCGCAGTCGTCGCAGAAGTAGTGCCGGCTGCCGTTCTCCACGGAGCAGGTCCACGTCACCGGGGGCTGAGGCCCGGCCGCCTCGGTGCCGCACCGGGAGCACACCATGGTCTGCTTCTCGGCACCCTGCTGCGCAGCGTGATGAGTCTGCTGGTTCACCTTTCGACGATATCCCCGTGGAAGGCCCGGGGCAGGCGCAACGCACCGCCGGACCGACCCGACGCCCACCGCACGGCAGGCACACCGCACGGCGGGAAGAGCGCATGGCAAGAAGAGCCCACGGCGGGTGCACAACGCACCGCGGGGCCGGTTCGGCGAACCGGCCCCGCTCAGTGGCATGACGCCGCTCTGGTCACTGCATGACGGCCATGGCCAGGGCACGCCGGGCCCGCAGCGAGGCACGCTCGGCCCGGCGCTGCATGCGGCGGGCGGCGACCAGGCGCAGGGCCGGGCGTTCGGACTCGGCCTCGTGCAGTCGGTCTTGCATATGAGCACGGGCCAGGGCTTCTGGGATGAGTTGCATGTCGCGGGTCCTGTTCTGGCGCGAGGTCTTCACCCCGGCGGCGGTACGGGCTGGGCTTTCGGTGACGGACGGCTCGTGGGCGGACGGCTTCATCGTCGGGACCTGCTTCGTGGGTTCGTGCTTACGGGGACGGTCGATCGTTCCGAGGGTGGTCATGCTGCGACCGGGTTCTTCCGCGGGCGACCACGCGGCCGCTTCCTCGGTACGACGACGCCCTGGACGAAGAGCTCACCGCCCCAGACGCCCCACGGCTCACGCCGGTCCTTGGCGCCCGCGAGGCAGGCCTCACGCAGCGGACAGGTCTGGCAGAGCGACTTGGCGTATTCGACGTCGGCCGGGGACTCGGCGAAGAAGACCTCCGGGTCGTACGAGCGGCAGGGAATGAGCTCACCGAGGCGCTCGATCTGGTCGTCGAGCGCGGTGAGCTGGGTCAGCTGAGTCAAGGGGACCTCCGAAGGGCCGGGCGGCGGGATCACAGGGTCGTGCGGTACGGACGGGGCGTGCGCGGGGCTGGGCACGGGCGGTGTCTTCCTCGTCTGTCGGCCCGGCCTGGTGGGCCGGGGTGTTCGGTCGGTACCGGGTGACTTCCGCATCCGGCGCCGGAGACGTTGTGTTCTCAGGCAACGGAAAGGGCCGCGGATCCCGGTTCGGGTTCCGCGGCCCTGGAAGGTGCCGACCTGATCTTGCGATCAGGCTGGATCTCTCCAGGGTTCGAGGCCACGGAAGGCCCGCATCTTGTGGTGCTCGGCCGCAGAGGTCGTGCCGCCGGCGAAACCGCCGTCGGCCCACTTCTGCTGGAGGTCGGCACCCTTGGCCGTGAAGGCATAGGCCGATGCCTGTGCCTCTACTGCCGCCGGTGCCTGGGTCGGTCGCTCATTGCGCACAGCAATGTGACGCTCGTCGAGACGTGCTTCGGCGCCACCGGACAGACCGGAAATGCTCAGCTCGCGGAAGCCCTGGGGGATACCGGCGAGGAGCGGGACGGACCGAAGCTCGGAGACGCTCGACAGGCAGGAGGCGACGACCTCACGACCGGCCAGGCTGGTGATGCTGATCATTTGGAATCGCCTCCTCTCGGCGTCTCGGGGACTGGTCGGACCAGTCCGTCGGGGCTCAGGACAACACGGCTGCAAGGGCTTGGAGAAGCCCTTGCCTCCGTGTTCGGAAGGCTATGGGGATTCCTGCGGCCCGCGCAAACTATTTTTTCGACGAGTTCGTATCAGTCGTCCGCGACGTCCTCGGAGCTGTGCCGGAGTCGGTCGTCCGGCGCGTCGCCGACGTCGGTTCCGGCGTCCGCGGCAGGGGATTGCGCCGGGGCGTCCCCCGCGCACAGTGCCAGGACATCCGCACCGAACCGGTCGAGCTTGCGCCGTCCCACTCCGGCGATGGTGACGAGTTCCGACGCCTCGCCCGGCACTGCTTCGGCGATGGCCATCAGCGTCTTGTCGGTGAAGACGCAGTAGGCGGGCTGTCCGAGCTCCGCCGCTCGCTCCGAGCGCCACTCGCGCAGGCGCTCGTACAGCGCCTCGTCGAGTTCGGAGGGGCAGCCCTCGCAGCGCATCAGCTTCATCTCACCCGCGTCGGTGAGCGTGCGCCCGCACACCCGGCAGCGGACCGGTCCGCGTTTCACCCGCCTCGACGCGCCGGTGCCGCCCCGCACCACGCCGCCGGCGCTGCCGCCGCGGGACGCCGCGCCCCGTGCGACAGGGCCCCGGAGCTCCTGGACGAAGCGGCTGGGCCGACGGTTCGCGCGCCCGCCCGGCGACCGCGAGAGGGACCAGGAGAGGCCGAGGTGGATCCGCGCCCGGGTGACCCCTACATAGAGGAGACGGCGTTCCTCCTCGATCTGTTCGTCGGTCTTCGCGTAGGTGATCGGCACGATGCCCTCGGTGAGACCGGCCAGGAACACGGCGTCCCACTCCAGGCCCTTCGCCGCGTGCAGGGAGGCGAGGGTGACGCCCTCGACCGTCGGGGCGTGCTGGGCACCGGCCCGTTCGTCGAGCTCCGTGACGAGGTCGGCGAGGGTCGGGGGCCCGGCGCCCGCAGCGGCACGGGCGGCGGAGAACTGCTCGGCCAGCCGGACCAGCGCCGCCAGGGACTCCCAGCGGTCCCGTACGGCGCCGGAGCCGGCCGGCGGCTCCGGGGTCCAGCCCTTGGTGCCCAGCACGGCGCGCACCTGGGAGGGCAGATCGGCCGCGTCCTCCAAGAGGGGGTCGTTGCCTCCCGCCCGCGCGGCCCCCCGCAGGGCGACGCCTGCCTCGCGGACCTCCGGGCGCTCGAAGAACCGTTCCGCGCCCCGCAGCTGATACGGGATGCCGTGGTCGGCGAGGGCCTGCTCGTAGACCTCCGACTGGGCGTTGATGCGGTAGAGCACCGCGATCTCACTCGCCGGGACACCGCCGCCCCCCTGCTCGCGCGGTGTCATCAGCTCCCGGATACGGCGGGCGATGCCCTCCGCCTCGGCCGGTTCGTCGGTGTACTCGGTGTGGACCGGCTCGGGGCCGGGTCCGCGCTGCGAGACCAGCTCCAGGCGGTGTTCGGCGGCCCGCCCCCTGGCGCGGCCCATCAGGTTGTTGGCGAGGTGCACGACCTGGGGGGTGGAGCGGTAGTCGCGGACGAGCCTGACGACGGTGGCGTGCGGGTGCCGGGTACGGAAGTTGAGCAGATGGTCGGGGGTGGCGCCGGTGAACGAGTAGATCGTCTGACCGGCGTCGCCGACCACGCAGAGGCTGTCCCGGTCACCGAGCCACAGGTCGAGCAGCCGCTGCTGGAGCGGGCTGACGTCCTGGTACTCGTCGACGACGAAGTGCTGGTACTGGCTGCGCACGGTGTCCGCGATGTCGTGCCGGTCCTGCAGCACGCCGACGGTCAGCAGCAGCACGTCCTCGAAGTCGATGACGCCGCGGTCCCGCTTCAGCTGCTCGTACGTGCCGTAGATCCCGGCGATCTCGGCGGGATCGCGCGGGGCCTCCCGGCCGGACTTGGTGACGGCGGCGGGGTAGTCCTCGGGCACCGTCTGGGTGACCTTCGCCCACTCGACCTCACCGGTGACGTCCCGCAGCTCGTTCCGGTCCAGGCGGATCCGGCAGCGGGCGGCCGCCTCCGCGACCAGCTGGACCTTGCGCTCCAGCAGCCGCGGCAGCTCACCGCCGACCGCGCGCGGCCAGAAGTACTGGAGCTGACGCAGCGCGGCCGAGTGGAACGTGCGGGCCTGGACCCCGGCCGCCCCGAGCTGGCGGAGCCGTCCGCGCATCTCCCCGGCCGCCCGGTTGGTGAAGGTGACGGCGAGCACACTGGACGGCTGGAGCACTCCGGACCGCACGCCGTAGGCGATGCGATGAGTGATCGCCCGGGTCTTGCCGGTGCCCGCGCCGGCCAGTACGCAGACCGGTCCGTGCAGGGCGGTGGCGACCTCGCGCTGCTCGGGGTCGAGTCCGTCGAGCACCGCGTCGGCCGAGTCGGGAACCGCCGGGAAGAGGGGGGTGAGGCTTCCCGTGCCGGGCGCGGCGGAGGCGAGAGGACCGTTGCTTGCTGTCACCCCGCCATGCTGCCAGGTCGCCCGGAGCGGCCGGGAGGGTTGTCCACAGCCGCAGCCGCCCGGTCGTACCGGGAGCCGAGGGGTGTGGCTGCGGGGCGCGGGGGTGGTGAGGTGTGGGAGATGCTGCGGTGAGCGAGGACGGGGCCTCCCACCCGGGCGGGGACAACGTCCGGCTCCCGGAACCGCCCGATAACCGGACCACCCCCGACCGCCCCACCCCCCGAAGCACGACTCCCTCCACCGACCCGCCCCGCCCCGCATGTGCCGTTGCTCACGGTCCGCCCGCGCGGCGCTGGTCCGCCGCTGATCCGCCGACGCGCCCGGAGCCGCCCCGTCACGGGCCTCTGCCGCGTTCATGCCCCTTCGCGGCGCCGTCGTGTAGCGTCCCGCGGATATCCCGGAGGGGAATGCCCCGCAATGGTTGAGCGTTCCACTACCGACCGTCACATCCGACCACAAGGAGCGCGAGGACCGATGCAGGGCACTGTGACGATGTACAGCACGACGTGGTGCGGCTACTGCCGCCGGCTGAAGAGCCAGATGGACCGCGAAGGCATTGCGTACACCGAGATCAACATCGAGCTGGACCCCGAGTCGGCCTCCTTCGTGGAGAAGGTCAACAACGGCAACCAGCTCGTGCCGACCGTGCTCTTCCCCGACGGTTCCGCTCTCCCGAACCCGTCCCTGGCCCAGGTCAAGGAGAAGATCGGCGCCTGACCGGGAGCGCAGCCGCGCCCCGGACGACCCGGAAGGCGGCGGCCCGGAAGGCGGCGGCCCGGGGTACCCCGAAGCCGGGCCGGGCGGCCGGGCCAACGGCCGCCCCCGGAGCCACCCTCCGGCCGGCACCGCCCCGGGGCCGGCCGGTCGCACGGCGACACGTGCGGACCTCACCGCCTCTCCGCACCTCACTGCCCGTGGGCGGCCCGCTCAGCGCGGGCAGCCCGCGGGCAGCGGCTTTCCGTACCAGAGCTCCACCAGCCGGGCGGCGATCGAGATACCGGACGGCGGCAGCACCTCGCCCGACTCGAACGCCGCGGTCAGCTCGTCGCGGGAGAACCATCGCGCCTCGTGTATCTCCTCGCCGTCGACCTGGATGCGCGGGGAAGTGGCGCGTGCCATGAAGCCGAGCATCAGGCTGGACGGGAAGGGCCACGGCTGGCTGGCGACGTACTCCACCTCACCGACCGTGACACCCGCCTCCTCGTAGACCTCCCGCGCCACCGCGTGCTCGATCGACTCACCCGGCTCCACGAACCCCGCCAGCGTCGAGAACCGGCCCTCCGGCCAGTGCATCTGGCGGCCGAGCAGCGCCCGGTCCTCGGCATCCGTGACCAGCATGATCACTGCGGGGTCGGTGCGGGGGTAGTGCTCCGCGCAGCACGCCGGGCAGCGCCGGACGTGGCCCGCGGCCGCGACCACCGTGCGCTCCCCGCAGCGCGAACAGAAGCGGTGCAGCCGCTGCCAGTTCTCCAGCGCGACGGCGTGCGCCATCAGCGCGCCGTCCCGCTCGGACAGCAGCGCCCCCGCCTCGCGCAGGCCGGCCGGGCGCGCCGACTGGTCCATCCGCCCCGGGAGCCCGTCCTTCTGCAGCGCGAAGTAGCGGACCCCGTCCGCGTCGGTGCCAAGGAAGTAGCGGTGCGTCTCGGTCGGCGGCGCCTCGAACGCAGGTGTCATGACGAGTTCGGTGCGGCCGTCGGGGGTGTCGTCGATCAGGGCCTGCCCACCGGAGACCACGAAGACCCGCGTCGTGGGATGGCTCCACGCCGCGGCCAGCCACGCCTCGTCCAGACGGTGGTGCGCCGCGCGGTCGATACCGCTCGCGCCGGTGAGGCTGATCTGCGGAACTGCGGTGCGGTCGGTCCAGGTGGTCACAGCTGCTTCCAACTCCCCATACGGGACATGTGGTTCGACGGGACTGCGCGTCACCGGCGCGAGGCGCCGGGCGCAGCCTGCGAGCGCCCATTCTCCGCCAGATCGGTCCAGAGGTACGCGGCGGTTTCGACGCCCTTCATCAGCAGGTCCAGCTCGACCTTCTCGTCGGGGGCGTGCCAGCCGTCCGACGGCACGGAGATGCCCAGGAAGAGCACCGGCGCCCCGAGCACGTCCTGGAGGTCGGCGGCCGGTCCGGAACCGCCCTCACGGGTGAAACGGATCTTCTGTTCGAAGGCGCGGCCCATGGCCCGGACGACGGACTGGAGCGCCGGATGGTCCAGCGGGGTGAGGCAGGGCCGGGTGGCGCCCCAGAAGGTGATCTCGTGCCGGATACCGGCCGGGAGCCGCGCCGCGACCCACTCCCGTACGGCCTGCTGGACCTTCTCCGTGTCCATGCCGGCCACCAGCCGGAAGGACAGCTTCAGCTGGGCGCGGGACGGCACGATCGTCTTGCCGCCGGGGCCCTGGTAGCCGCCGCCGATGCCGTTGACCTCGGCCGTCGGACGGGCCCAGATCCGCTCCAGGGTGGTGTGGCCCGCTTCGCCGAGCGTCGCTCCGGAGTGGGCGGTGCGCAGCCACCGCTCCTCGTCGAAGGGCAGCTCGGCGAAGAGCTCCCGCTCCCGGTCGGTCAGCTCGATCACCCCGTCGTAGAAGCCGGGGATCGCGACGCGGCGGTCCGCGTCGTGCAGGGCGGCGGCGAGCCGGGCGGCCTCGGTGGCCGGGTTCGGGACCGCGCCGCCGAAGGAACCCGAGTGGATGTCCTGGGCGGGCCCGTACAGGTCGATCTGGCAGTCCGCGAGCCCGCGCATCCCGGTGCACACGGTGGGGGTGTCCGCGGACCACATGCCGGTGTCGGAGACGATCACGGCGTCGCAGCCGAGCCGTCCGGCGTGCTCACGGATCAGGGCGGGGAAGTTCGGCGAACCGGACTCCTCCTCGCCCTCGATCAGCAGCTTGAGGTTGACGGCCGGGGCGGTGCGGCCGGTGGCGGCGAGGTGCGCGCGGACGCCCAGGGTGTGGAAGAAGACCTGACCCTTGTCGTCCGCGGCGCCCCGGGCGTGCAGCCGGCCGTCGCGGATGACGGGCTCGAACGGTTCGGTGTGCCAGCCGTCCTCGCGGGCGGCGGGCTGGACGTCGTGATGGCCGTAGACGAGGACGGTCGGGGCGTCCGGGTCGCCCGACGGCCACTCGGCGAAGACCGCGGGGGCGGCGGGACCGTCCTCACCGGCCGGCGGTGTCCAGACCTCGGCGACCGGGAAACCCGTCTCACGGAGCTTCGCGGCCAGCCACTCGGCGCTGCGCCGCACGTCCTCCGCGCGGGCCGGGTCGGCCGACACGGAGGGGATGCGCAGCCACTCCACGAGGTCGTCGAGGAAGGCGGTGCGGTGCTCTTCTATGTACGCGCGGACGGCGCTGTCCGGGAAGGTCATGTCTGCGAGCCTATCCGGCCCGGTGAACCGCCCTTCTCACGGTTCCGGCGGGATCCGGCGGCTCATTCCGGGCCCCCGGGCACGGGCTGCGCCGCCCCGCTCAGCAGCAGGCGCTCCAGCGCGGCGCGGTCCGGCAGCCCGGACGGCCGGACCACCTCGCCGCTGCGGACGTGCAGGAACGACGCGGTCACCGCGGACAGCGGCAGGCCGTGCCGTTCGGCCCAGGCCAGGCGGTAGACGGCCAGCTGGAGCGGGTCGGCGGTCCGGCCGCGGCCGGTCTTCCAGTCGACGATCTCGTAGCGGTCGCCGTCCTGCCCGCGCTCCCGGTACACGGCGTCGATCCGGCCCCGGATCAGCCGCCCGGCGAGCGTCAGCTGGAACGGCTCCTCGACCCGGTACGGGGTGCGGTGGGCGTAGGGCGTCCGCTCGAAGGCCTCCTTGAGGGCGGTCAGATCGTGCTCGTCGCTGATGTCCGGGTCCGTGCGGTCGTCGGGGCCGTCGAGGCCGCCGGGGAGCTCGTCGGGGCCGAGCATCGGCAGCGGGAGCTCCTCGAAGCGCGACTCCACCCAGGCGTGGAAGCGGGTGCCGCGGCGCGCGGCGGGCTGCGGGGGGCGGGGCATGGGACGGGCGAGCTCCTGGGCGAAGCCGTCCGGGTCGGCGGCGAGCCGGAGCAGCTGGGACGTGCTGAGCGCCGGGGGCACCGGCACGTCCCGGACGGCCGCGCGGGCCCGCCGCAGCTCGCCGGTGAGGGCCTCCAGGTCCCGGTCCCAGGAGGCGACGGCCCGCGCCTCCTCGGGGCTGAGGGCATGGTGGTCGTCGGGGCCGGGGCCGTTTTCGGGGCCGGAGCCGTCTTCGGGGCCGGGGCCGTTTCCGGGGCCAAGGCCGTCGTCGGGGCCTGGGCCGATTCCGGAGCCGGAGCCGTCATCGGGGCCTGGGCCGTTTCCGGGCCCTGGGCCGTCCTCAAGACCGAACCCACCGTTCCGGACCGGCTCCGGCTCGCGGGCCGCGGTCCGGCGCAGCTGGTGCGGCACAGCGCCGTGGAGCGCCTGCGCGGCGCCCGCCCCGGCATCGGGGGTCGCGGTGTCGACGGTCCCGGCACCGGGGGTCCCGGTGCCGGTAGCGGCTTCGTCGAACGCGAACGGGTCCCCGGCGACGGGTCCGGCATCGGACAGGCCCGCGTCGAAGGGATCGGGGCCGAAGCCATCGGTGTCGAAGGGGTCGGCGTCGAAGGGGTCGGCGTCGAAGGGGTCGGCGTCGAAGGGGTCGGCGTCGAGCGAGTCGGCCTCGAAGGGGTCGTACGGGCCGTCCTCCGGGGGCACCCAGCCCTCCGGATCGTCCTCGGGCGGCGGGGGCCATTCCGGATCGTGCACGCCCCGGGCCCTGACCCCGCCTCCGACACCCGCACCCGCTCCGGCGCCGGCCCCGGCATCAACCCCGGCCCCGACCCCGCCCGCGCCGGGCTCCGCCCCCGGCCCTCCGGGCCCGCGCGCCGCGGGCACGCCCCCCGAGCGGGCGAGGATCCGGTCCAGGTGGGTGCGCACGGCATCGGCGGCCCTGCGGCGCAGTGCCAGCGCCTCGGGGTCCAGCGGCAGCGGCCAGGCGCGGTCCGCCACCGCCTCCTCCAGGGCCGGGTTCTCCGCCCCCTCCTCGGGTGTGTCGGCCCAGGCCTCGACCTCGCCGTGGCCCGCCTCGCAGTGCTGCCGCAGCGCCTCCAGGAAGGCGGACGGGCCCCGTGGCTTCCGCTGCGTCGGTCCCCACCAGTGGCCGGATCCGAGCAGCAGGGAGCGGGGCCGGGTGAACGTCACATAGCCCAGCCGGAGTTCCTCCGTGGCCTGGTGCTCCTTCATCGCCGTCTTGAAGGCGGCCATGCCCTTGGCGGTCCACTCCCCCATCTCCGGCAGGGTGTCGGCGTCGCCGCGCAGCGCGTGCGGCAGCACCTTGGCGTTGGCCGTCCAGGACTCGCGCGCCTGCTCGCTGGGGAACTGCCGCCCCACCAGCCCCGGAACCACGACCACGTCCCACTCCAGCCCCTTGGACTTGTGGGCGGTCAGCACCTTGACCGTGTTGTCGCCGCCGGGCAGGGCGTTGTCCAGGCCCTTCTCGTGCCGGACGGCCGTGCGCAGGAAGCCGAGGAAGGCGAGCAGCGTCGCCTCGCCGTCCAGGGCGGCGAACGAGGCGGCGATGTCGAGGAAGTTGCCGAGGGTCTCCCGGCGCCGGGCGGCCAGCGCGTGCGGGGACGCGGACAGTTCGACGTCCAGGCCGGTGGTGGCCAGCACCCGGTGCAGTACGTCCATGAGCGGGTCGGCCAGGCATCGCCGCAGGTCACGCAGTTCCGCGGCGAGCCGGGCGAACCGGATGCGGGCCGGCGCGGAGAACGGCAGCCCGTCGTCCGGCCCGTCCGCCAGCAGGAAGGTGTCGAGCGCGTCGGAGAGCGAGACGAGCTCGGCCGTGTCCACCCCCGCGACCGCCTCGGCGAGCCGCGCGTCCGGGTCCGGGTCGGTGTCGTCGGTGGCCGTGCGGACGAGGGTCCGGGCGCGGCGGCCCAGCAGGGCGAGGTCCCGGGGGCCGATGCGCCAGCGCGGCCCGGTCAGCAGCCGGACCAGGGGGGCGTTGGCCGTCGGGTCCTGGAGCGCCTCGCACACCGCGACGAGGTCCGCGACCTCCGGCAGGTGCAGCAGGCCGGACAGCCCGACCACCTCCACCGGAACGTCCCGCTCCACCAGCGCGCCCTGGATCTGCGGGAAGTCCCCGGCGGTGCGGCACAGCACCGCGATCTCCCCCGGCGGGGTGCCCGTGCGCACCAGGTGGGCGACGGAGTCGGCGAGCCACGCCAGCTCCTCGGCGTGGGTGGGCAGCAGGGCGCATCGTACGACGCCGTCCCGTTCGGCGCCGGGGGCCGGGCGCAGCGCCTCCACTCCCTCGTGGAGCGAACGCAGCGGGCCCGCGAGCCCGTTGGCGAGGTCCAGGAGGCGGCCGCCGCTGCGCCGGTTCTCGCTGAGCGCGAAGCGCTGCGCGGGGCGGCCGTCGGACCGCGGGAAGTGCGCGGGGAAGTCGTCGAGGTTGGCGACGGAGGCACCGCGCCAGCCGTAGATGGCCTGGCAGGGGTCGCCGACGGCGGTCACGGCGTGCCCCGTGCCGTCGCCGAAGAGTCCCGCGAGCAGCAGCCGCTGGGCGACGGAGGTGTCCTGGTACTCGTCGAGCAGGACGACCGAGAACTGCTCGCGCAGGATCCGGCCCACCTCGGGGTGGCTGCGCGCGAGCGTCGCGGACAGGGCGATCTGGTCGCCGAAGTCGAGGAGGTCCCGGCGCTGCTTCTCCGCCCGGTAGGCGCGGACGAGGTCCAGCAGCTCCAGGCGGGCGCGGGCGGCTTCGGGGGCCTTGCGCAGATCGGCGTTGCCGAGTTTCGCGCCGTCGAGGGTACGCAGCAGCGCCGTGTCGTACGCCTGCAGCCGCTCGGCGGGGACGAGGTGTTCGGAGATCTCGGCGTCGAGGGCGAGCAGGTCCTCGACGAGGGCGGGCAGCGACTTGGTGAGCGCCGGATAGGGCCCCGGGGCGGAGCGCAGCACCTGGGCGGCGAGCTGGAAGCGGGTGGCGTCGGCGAGGAGCCGGGCGCTGGGCTCCAGCCCGATACGCAGGCCGTGGTCGGTGAGGAGCTGCCCGGCGAAGGCGTGGTAGGTCGAGATGCGCGGCTCGCCCGGTACGTCCTCGGCCGGTACGTGCCCGCCCCGCACGTCCTCCGCCGGCGCGTACCCGCCTCGCCCGTCCCCGACCGGAACGCCCCCGGCGGGAACGTCCCCGACCGGAGCAGCACGCTCCGGGGGAACGCCGAGGGATCCCGGGCCGCCTGCCGGAGGGGCCGGCACCGGCGGGAGCCCGTCCGGATCCGTGACCCCCGCGGCCACCAGCGCCTTGCGGACCCGCTCGGCGAGCTCTCCCGCGGCCTTGTTGGTGAAGGTGAGGCCCAGCACCTGGTCGGGTGCGACCTGGCCGGTGCCGACGAGCCAGACGACGCGGGCTGCCATCACCGTGGTCTTCCCGGAGCCCGCCCCGGCGACGATCACCTGCGGGGCGGGCGGCGCGGTGATGCACGCCGTCTGCTCCGGGGTGAACGGGATGCCCAGGAGCTCCTTGAGCTCCTCGGGGTCGGTGATACGCGCTGCCATCCGAGTGAGGCTAACGGCCGCCACCGACATCGGGGGCGGGGCGGGGGCCGGGCCACGCTTGCCGTGGGCATGCTCCCGGCGACCGAGCCCCGCGGCCGCGTCCGCCGGAGCGGTCCGGCTCCCGGGCGGGTCCGGCCGCGGCCGGCCGCGGCACCCGCCCCCGGTCACTCCACGACGTGGCGCCCCTCCGGCTGCGCGGTGCAGGCGTTGCGGAACGCGCAGTGCTGGCAGTGCCGGCCCGTGCTGGGGGCGAAGCGTTCGTCGAGGACCCGGCCCGCCGCGGTGGCGAGAAGTTCGCCGGCCCAGTCGCCGGTCACCGGCTCCTGCGCCTGGACGGCGGGCAGGGCGTCGCCGCCCTCCTTCTTCGGGGCACCGAGGCGCAGATGAACCAGCTCCGCGCCCCCCTGCTCGGGCGTCCGCCCCTCGAACGCGCCGTCCACCGCACCCTCGCGCACGGCGAGCTGGTAGACCGCGAGCTGTGGGTGCCGGGCGACCTCGGGGCCGGTCGGCTTGGCCTTGCCGGTCTTGAAGTCGACGACGTAGGCGCGCCCCGCGTCGTCCGTCTCGACCCGGTCCATGCTGCCGCGGATGCGGACCGAGCAGGAGCCGGCCTCCAGCGTGACGTCGAAGTCGTGCTCCGTCGCGACGGCGGCCCGGCCGGCCCGGTCCATGACGTGCCAGCGCAGGAAGCGCTCCAGGGCGGCGCGCGCGTGCTCCTTCTCCTGCCGCGACTTCCAGGGCGCGTCGAAGGCGAGCGCGTCCCAGACGGAGTCCAGCCGCTCCATGAGCACGGCGAGATCGGCCGGCGTGCGGCCGGAGGCGACCTCGTCGGCGAGGACGTGCACCACGTTGCCGAAGCCCTGGGCCGCGGTCGCGGGCGTGTCGGCCTTCACCTCGCGGCCCAGGAACCACTGGAGCGAGCAGGTGTTGGCCAGCTGGTCGAGGGCGCTGCCGGAGAGCGCCACGGGGCGGTCCGGATCGTGCAGCGGTACCGCGCTGTGCGTCGGCTCGTACAGGCCCCACCAGCGGTCCGGGTCGGCCGCCGGGACCAGGGGCTGACCGGTTCCGTCCGCCGGGCCGTCGTCGTCCCGGAGCGCCGCCAGCCGCGCCAGCCGGCGGGCCGCGGCGTCGCGCAGGGCCGGGGAGACGGCCGGATCGACGGTGGTGGCCCGCAGCTCCGCGACCAGCGCGGCGACGGAGAGCGGACGCCGGGGCCGGTGCGCGACGTCGACCGGGTCGACGCCGAGTTCGGTGAGGAACCGGGACGGCTGGTCGCCGTCGTCGGCGGGGGCCTTGACGGCGGTGACCACCAGGCGTTCCTTCGCGCGGGTGGCGGCGACGTAGAACAGCCGGCGCTCCTCGGCGAGCAGCGCGCCGGGGGTGAGCGGTGCGGCGAGGCCGTCGCGGCCGATGCGGTCCGCCTCCAGGAGCGAGCCGCGGCGCCGCAGATCGGGCCAGAGCCCCTCCTGGACGCCCGCGACCACGACGAGCCTCCACTGAAGCCCCTTGGAGCGGTGCGCGGTCATCAGCCGTACGGCGTCGGGCCGTACCGTGCGTCGGGAGAGGGTGTCGGCGGCGATGTCCTGGGCGTCCAGTTCCTCGATGAAGTTGAGGGCGCCCCGCCCGCCGGAACGCTCCTCGGCGCGCGCCGCGGTCTCGAACAGGGCGCAGACGGCGTCGAGGTCGCGGTCCGCGTTGCGCCCGGCCGCGCCGCCGCGCCGCGCCGCCCGCTCCAGCCGCTGCGGCCAGGAGGTGCCGTTCCACAGCGCCCACAGCGCCTCCTCGGCGGTCCCGCCGCCCGCCAGCAGCTCGCGGGCGTCGCGCAGCAGACCGCCGAGGCGCTGGGCCGCGCGGGCGTACGCCGGGTCGTGCGCGGTGAGCCGCTCGGGCTCGGCGAGGGCCTCGGCGATGAGCACATCGGACGGGCGGGGCACCGTACGTCCGGCCGCCCGCTCCTCCTCGCGCAGCGCCCGGCCGAGCCGGCGGAGGTCGGTGCTGTCCAGGCCGCCGAGGGGCGAGGTGAGCAGACCGATGGCGGTCTCCACGTCCAGAGCGGCGCCCTCCGGTGCGAGGGCCGCGTCCTCGGGCGCGGACGCGTCGACCTCGGGCGCGGGCAGGTCGGCCCCCGGGACGGGCACGTCGGCCTCGGGGACGGGCACGTCGGCCTCGGGCACCGGTGAGTCGTCCATGGGCACGGGCACGTCGACCCCCGGCACGGGCACGTCGGCCCCCGGCACGGGCACGTCGATCTCAGGCACCGGTACGTCGTCCTCCGGCGCGGGCGCGTCGTCCACGCCCCCGGAGCCCACTCCCCCCGAGTCCGAGTCCCCGGTGTCCCCGGACTCGCCACCCCCGTCCGCCGCCCCGGCCCCCCACACCGGCTCCGGACCGCCCCGCAGCGCGGCCGTGGCCGTCGTCTTCAGCGCCGTGAGCAGCGGCCCCACGGCCGGCTCGTGTCGCAGCGGCAGATCGTTGCCGTCGATCTCCAGCGGGACTCCCGCCGAGGTGAGCGCACGGCGTACGGCCGGTATCGAGCGCCCCCCGGCGCGCACCAGCACTGCCATCTCGCGCCACGGCACGCCGTCCTCCAGGTGCGCGCGGCGCAGCAGGTCGGCGATGTTGTCCAGCTCCGCGCCGGGCGTCGGGTAGGTGAACACCTCGGCCCGGCCGCCGTCGCGCACCGCCGCGAGATCCCGGTGGGCCCGCACCGCGTCGGCCGGCAGCCGGGTGAGCGGCATCCGGCGGGTGAGCAGCCGGGTCGCGGCCAGCAGCCCGGCGCCGGAGCGGCGCGAGGTGCCGAGCACGGCGACCTCGGCCGGGGCGCCGTCGGCCTGCCGGAAGGTCTGCGGGAAGTCCAGGATCCCGTTGATGTCGGAGCCTCGGAACGCGTAGATCGACTGGTCGGGGTCGCCGAAGGCCACCAGCGTGCGGCCCGGGTGCGGAGCGCCGCCCCGCACCCCTCCCGGCGGCCGGGTGCCGGAACGCAACCCTCCGCCCGCTACCGCGTTCCCGGCCAGCGCGTGGAGGAGCCGCACCTGCGCCGCGTCGGTGTCCTGGTACTCGTCCACGAAGACCGCGTCGTAGCGCCCCGCCAGGTCCGCCGCCACCTCCGGCCGCCGCGCCAGCAGCACCGCCCGGTGCACCAGCTCCGCGTAGTCCAGTACGCCCTTCATGTCCATGACGTCCAGGTACTCCGCCAGGAACGAGGCGGCGGCCCGCCAGTCCGGCCGTCCCTGCCGGGCCGCGAAGGCGTCCAGCGCGCCGGGGCCGAGCCCCAGCTCCCGGCTGCGGGCCAGCACCGCCCGCACCTCGTCGGCGAACCCGCGGGTCGTCAGGCAGGCCCGCAGCTCGTCCGGCCAGCGCCCGCCCCCGCGCCCCTCCCGCGCCAGCTCGATCTGTCCGGCCAGCATTTCGCGGACCGCGACGTCCTGTTCGGGGCCGGTCAGCAGCCGCAGCGGATCGACGAAGAGCTCCACGTCCTGGTGGGCGCGGACCAGGGCGTAGCAGTACGAGTGGAACGTCGTCGCCTGCGGGCCCGCCCCGCCGAGCCGGGCGGCCATCCGGTCCCGCAGCTCGACCGCCGCCTTGCGGCTGAAGGTGAGCACCAGGATCCGCTCCGGGGCGGTGCCCGAGGCCACCCGCCGGGCCACCGCTTCGACCAGCGTCGTCGTCTTCCCGGTGCCCGGTCCGGCGAGGACGAGCAGCGGTCCGCCGGGGTGCTCAACCACCGCCCGCTGACGTGCGTCCAGAACAGGAGGGTCGACCGGCGCCGGCGGGGTACGCACCAGTCGGTACGCGCCGTGGACCGACGGCCGTACCTGCCCGTGCGGCGCGGGGGACGCGAAGGAGGAGCTCACGTGGATCGCCGGTCCTGGTGGGTGTGCTGGTTGCGGTGCTGGGCGGGCCCGCCCGGTGAACCGTGCGACGGGCCGCGGGGCCGTCACGCCGGTCCCGGGGGTGGGTGTGCTGCGAGCTGACGAGGCTACGCCCTCGCGCGGGCGGCGCGGCACGGGTCCCCGGCGCGGCCGGGACACTCCGCGGGATACTCCGAAGGGGTCCTCGGTCACCTCATCGGAGGTCCGATGGCGGAAGCTGTCAGATATGAGCTTCTTCGTCCGCGCCGTCACCGGCGCCGCCGTCCCAGCGGGCCCGGGCCATGTCGATCCTCGGCAGCCGGCCGGCCGCCGAGGACCCGGCGGCCCGGAGCGGAGTGCCCTCGTCCCGGTAGTGGCCGAGCGCCCGCTGCTCGTGTCCGGGCAGCAGGGCGCCGTCCGCGCGGACGACCCGCCACCAGGGCACCGCGCCGCCGTAGAGCGCCATGACCCGGCCGACCTGCCGGGGGCCTCCCGCGCCGAGCCACTCGGCGACATCGCCGTACGTCATGACCCGGCCCGGCGGAATCAGCTCAGCGACCTCGAGGACCCGCTCCGCGTACTCCGGCAGCCCGGCCGACACGTTCTCCCGACTCATCCGGCCCATCCTGCCGCACCGCACCGACATCGGCACGGGCCGCTCACGGACCGTCCCCGTCGCAGGGCACGGGCCTGCCGCACGGTCCCCACGGCCCCGCAACGCACCCTGATGACCCCCGCAGGGGTCGGGCCATGCCACCATCTTCCGGGCGGTGACTGGTGATACGAGATCAAAAAGAGACGACCGGGCAGCAGAGTGCCGAGCCTCCGCAGGGAGAGGCCCGCACCTCTGACGCGCCGTCGCGCCCGGACACGGCCGCGTCCCCCGCTGACGCCGCCGGGCCGCACGACGACCGGTCGCCCGCCGGGGTGCCGCCGTCCCCCACCGACCCCGCACCGCACGACGCCATGACAGCGCACGACGAGCCGGCACCGGACGCAGAGCCGGCACCGCACGGCGACCGGGCACCGCGTCTTCCGCACGACGGTCCTCCGCACGACGAGGCAGCACCGCAGCAGGGCTCCGGCGCGCAAGGCCACTCCGGCGGCCACTCGGGCTCGCAAGACCACTCCGGCTCGGACGGCGGCTCCGGCTCACGAAACGACGCGGACGACGCCGCCCCGGAACCGAACGGCACGCCCGGGAACGGCCCGGCGACCGGGAACGGCCCGGCAGCCGAAAACGGCGACCCGGCGGCCGGCGGACCGTCGGACCCCGGCGGACCGTCGGACGCCGGCGGCACCCCGCCCCCCTCCGGCACGGGCGGCGCGCCCCCGTCCGGGGACGGCGACGGTGCCGGTCCGCCGCCACCCGGCCCCGGCCCCGAGGGCTGCAACGGGGACAGCGCGCACGTCGACCGGGTCTCCGGCGACGAGCCGCTGCTCCCGGCCCGGGTGCACCGCCCGGCCGACCTGGTCCGGCTGCTGCTCGGCGTCCTCGGCGTCGCCGTCGTCCTGGCCATCGCCGCCTTCGCCCACGGCACCACCGAGGGTCTGGAGAAGGACGTCGGCAAGGGCGCCGGCCAGGCTCCCGCGCTGCTCATCAGCTTCACCGGCTTCGCGTCCAGCGTCGCCGTACTGATCGTCCCCGTGGCGTTCGCCCTGGAACGGCTGATCAAGCGCGACGGGCTGCGGATCGCGGACGGCGTGCTCGCGGCCGTCCTGGCCCACGGCGTGGCGCTCGCCACCGATCTGTGGGTCGCCCAGGCGGCCCCGGCCTCCATCCAGGACGCCCTCACCCAGCAGGCGCCGAACGGTGAGATCACCGACCCGGTGCACGGCTATCTCGCCCCCGTCATCGCCTATATGACGGCGGTCGGGATGGCGCACCGGCCGCGCTGGCGCGTCCTGCTCTGGGGCGTGCTCACCCTCCAGGTGTTCGCCGTCCTCATCGGCGGCTTCGCCACGCCCTTCTCGATCATCCTCACCGTGCTCATCGGCTGGACGGTGGCGTACGGGACGCTGTACACGGTCGGTTCGCCGAACGTGCGGCCCACCGGCCAGAACCTCCTCGCCGGGCTGCGCCGGGTCGGCTTCCGGCCCGTCAGCGCGCTGCGCGCGGAGGAGGACGCCGACGCGGACGCCGAGCGCCAGGAGCGGGGCCGCCGCTACATCGTCACCCTGGAGGACGGCCCGCCGCTCGATGTGACCGTGGTCGACCGGGAGCAGCAGGCCCAGGGCTTCTTCTACCGGGTCTGGCGGCGGCTGGCGCTGCGCGGCATCACCCAGCGCCGCAGCCTCCAGTCGCTCCGGCAGGCCCTGGAACAGGAGGCGCTGCTGGCCTACGCGGCGATCGCCGCCGGCGCCAACGCCCCCAAGCTGATCGCCACCTCCGAGCTCGGCCCGGACGCCGTGATGCTCGTCTACGAGCACGTCGGCGGGCGCACCCTGGACGCCCTGTCCGACGAGGAACTGACCGACGCGATGCTGCGCGGCACCTGGCAGCAGGTGCAGGCGCTCCAGTCGCGGCGCATCGCGCACCGCCGGCTCGTCGGTGACGCGGTCATGGTGGACCACGACGGCGCGGTCGTCCTCACCGATCTGCGCGGCGGCGAGATCGCCGCCGGTGACCTGGTGCTCCGGATGGACATCGCCCAGCTGCTGACCACCCTCGGCCTGCGGGTCGGCGCGGAGCGGTCGGTGGCCGCCGCGGTGGAGGTCCTCGGGCCGGACGCGGTGGCCGACAGCCTGCCGCTGCTCCAGCCCATCGCCCTCAGCCGCGGCACCCGGGCCACGCTGCGGCACCAGGCCAAGGAGCGGGCGCAGCGGGAGCGGGAGGCCGTGCTGGAGGCGTCCCGCGAGGCCCGGGAGGCGGAGGGCGAGGCCGCCGCCGGTGACCGCAAGTCCCTGCGGGCCGAGAAGAACGCCGAGAAGAAGGCGATCGACGAGGCCATCGAGGAGGCCCGCGAGGAGGATCTGCTGGCCCAGATCCGGCAGCAGATCCTGCTGATCCGGCCGCAGGCCACGGTCGAGCCGGCCCGGCTGGAACGGATCCGGCCGCGCACCCTGGTCAGCATCATCGCGGGCGCCTTCGCCGCGTACTTCCTGCTGTCCCAGCTCACCCATGTGAGCTTCAAGGACGTCATCGCCGAGGCGAACTGGGGCTGGGTGGCGGCCGCGCTGCTCTTCTCGGCGCTCAGCTATGTCGCCGCGGCCCTGAACCTGCTGGGGTTCGTGCCGGAGAAGGTGTCGTTCGTCCGTACGGTTATGGCCCAGGTCGCCGGCTCGTTCGTGAAGCTGGTCGCCCCCGCCGCGGTGGGCGGGGTCGCGCTCAACACCCGCTTCCTGCAGCGCGCGGGCGTCCGGCCGGGGCTGGCGGTGGCCAGTGTCGGCGCGTCCCAGCTGGTCGGGCTCGGGGTGCACATCGTGCTGCTGATGATCTTCGGCTATCTCACCGGGACCGAGCGCACCCCGTCGCTCTCCCCGTCCCGCACGGTGATCGCCGGGCTGCTGACGGCGGCCGTGCTGGCGCTGATCGTGACGGCGGTCCCGGCGCTGCGGAAGTTCATCTCGACCCGGGTCCGGTCCCTGTTCGCGGGTGTGGTGCCGCGGATGCTGGACATCATGCAGCGGCCGCAGAAGCTGGTCACCGGCATCGGCGGCATGCTGCTGCTGACGCTGGCCTTCGTGATGTGCCTGGACGCCTCGATCCGCGCGTTCGGCGGCGAGCTGAGCTACGCGAGCCTGGCCGTGGTCTTCCTCGCGGGCAACGCGCTGGGGTCGGCGGCGCCGACGCCGGGCGGTGTCGGCGCGGTCGAGGCCACGCTGACGCTGGGACTGATCGCCGCCGGGGTGCCGAAGGAGATCGCCACCCCCGCGGTGCTGCTGTTCCGGCTGATGACGTTCTGGCTGCCGGTCCTGCCGGGCTGGCTCTCGTTCACGCACCTCACCCGCAAGGAGGCCATCTGAGGCGGTGCCGGCAGGGCGCCCGCCGGGCCCGCTGGGGCCGGGTGCGACCGCCTTACGAGTCGTCCGACGCCGGGTACGGGCGGGCCACCGGGCGCGGGCCCGGCCCCGCGCACTCCGGGCACGGCCCGAGGCCCCGGGCGTGCCGTGCGACGGCCGGCCACCCGGCCGTTCCCGCACCCGCCGCGCCCCGCCGAACGGCCCCGGCGGCGGGGATCCGGTCGCCGGGCCGACGCCCGTCCCGGTGACCTAGAGTTCTTGAATGGCCAATGTGCACATACGGGCGGTGTCCCGGGCGGCACGATCCATACGGGCGCGGTCCCTGCGGGCGCTCGCCCTACGGGCGCGGCCGGAAGGCCCTCAGCCGAAGCGGCCGGAGTCGAAGCGGCCGGAACGGGAGGGCGGGCCCGGCCGCCCCGCCCCGATGACGGACGGCGCCGACGCCCCGCCCACGCGGCCTCAGTTCTCCCGGCCCCCGTCCTCTCGGCAGCGCTCCCGGCGCACCCGGATCCTGCGGGCGGGCGCACTGGCCGCCGCGGGCACCCTGGCCGCCACGGCCACCGCGGCGTGCGGCAGCGGGGACGCGAGCGCCCGGTCCGGCCCGCTCACCGAGCAGCGGCTCGACTGGGAGAGCTGCCCCGCCCCCTCCACGCTCCAGGGCGCCGGCGCGGGAGCACCCGAGCCCCTCCCGGACGGCGCCGCGTGGGAGTGCAGCACCCTCCAGGTGCCACTCGACTGGTCCAACCCGGACGGCAAGCGCATCGACGTCGCCCTGATCCGCGTGAAGGCGAAGGACCAGGACCGGCGGCTCGGCTCGCTCGTCTTCAACTTCGGCGGCCCCGGCGCCTCGGGCGTGGCCACGCTGCCGTCCGCCGCCAAGGAGGACTACACCACCCTCCACTCCCGCTACGACCTGGTCAGCTTCGACCCGCGGGGCGTCGGCGAGAGCGAGGCGGTGCGCTGCCTCGACGACAAGGGCCTGGACGCCCTGTACGCCACCGACAGCACCCCGGACAACGCCGCCGAGGTACGGACCGGGCTCGCCGACGCCAAGAAGTCCGTCGCCGCCTGTGTGCGGAACTCCGGCGCCGTCCTGCCGCATGTGGGCACCGAGAGCGCCGCCCGAGACCTGGACCTGCTGCGCGAGGTCCTGGGCGACGACAAGCTGAACTACTTCGGCATCTCCTACGGCACCGAACTCGGCGCCGCCTACGCCCATCTGTTCCCCCGGAAGGCCGGACGGATGGTGCTGGACGCCGTGGTCGACCCGACCGAGAACCCGGAACAGGGCGCCCTCGGCCAGGCCAAGGGCTTCCAGCTCGCGCTGGACAGCTTCCTGAAGGACTGTGCGCAGAAGGCGTCCTGCCCGACCGGCACCGACCCGGAGCAGGGCGAGCAGCGGATCAAGGATCTCCTGAAGCAGCTCGACTCCACGTCGCTGCCCACGGAGGACGGCCGCCGCCTCAACCAGACCCACGCCCTCAACGGCATCGTGCAGGCCCTCTACTCCCAGGACCTGTGGCCGTATCTGAAGCAGGGGCTGGAGGAGGCGCAGAACCTGCGGACCGGGAACCTGCTCCTCGCCCTCTCCGACTCGCTGACGGGCCGTGACCAGCAGGGGCACTACAACAACATCCAGTCCGCGAACACCGCGATCGTGTGCGCCGACGACAAGCGCCGCTACACTCCCGACGAAGTCCGGGCGAAGCTGCCGGAGTTCCGCGCGGCGTCCCCGGTCTTCGGCGACAACCTCGCCTGGGGACTGCTCCAGTGCACCGGCTGGCCGGTCACCGGGAAGGCGGACGGCGTGGACGTCTCCGCTCCGGACGCCGGCCCGATCCTCGTCGTCGGCAACACCGGCGACCCGGCCACGCCCTACGCGGGCGCGAAGCGGATGGCCGAGGGACTCGGCAAGGGCGTCGGCATCGAGGTCACCAACAAGGGCCAGGGCCACGGCGCCTACGGCAACGGGAGCTGCGTGACGAAGGTGATCAACGCCTATCTGCTCGACGGAAAGGTCCCCCGGAACGGCACCGTGTGCCCGACGTGACGGGGTCCCCGGAGTGACGGGCGCCTGAGGCGACGGGCTCCCCCGCAGGACGGACTGCTCGCCGGACACGCCGCCCCGGACCCACGACGGGCCGCCCACCATCGGTGGGCGGCCCGTCGCCGCGTTCGTACCCCGGCCGCTCGGCCCCGGCAGCTCGGCCCCGGCAGCTCGACCCCGGGGGCGAGGCCGACGGAGCCGGGTGCGGCAGCGTCGTCCAGTGGACGTGCCTCGTCCAGTGGACCGGCTTCGTCCAGTGGACCGGCTTCGTCTAGTAGACCGGCTTCGTCGGCTCGATCTGGTGGACCCAGCCGATCACGCCGCCGCCCACATGGACGGCGTCCGCGAAGCCGGCGTTCTTCAGGACCGCGAGAACTTCCGCGGAGCGGACACCCGTCTTGCAATGCAAGACGATCTTCTTGTCCTGCGGCAGGTCCTGGAGGGCGTTGCCCATCAGGAACTCGTTCTTCGGGACCAGCCGGGCGCCCGGGATCGAGACGATCTCGTACTCGTTCGGCTCCCGGACATCGATGATGTCGATGCTCTCGCCGCTGTCGATCCACTCCTTGAGCTGCGCCGGAGTGATGGTCGACCCGGCCGCGGCCTCCTGGGCCTCGTCGGAGACGACGCCGCAGAACGCCTCGTAGTCGATCAGCTCGGTGACCGTCGGGTTCTTCCCGCAGACCGCGCACTCGGGGTCCTTGCGGACCTTGACCTGCCGGTAGGTCATCTCCAGGGCGTCGTAGATCATCAGGCGGCCCACCAGCGGGTCACCGATGCCCGCGAGCAGCTTGATGGCCTCGTTGACCTGGATGGAGCCGATCGACGCGCACAGCACGCCGAGCACGCCGCCCTCAGCGCAGGACGGCACCATGCCCGGCGGCGGGGGCTCCGGGTAGAGGCACCGGTAGCAGGGGCCGTGCTCGGACCAGAAGACCGAGGCCTGACCGTCGAAGCGGTAGATCGAACCCCAGACGTACGGCTTGTTCAGCAGCACGCAGGCGTCGTTGACCAGGTACCGCGTGGCGAAGTTGTCGGTGCCGTCGACGATCAGGTCGTACTGGGAGAAGATCTCCATGACGTTGTCCGCCTCGAGGCGTCCCTCATGGATCACGACGTTCACATACGGGTTGATGCCCAGCACCGAGTCACGCGCCGACTCCGACTTGGGGCGGCCGATGTCCGACTGGCTGTGGATGATCTGGCGCTGCAGGTTCGACTCGTCCACCTCGTCGAACTCCACGATGCCGAGCGTGCCGACGCCCGCCGCGGCGAGGTACATCAGCGCCGGCGAGCCGAGGCCGCCTGCGCCGACGCACAGCACCTTGGCGTTCTTGAGCCGCTTCTGACCTTCCATTCCGACATCGGGAATGATCAGGTGGCGGGAGTACCTGCGGACCTCGTCGACGGTGAGCTCGGCAGCCGGCTCGACCAGGGGTGGCAGCGACACGGGGACTCCGGATCAGTAGGAGTACGGGTTGGTCTTCCCGTAACACTGCCACGCTCCGCCTCATTCCGAGACACCAGGTCCGATACGCGAGACGATGTCGTCCCAGTAGCCGGGCAGCGCCTCCCAGGGGGCGACGCCGTCCCCCCGGTCGGTGCGGTCCGTGAAATAGATGGTGCCGGCGCCCTGCCAGCGGGCGATGCGCATGGCCTCGTCCAGGTGGGTCCGCGGCACACCGTGCACCAGGTGGCAGAACCGCTCCGGAGGGTGCTCCGCCGTCCACTCCGCCACCTGTGACCAGCGGTATTCGGACCAGGGGCCGGAGAACGTCACCAGTTGGTCGGCGCAGTGGGCGTACCCCCGGTGCGGGTGTCCGCCGTGGCAGGACACCACATGGGCGCCCTCCAGGACCGCCCGGAGCGCGGTGACCAGCCGCCGGGTCTCCGGCAGCTCCGCCGGACCGGAGGGACAGCGCTGCAGGGAGAAGCCGGCCACCTTGTACCAGTCGACGAACCGGTGGGCCTCGGAGACCAGCTCGCCGAAAGGGCGGGTGCCGTACCGCAGATCCAGGTGGCCGAGGACCCGCACACCGGCGTTGGTCAGCCGGCCCGCCGCCTCCAGGCAGTGCGGATCGGGCAGCACGCCGGGCCCGCGGTCGACGTCGAGCACCGCCCAGTGCAGCGGGATCCCGGGCCGGGCGAGTTCGGCCCATTCGACCGGCGCCACCAGCGGATGGGCGTAGCCGGGCACCCCGAATCCCAGCCCGGTCCCGCCCGGCGCGCCCGGTCGGCGGCGGCCGGTGGAGATCAGATGCGACATGCCGCCTCCATCCAGATGTCGGCGAGGGACTCCTCCAGGTTGATCCGGGGGCGCCAGCCGAGCCGGTCCCGGGCGGTGCGCACATCGGCCTGCTGCCAGGAGCCGCAGCCGTCCGGATAGGGGAAGGCGGGCTGGAGACCGAGGTGGTCCCCGCCGGGCCCGGCCAGGCCGCCGCGCGGATGGCCCGGTTCCAGCTCGTGCACCGCACCGCCGTAGCCCGCGACCCGGCCCAGCAGAGCGGCGGCGTCCCGGAGGCGGACGGCGCGGCCGGTGCCGATGTTCACCACGCCCTGGGCCGCCGAGAGCGAGGCGGCGTGCACGGCCCGCGCGACGTCCCGGACGTCCACGAAGTCGCGCTGCACGCCCAGCCCGCTGAGCTTCAGCTCGCTGTCCCCGGCCTGCATCGCGCGGCGCATCGCCTCCGCGAGGCGGCCCAGCGGCGACCCGGCCGGGGTGCCGGGTCCGGCGGGCGAGAAGACCCGCAGCACCACGGCGTCGAGGTCGGAGCCGAGCACGAGCTCGGTCGCGGCGAGCTTGCTCACCCCGTACGGGCCGCCGGGGCGCGGTACGGCGTCCTCGGCGGTGGACGAGCCGGACTGCGACGGCCCGTACTCGGACGCGCAGCCGATCTGCACCAGCCGCGCGCCGCAGCTGCTGCGGCGCAGCGACTCGCAGACGGTGGCGACGGCGACCGTGTTGTGCCGGGTCAGCTCCCGGGCGCCGCCCCGCACGGCACCCGCGCAGTTGATCACCACGCCGGGGTGCACCGCGTTGAGGAAGCGGGTCAGCGCTCCGGGGCTCCCCGAAGCGAGGTCGAAGCGGACGTCGGCGTCGTCGCCGCGGCCGAGCGCGGTGAGCTGGACGGCCGGGTCGGCGAGGAGCCGGTCGGCGACGTGCCTGCCGAGATACCCGTTCGCACCGAGCAGCAGCACTCTCATCGTGCTGCCTCCCGCTGTGGACGGGACGGCTCCCCGGCGGGGCGCGTGCGGAGGTCGGTGGCCCTGCGGCGGTGGCATCGGGCCTCCGCCGTGGGGAGCTGTGCTCTCATTCTCGTTCTCCTAGGGGGAAGGGCCGGAGCTGTGGGGTGTGCCGGTTCAGGGCTCCGAGGGGTGTGCCCGTACGGCCCCGCGGGCGGTGCCGGACGCCGGCCGTGGGCCGTGGGCGGCGCGAAGTCATGCGCCGTGGGCGGCGCGGTGCCAGGCGCCGTGGGCGGCGCGGGCCGGGCGGCGTAGCGCTGCCGCGCGGGTCCAGCGGCGGGCGCACGTGCCACTGCGGCGGCGGAGCACCGTCGCGGGCGGGCGGTGGTGCGCGGGCCGGGACGAGGGGTGGTGCGGCGGGGGGTCACCGCGGCACCGTCGGCGTGCCGGAGTGGGCCGAGGCCCTGGTCAGGGTGGCGGCGGCGTGCACCAGCAGCGCCGCCGCCGCGAGCGAGCAGCCGGTGAGCGTTACGACCCCGGGGCCGTACGCCCGCACCGCGGCCTCCACCGGGGCCGCCAGGGCGGCGCAGCCGGGGAGCCGGGCCGCCGCCACGGACCCGAGCGCCGCGATCTCCACCGCGCAGGCGGCGGCGAGACCGGCGGCCCCGGCGGACGGACGGCCGTGGACGGTCGTCAGCCGGGCGACGAAGACCAGCACGCCCAGGGCGGCGGCCGGTGCGAGGCCGCCGGCCGGCCCCTCCGCCCCGAGGACGGCACGGGCCAGGACGAGGAGGGCCAGCAGCGCGCCCAGGAAGAGCCCGACGGTGACGGGCAGCAGCGGACGGACCCCGGCCCGGAAGTCCGCCAGCCCACGGCTGGCCGCCAGCTTCCGCCGGGCGCGGACCCCGAACCCGTGCGCGCACTCGGCCGCGGGGAGGACAGCGAAGGTCAGGGCGAGGGCGGCGGCCGCTGCCGCGGTGCCGGGCCACAGCCCCGACGTGCCGCCGCCGGCCAGTCGGCCGAGCACCGCCTCGCCCAGCAGCAGATGGCCGCCGAGCCAGCAGGTCCACAACGCGCCGCCACTCCCGGTCCGGCCGCGGCGGCTCAGCGGACCACGGCGCAGACACACCCGCAGCGCGATGGCCACCGCCATCGCGCCGAGGAGCCCCGCGCCCAGCCGGGAGACCGGCCCGGCCGGTTCGAGCAGGCCCACCCCGGCGACCGCGACGGCGCACACGGCGCCCGGCAGCAGGAACAGCGCCCGCATCGCGCCGGGGAGACCGCCCTCCCCGGCGGGGTCCGGGTCCGGTGCGCCCGCTGTCGGCGCTCCGGCCACCGGGGTGTCGGCGGCGTTGCGCGGCACACGGGCGTACAGCTCCTCGGCGAGCGAGAACACATCCCGGTGCCGGAAGCGGGCGGCGGTCCGGTCCGTGACCCCGTGGGCCTCCAGACCGGCGGCGATCTCCAGCGGATCGACGGCCCGGGCGCACAGCTCCCGGTGCCGGTGCAGCAGCGCCTTCACCGGATCGGCGGGCCCTCGACGGGCCGCGGGCCGCGCCGCCCCTCGCGCGGGAACGGCGCGGGCCGAGCCCGTGGCGGCCTCCGTGCCGACCCCGCCGCCGCCCGCCCCGGCACCGCCCGCAAGAACATCGCCGGGGAGGTCCGGGGAGCCCTCCTCAAGGGCAGCGGGACGGCGGGCGGGGCCCGCGGAACCGGGCGATCCGAGACCCGCACCCGATTCCGCACCCGGGCCCCCGTCGAGTTCCGGTTCCGGTTCCGGGATGCCATCAACCGATGCCCTCTCGCCCCCGGTTGCGCCACCGATTCCGAGCGCCTGGCGGGCTTCATTCACCTGGTCGGCTCCAAGCGCCCGGCCGACTCCGATTGCCCCCTCGTCAAGAGGGGCCCCATCAGCCCCGGTTGCCCCGCCGCCTCCGGTAACGCCTCCGCTTCGATGCTCCCCACCGTCTCCGCTCGCCCCGCCGATTCCGGTTGCCCCATCGGTTCCGCTCGCCCCGCCGATTCCGCTTGCCCCGTCGGTCCGAGCTGCACCGCCGGTCCGGGCTGCACCGCCGCTTCCGGCCGATCCATCGCTCCCGGCTGATCTGCCGCTAGCGGCTGCCCCACCGGTCACCGCCGCCCCGCCGTCGGCCGCGGCCGGTCCACCCGCGCGCGGCCCGGGCACCGGCTCCCGCCGCGACACCTGTTCCGGCCCCTCCGGCGGGACCTCCTCCGGCGTCCCGCCCTCGCCCGCATCGGGTGTCGCGGCGTACGGCGTTCCGGGGCCGGTCGGCAGCTCTGTCGTCCCGGGCGTGGTCATGACTCGGCCTTTCCGTGCCGGCCCGTCTCCGCGGGGGCACCGTCGTACGGGGTGTCCGCGGCGTACCGGCCGCTCTGCGCGCCCGCCCCGTGGGAGGCGCCGCAGAGCGCTCCGGCGGCATCGGGCCGAGCGGCGGCAGCCCCGGGCCGGGCGGCGGTGTCCCGTTCACCGGCGGGAAGGGTTCCCGGGGCCGCCCAGCGCGGCAGGGGTACGCGGCCGGCGGCCGCCCAGCGCCCCGGGACGTGAGCCTCCGCGGGCCGGGTGAAGGGCTGCGGGGCACCGTGCCCGCCGTCCTCCTCCCGCCGGACCGGGCTGTGCGACATCAGCTCCAGGTAGATGCCACGAAATGCCGCGACGTTCTGCTCAACGGTGAAGAGTTCGAGTGCCCGCGCCCGCGCCGCGGCCCCGAGCCGGGCCCGGCGCCGCGGGTCTCGCAGCAGTGCCACGCACGCGTCCGCCAGCGCGCGCGGATTGCGCGGCGGCACCACCAGGCCGGTGCCGCCGATGACTTCGCAGACCGCTCCGACGTCGGTGGAGACCGTCGCCCGCCCGCAGAACATCGCCTCGACCAGGCTGACGGGGAAGCCCTCGACGACGCTCGACGACAGCACCACGGTGGCCGACGCGTAGGCGTCCGTGACCTCGGGCACCTCCGGACTGCCGGGCTCCTCGAAGGAGACGGGGCAGTCGCCGACGCTCCGCGCGTCCCGGGCCTCGTCGGGGAAGAGCTGAGCGGCGAGCACCCGGCAGTGGGCCGCGTACGTCTCCGCCTCCGCGCCGCGCCCGGGCGCGCCCACGATCCGCAGCCGCGCCCGCGGGACCGCCGTCCGGATCCGCGCGAAGGCGTGCAGCAGCGCGATGAGGTCCTTGGCGGGCTCGATCCGCCCCACCCAGACGAGCGTCGGTTCGTCCTCGCCCTCACCGGCCGCCGGGAAGCCGGCCTGCCGGCCGGCCGACGTGCCGCCGGACTCCTCGCCGACCGCCGCGAACCGCCCCGCGTCCATGCCGGGATGAACCGTCCGCACCTTCTCCCGGGGGGCCCCGCACCGCTCCTGCCAGCGCCGGGCGTGGGTGTTGCCGGGGGTGACGAGGGACGCCCTGCCGTACACCTCGGCGGTCAACTGCCGCTGGAAGGAGGCGATCAGGGCCCGCACGGGCACGGTGAGGGGCGCGGTCGCGGAGCCGAGATAGTACTCGCGGAGCCGGACGCCGTACTCGGTGACCAGCAGCGGCACCCCGAAGAAGCGTTTGGCCAGCAGCCCGGGAAGGGCGGCCGCACCGCCGGACGTGGCGTGGCACAGATCGACACCGCCGAGCCCCTGGTCCCCCTCGCCGTACCAGTCGAGGGACAGCGGGCGCAGTGCGCGCTCCAGGACCTCCGACACGGTGAGGAGGTCGGACAGCTTCACTCCTTGAGCGCCGCGCAGCGCACCGGGGGCCCGGCAGGCGGTCTCCAGGGCCCGGACGGCGGCCTCGGAGCGGAGCGCCACCGGCAGCCCGCCGCGCCCCCGGGCGAGTTCGGCGAGCCCGTACAGGCCTGCGGCGAAACGGTCCGCCTGTCCCTGCGCGCCGTCCTCCGCGCCGCAGACCGCGGCGGCCAGTTCGCCCATGTGGCCGGCGAACCCCCGTCTCTCGCGCCGGCCGTACGCCCGCCCGGCCGCCCGCGCCGTGGCGCCGCCGGGCCGCCACTCCTCGTCCGTCCCCCAGAGCGGTGCCGTCCGCACCCGGTCGACCTGGGGCGGCAGTTCGACCCAGCCGGCCGACTCCTGACGCTCGCTGCGGCTGAGGGCGTAGATCTCGAACTCGTGCTGCGTGAGCCCGCGTACGAGCCGGTCGCACCACAGCCTCGCCTTACCGGTCGCATACGGGTACCCACCCTCCGTAAGCAGCCCAACGCGCATGTGTGCACCCCCGGTTCTCCGTGTTGTCGCCGCCGACCGGCAGCGGAAAGACCGTATGCGGGCATGCCGGTGGCGCGATGGACGGTTGTCCATCGCGCCACCGGAAGGGGTGAACGCTCGTGACTTTCCCGGCACGGCGGCGTTGGGACGCGCTAGGGCCGGGACGCGCCAGGGCCGCTCCCGTCCGCCGCCGGTGAGCACGCCTACGGGCCCCTGGGGTTCCGTACGCCTGCGGGGCAACGGGAGTCCGGCCTCCGGCACCGGAGGCGCCCTCGGGCGCACGGGAGCGCGCGGATGCGAAGGGCCGACCGACGAACCGGAGAAGCGCCGCGCACAGTCGGTGTACACGCGGTCGAGGCCCACGCGGTCGAGGAGTGGCCGACACGGCCCCGCCCCGGCCCACGCCATGCCCCGACCGGAACCACCGCGGGCCCGTCCGCCCGCGAGAAATCAGCTCCCGGCCATCATCCTCCGGGGGATCATCCCCCGGGACTCACCCCACGGGCCTCACTCCACGGGCCTCACTCCCGGGGCTCACCCCGCGGGACTCGCCCCACGGGCCTCATCCCTCGGGCCTCATCCCTCAGGAAAGGGCCAGGCGTTCGGCTTGCACACCACGCCGTCCGTGGCCAGGAACTTCGTCTGCTGCATCATCACCGGAGCGAGCGCGCCCTTCTCCTCGCACGACTCGTGGTTGCGCCCCAGCCGGTGGCCCACCTCGTGATTGATCAGCATCTCGCGGTAGGAGAACATCTTGTCCCCGTAGGTCTTGGCGCCCTGGGCCCACCGGTACGCGTTGATCATGATGCGCTCGGTGGACGCGGCGTCGCAGGAGACGTTGTCGATCGTGGTGTCCAGGCCCGCCTTGGCACACCAGGTCGCGGTGGTCCCCGGGCTCGCCAGCGTGATCACCCAGTCGGCGTCCTTGCCGGAGACCCGCTCGAAGGTGCGGGAGTCGCCGTGGCCCCAGCTCCGCTCGTCGTTGAGGGTCCGGTGCACGGCCCGCGCGAAGAGTTCCCGGTCGAGCGGGAGGTCCTTCTCCACGTCCACCCGGTACTTGATGACCTGGCCCTTGCCGGGCGCGGTGTCGCGCCCCGGCACGGCGACGAAGTCCCCGGATCCGGCGAGCCGGGCGTCCAGCGGGTAGCGGACCGCCATCCGGTCCCGGTACGAGGCGGCGGCCGCCGGCTTACGGGCCGGTGCGGGGCGCTCCTTCGAACGGGACGCCTCGTCGGCGTTCTTGCGTGCCAGGTCGTTGGCGGCCTGCGGGGTGGCGCTGTTCCGGCCGCCGTCGGCGACCTGTCCGGCCACCACCACGGCGAGCACGGTGGTCACCGCGGCGGCGGTGATCCCGGCGAGGGTGCGGCCCTTGCCGCCCCGGCCGTCCCCGCCGCGCTCCCCGGTCCGCCGGACCTCGGCCGGGGGCTCGTCGTCGTCCCCGCCCTGGCCCGCCGCCCGCTCCTCGAACGGCTCCTCGGAGGCCTTGGTGGCCGCCGACGGCGCTCCCGCGGCGAAGACGTCGTCCTCGAAGGCGTCGAGATACTCCTGGCGCGGCTTCGGTACGAGGCCACTCGCCCCGGCTCCGCCGCCGGCTGTCGCCGTGCCGCGGCCCTGCGGGGCCGTCGCGGCACCCGCGGCCCGCGCCTGGGGGCCGGGCCGGCCGGCCGCCGGACCGGATGCCACCGGACCGGACGTCGTGCCGCCCGGCATGCGCTGCCGCGCCCCGTACGCCGGTCCGTTGCGCGGGGCCGAACCGGGCGAGGCGTCCGCTCCGGGGCGCCGGGCACCGGCCACCGGGGTGCCCCGCGGCGGGGTTCCGGCGGCGGGCGGCGTGCCCCAGGCCCCGCCGCGCTCCCGGTGCTCGGGGTGGCCGCCGCGGGTGGGCGGCATCCGCGGAACGCCCTGCGGCGGGGTGCCGGACAGGGTCTGCGGCCGGGGGAAGCCGCCGGTGTCCTCGGTGCCGGAGTGCCCCCGCGCGGGGGCGGTGTGCGGCCCGCCGCCCGGTTCGGCGACCCGGCGGCGGCGCCCCGGGCCGGGGCCGGACGCCTGCCCGTCGGCCGGGCCGGACTCCTGCGCACCTGTCCCCGTGGTTCCGGCCGGTTCGGTACGGCCGCGACGGCTATGACGTCCCACGCGTCGACTCAGCTCCTGCCCGATTCGGCGGCGTTCTCGCTCAGCAGCTCGCGGAAACCCCGCGCCACCGCCTCCGGATATTCCATCATCGCGACGTGCCCGGCGTCCGGCAGGGTCAGCAACCGGGAGTCGCGGAAGGCGAGGGAGGCCCGCCGGGCCATCCGGAAGGACACCAGCCGGTCCCGGCCGCCGTACACCAGCAGCGTGGGCGCGAGCACCCGTTCGGCCTGCCGCCAGAGGGAATGCTGGCCGCCCGCGGTGTACGCGTCGACGACGCCGCGGGCCGAGCGGGTCATCACGTCCCAGAAGTAGGGGAGCCCCAGCCGGCGCTCGTACTCGGCCACGGCGGCGGCGAAGCCGTCGGGATCGACCAGCCCCGGGTCGCCGTAGCAGAGGGCGAGCACCTCGCGGGTCCGCCGCTCGGGGGTCCAGTCGCGGGTCATCCGGGCGAACAGCGAGGTCACCCCGGGGACCGCGAGCAGGGCCGTGGGCAGCGCGGAGAGCTGCGGGCGCAGCTCGGGCAGCGCGGGCGAGACCAGCGTGAGGGTGCGCACCAGGTCCGGCCGGACCGCCGCGACCCGCGTCACCACGGCGCCGCCGAGGGAGTTGCCGATCAGATGGACGGGCCCGCGTCCGGCGGCCTCCAGATGGCGGATGACCGCCCGGGCGTGGCCGGTGAGTGAGAAGTCGCCGTTGTCGGGCGGCGGCGAGTGGCCGAATCCGGGCAGGTCCAGGGCCTCGACGTCGACGTCCGCCTCGACCGCGGCCATCAGCGCGGACCAGTTCACCGACGAGCCGCCCAGCCCGTGCACACAGAGCGCGGGCGGCAGCCCGGGGCGGGCCGGCGGGCGGGAGCGGACGGTGAGCCGCAGCCCCGGCAGGGTGACCGATCTCAGCTCCTCCCCGGAGCCGACTCGCACGCCGTCGTCCGGGGTTACCCCCGCGGCGGTCCGGGTACCCGGCAGCTCGGTCGACGACATGCGGGCAATGTTACGAGACGATCACGCGGCGGTCCGTGTGTTCGCAGTCACACGAAGGCATGGCATCGCGGACCGCTGCTTCCCTCACCCGGCCCGGACCGGACCCGGCCGGCCGCCCGCGCCGGACCCCGCAGGCGAGGAGGACTCATGCCGGACACCGGCGGGCGGGCGACAGGACCTGGGGGCGCGCCGCCCGGGCCGTGGGCCCCGGCCGATCACGAAGAGGGGCCCCTGGCCCGTGTAGAGGGCGCTCGCCCTGGAAAGGGGGGCCGGCATGACTGCCGATCCCAGTGATCCCGAGAACTTCGAGCCCGGGAACGATCTGTCCGAGTTCGCCATCGAGGCCCCCGACGCCGACACCGCCGACCAGCACCTCGACGTGGTCCCACCGGACGAAGACGTGCCGCCGCAAACGGACTTGGAGGTCGATCCGGCGGATGCCCTGGAGCAGTCCCGGGTGGTGCACCCCGGGGAGGACGAGGACGACTACTCGTGACCTGTCCCTTTTGTCGGCCGTTCGACCGACCGTGCCTACTGTCCGGTCCGTGAAATTCTCGGCCCGCACCGCGCGCGTCCGGGTTACCCAAAAGTACGATGGCGGGCGCGGTGCACACTGCGTCGCCGCGCACTCAACCACCTATGGGAGGCGGCGTGACAGCCATCGAGCAGACCGAGGCGCGCCCGCGAGGCACGCGCCTGCCGCGCCGAGCCCGACGTAACCAGCTCCTGGGCGCGGCTCAGGAGGTCTTTGTCGCACAGGGCTACCACTCGGCGGCGATGGACGACATCGCCGAGCGGGCCGGCGTCAGCAAGCCGGTGCTCTACCAGCACTTCCCCGGCAAGCTGGACCTCTATCTCGCACTGCTGGACCAGCACTGCGAGTCGCTGCTGCACGCGGTACGGGCGGCCATCGCCTCGACCAGCGACAACAAGCTGCGCGTCGCGGCCACCATGGACGCGTACTTCGCCTACGTCGGGGACGAGGGCGGTGCCTTCCGTCTCGTCTTCGAGTCCGACCTCACCAATGAGCCGGCCGTCCGCGACCGGGTCGACAGGGTGAGCCTGGACTGCGCGAAGGCGGTGTGCGAGGTCATCGCCGAGGACACCGATCTGCCGCCCGAGGAGTCGATGCTGCTCGCCGTCGGCCTGTGCGGCATGGCGCAGATCACCGCGCGCTACTGGCTGGGTTCCGGCCAGAAGCTGCCGCGGGACGCCGCGGCGAAGCTGGTGTCCTCGCTGTCCTGGCGCGGCATCGCCGGTTTCCCGATGCACGGGGCCGCCGCGCAGAAGTGAGCCGTGTTCGCTGCCGGCGTGCACGGACGGCGGCTTCACGGTCCCCGCACCGGGCTAATGTGTGCTGCGTACGGCGCGGCCCACCGCGCCCCTCCCTGAGCACAGCCAGGGGGAATCCCGAACCGTCGGAGGGACGAAGCCGTGGAGGTCAAGATCGGCGTGCAGCACGCACCCCGCGAGATCACTCTGGAGAGCGGGCAGCCTGCCGAAGAGATCGAGCGCGCGGTGGCCGATGCGCTCGGCGGCAAGGCACAGCTGCTGAACCTGGTGGACGAGCACGGCCGAAAGGTCCTGGTTCCGGCCGACCGCCTGGCCTATGTGGAGATCGGTGAGCCGACCGCCCGCAAGGTGGGCTTCGGCACCATCTGAGGCCGGCGCGGACACACCGCACCCGGCGGACGGCGGCTCGGGGCCATCACGACCCCGGGCCGCCGTCCGTTTTTCGTCCGCGCCCCTGAAGGTCGCTCCGCCGCGCGCCCCTCCCGCACGCCGGCCGCCCCGCTGCGCACGGCCATCCGGAGGATTACCTTCCGCAGGGTGGGGGTACGACCGCCGTGGACCGGTTTGCACCTGCCTGCCACCTGTAGTAACGGGAGGGATTTTCACCATGTTCTGGGAAGCGCTCGGCTCAGTGGTCATCGGTCTCGCGATCGCCTACGCGAGCACCCGCCGGCTCCCTGAGCGGCTCCCGGCCCCTCCGCTCGTGTTCGCCACCGGCGCCGTCGCGGCGCTCTTCGGTGGCCTGGTCACGCACACCGCGGTGGGCGGCGGTCATCCTCTTGCGACGCTCGTCGGCGCCGTGGTGATGTGCGTGGCGCTGCTCTCGCTGCTGATCCGCCCATCGGGACGGCTGCGCCGCTCAGCGGCGGCCTGACGGCTCACCGGCCGCCGGGCCGCTTTTTTGCACGGCCCGGTTCCGGGTCCCGGGGCCACAGCCCCGGAACCCGGGGTGGAACGTCAGGCCGCGAGGCCCAGGGCGGCCATCCGCTTGGTGTGCGCCTCGGTGATCCGGGAGAACATCTTGCCGACCTCCGCCAGGTCGAAGCCGTCGGCGACCCCGCCGACGAGCATCGTGGAGAGGGCGTCCCGGTCCGCGACGACCCGCTGCGCCTGGCTGAGCGCCTCGCCCATCAGCCGCCGCGCCCACAGCGCCAGCCGGCCGCCGACCCGGGGCTCGGCCTCGATCGCCGCCCGCACCTTCTCCACCGCGAACGACGCGTGCCCGGTGTCGTCGAGCACCTGGAGGACCAGCTTGCGGGTGTCGGCGTCCAGCCGGGCCGCCACCTCCCGGTAGAAGTCACTGGCGATCGAGTCCCCGACGTAGGCCTTGACCAGGCCCTCCAGCCAGTCGGACGGCGCGGTCTGGCGGTGGAACTCGTCCAGCGCGGCGGCGAACGGCGCCATCGCCTCGGTCGGCTGCGCGTCAACGGCCGCGAGGCGGTCCCGCAGCCGCTCGAAATGGTGGAACTCGGCCGATGCCATCTTCGCCAGCTCCGCCTTGTCCTCCAGCGTGGGCGCCAGCTTGGCGTCCTCCGCGAGCCGCTCGAAGGCCGCCAGCTCGCCGTAGGCCAGCGCACCGAGCAGGTCCACCACGGCGGCGCGGTACTGCGGCTCGGCGGATGCCGTGGCCCAGTCCTGGGCGGCGATCCCGGTGGGCTGCGCGGCGGGGTCGGGGGTCTCGTCAGACGTCTCCATGGAGCGCACAATAGCCCGCCCGGCTCGGCGGGGAAGGCCCTGGTCAGACACGCGCGACGGACACCGTCCGACGATTCGCACAACACGGATGCGCGAATCCGGGGTACAGTGATAATGCACCCGCCGATGAGTCGGTGGGTCATCGCATGAATGCGGATGCCCGGTCGGAGGCCCGATCGGCTCCGACCGACAGGCCCTCCGTGCGGAGCGTGGGCAATTCACGCACTGCCGACAGGGGTCCCGCTCGCGGCGCGAGCGGATGCGCGAGAGCCCAGTGGTCCTGCGCCATTCGGCCACCCACGGCCGGTCGATCCCGGCGCGGTACGACCCTCCTCGCCCCTGTGCGCCGCGTCTCACAGAAGAGGCAAGCATCCTGACTACGTTCCGAGACCTCGGGATCCTCCCCGAGACAGCCGAAGCCCTCGAGGCCGTCGGCATCACGTCCCCCTTCCCCATCCAAGAGATGACGCTCCCCGTGGCCCTCGCCGGCAACGACGTCATCGGCCAGGCCAAGACCGGAACCGGCAAGACGCTCGGTTTCGGCCTTCCGCTGCTGGAGCGGGTCACCGTCCCCGCGGACGTCGAGGCGGGCCGGGCCCGGCCCGAGCAGCTCACCGACGCCCCGCAGGCGCTCGTGGTCGTCCCCACCCGCGAGCTCTGCCAGCAGGTCACCAACGACCTGCTGACGGCGGGCAAGGTCCGCAACGTCCGGGTGCTGTCCATCTACGGCGGCCGGGCGTACGAGCCGCAGGTCGAGGCGCTCAAGAAGGGCGTCGACGTGATCGTCGGCACCCCCGGGCGGCTGCTCGACCTCGCCGGACAGAAGAAGCTGAGCCTCGCCTCGGTCCGGGCCCTGGTGCTCGACGAGGCCGACGAGATGCTCGACCTGGGCTTCCTGCCGGACGTCGAGAAGATCATCCAGCAGCTGCCGGCCAAGCGGCAGACCATGCTGTTCTCGGCGACCATGCCGGGTGCGGTGATCTCGCTGGCGCGGCGCTACATGTCCCAGCCCACGCACATCCGCGCGACCTCGCCGGACGACGAGGGCCAGACCGTCGCCAACACCACGCAGCACGTCTTCCGGGCCCACTCCATGGACAAGCCCGAGATGGTCGCGCGGATCCTCCAGGCCGATGGCCGCGGGCTCGCGATGATCTTCTGCCGGACGAAGCGGACCGCGGCCGACATCGCGGACCAGCTCTCCCGGCGCGGCTTCGCCTCCGGCGCCGTCCACGGCGACCTCGGCCAGGGGGCGCGGGAGCAGGCGCTGCGCGCGTTCCGCAACGGCAAGGTCGACGTGCTGGTGTGCACCGACGTCGCCGCCCGCGGCATCGACGTCGAGGGCGTGACCCATGTCATCAACTACCAGTCGCCCGAGGACGAGAAGACCTATCTGCACCGCATCGGCCGGACCGGCCGCGCGGGTGCCTCGGGTACCGCCGTCACCCTCGTCGACTGGGACGACATCCCGCGCTGGCAGCTGATCAACAAGGCGCTGGACCTGCCGTTCAACGACCCGGCGGAGACGTACTCCACCTCTCCGCACCTCTACGAGATGCTGAGCATCCCGGAGGGCACCAAGGGCATCCTGCCGCGGTCCGAGCGGACCCGCGCCGGTCTCGGTGCCGAGGAGATCGAGGACCTCGGCGAGACCGGTGGCCGAGGCCGCCGGGGCGGCCGTGGCGCCGCCGCCGAGGAGGAGCGCCCCCAGCACACCCGGACCCCGCGCCAGCGCCGCCGGACCCGCGGAGGTGTGCCCCAGGACGCCGCGACGCCCGCCGACAGCGCCGCGACCGCCGGGGAGACCGCTTCGGACGCCGCGGAGCCGGAGGCCGGGTCCGCAGGGCCGCGGACCCCGCGCCGTCGGCGCCGGACCCGCTCGGGCACGGGCTCCGCACCGGAGGCCGCCGAGGCCGCGGTCGACACGGCGGAGGGCGCCGAGGCCAAGCCGGCCCGTCGCCGGACCCGCTCGGCCGCCTCCAAGGCCGCTGCGGAGACCGCCCCGGCCCCGGTGGCCGACGGGGAAGCCGCACCGGCTCCCAAGCGCCGTCGGACGCGCGCCGCGAAGCCGGAGGGCGAGGTGGCCGAGGCCGCCGCGCCGGAGGCCGGTGAGGCGGCGGGCGACGCCGCCAAGCCCCGCCGTCGCCGCCGGACGCGCTCCACGGCCGCCAAGGCCGAGACCGCGCCGGAGAGCTGACACAGCAGTACGGCGGACGGCCCGCACCCCACCCGGGGTGCGGGCCGTCCGCCGTTCCGGATCCGCCGCGGCACAGCTCCTCTCCGGCCGGCCACCAGTCCGGTTGCCCGGTCATCCGTCCGTTCGGCGGATTCCGCACGCCCGTCGCGGCGGTGCCGCCCGCCGGATGCCGGGACGTCAGGGACGGCCGCTAGCCTCAACCGCATGAGCAGGCCCCCCTTCCTCGCCCTCCCCCCGTGCGCCCGGGCCCACCGACTCGGCACCGCGCGCGGTGACTTCGCGGTGCACGACGCCGCGCCGCCGGCCGGCACCCCGCAGCTCGGCAGCGCCCTCCTCGTGCCCGGATTCACCGGCAGCAAGGAGGACTTCATCGCACTGCTGGAGCCCCTCGCCCACCGCGGCTTCCGGGTCGTCGCCGTCGACGGGCGCGGGCAGCACGAGTCCGGCGGACCGCGCGACGAGGGCGCGTACGCGCAGGCGGAGCTGGCCCGGGACGTCCTCGCGCTGGCCGCGGCGGTGGGTGCGGACGGCGGACCGGTGCACCTGGTGGGCCACTCCCTGGGTGGCCTGATCGCCCGTGCCGCGGTCCTGGCGGACCGCACACCGTTCGCCTCGCTGACGATCATGAGTTCCGGGCCGGGGGCGATCTGCGAGGCCCAGCAGGCCCGCACCAAGCTGCTGGTCGACGCGTTGCTGGTGTGGGACATGGAGACGGTCTGGCAGGCGATGCGGGACCTCGACCCGCCGGAGGCCGCGGGGGACGCGACCCCGCCCGCGGTGCGGGAGTTCCTGCACCACCGCTGGCAGGGCACCGTCCCGGAACAGCTGATCGCCACCGGGAAGCAGCTGATCGGCGAGCCGGACCGGGTGGACGAGCTGGCCGCCGTGCCGCTGCCGAAGCTGGTGCTCTCCGGTGTGGTCGACTACGCCTGGCCGGTGCCGCTGATGGACGCCATGGCGGACCGGCTGGCGGCCCGGCGCGCGGTGATCGACGGCGCCGAGCACTCCCCCGCCGCGGAGCAGCCGCAGCCGACGGCGGAGGCCCTCGCCGCATTCTGGGAGGACGACGGGGCCTGGGAGGGCGCCGGGGCCCGGGAGGGCGTCGGGGCCTGACAGCGCGCCTGAGAACCCGGAGCCGTTCCCGGGCACCGCGGAGCCCGGCCCGGCCCGGCCCGACCCGGACGCCAGGGCACCTGTCAGAGCAGCTGGGCCTGGAGATGGTCCCAGAAGCCGTCGCGCAGCGCCCGCCGCAGGTCGGAATGGCCCCGCAGGGAGTGCTGGAGCAGCCCCTCGGCCTCGTTCAGCAGCTCCTGGTCGGTGGAGCCCGGAAGGTAGGGGTGACCGGGCAGCAGCTCGGCCAGGGTGTCCCGGCCGCGCTCCCCCAGCCAGCGGGAGGCCACCCGGGCGCCGACGAAGCGGACGTCCTCGCGGCCGGGCGCGGGAGCGCCCTCGCCGCCGGTGTCCGGAAACGTCTCGTACGCGGCGGACCGCCGGGTCACGTACGGCTTGCAGAAGTCGAGGTCGAAGGTGCGCTGGCTGTCGACCTCCCAGAGCAGCGGGTCGGCCTGGTTGCGGCCGCCCGTGGCCTCGATGCCCCACAGGTGCACCCGGGCCCCGTAGCTCTGTGCCGCCTCGACGGCGGAGACCAGGTCCTCGTCGCCGCCGATCAGCACCGCGTCGCTGATGGCGCGGTGGCGGGCGAGGGTCTCCAGATCGGTGCGGATCAGGGAGTCGACGCCCTTCTGCTGGTTGTTGGCGTTGAGGTTGCCCAGCCGGACCTTGACGTCGGGCAGCTCGGCGATCCGCTGCTGCTCGGTGGTGTGGAGGCGGCGCCGGGCGCCGTCGTACCAGTAGACGCGGAGCAGCCGGCTGTCCGGGAAGATCGTCCGGGCCTTGTCGATGAACGCGTCGATGAGCCCCTCGGCGTCGAGCTCGAAGGCGCGCCGGTCCTCGGTGCCGGCGGCGAGCCGCCCCATGGCCGCGTACACGTAGCCGGCGTCGGCGAACACCGCGTGGATCGAGGGCGTGGTCGAGACCTTCGCCAGCACGCGCTGGAGCAGCTCGTTCGTCCGCTCGATGCCGGCGATGACCGCGGCGGGGTCGATGGGCCTCGGGGGCTCTGCGTCGCTCATAAGGGACTCATTCTCCGGGTGCCCGGAGAGCGGTCACAACCTGCGGTTCTACCCGCCAGTAGTTAGTCATGCGAATATTTTCCTTAGCGTAGGGAATGTTTGCAGGGTGCACCTCGGTTGTACCGGGCGGCACGCGGGACACCGAAGTCACGCAATCCACTCTTAACGGTCAGGCAATGACCGTGTCGAATCGCGGGCCCATCGTGGAATGAATCCCGCACCAGAGTTCTCCTGCAGGAGGATCAGACGAAGGGAGAAGCCATATGCGCTTCGAGATCATGCACCTCGACGACGTCGACGGCACCGCCGTGGACAGCACCGTCGTGGACGCCGCCTCCGTCAACCGGATAGTGCAGCAGGCCGCGGCGAGCGGCACGCGCATCTACATCCGCCCGGCCGATACCGCGGCCCGGTAGTACTTCTGCCCAGCGCCCCCGCACACACCGTGCGGGGGCGCTGCGCTGTCCGGGGCACGCCCGGCCGGTGTCAGGCGCCCTGGATGAACTGGGTGACGCCGTTGGCGATCTGCTGGACCGCGATCGCCGAGAGCAGCATGCCGGACAGCCGGGTGACCAGCACCACACCGCCGTCCTTGATCAGCCGGATGATCAGCAGCGAGTACCGCATGGTCACCCACAGCACGATGTGCATGGCGAGAATGGCCGCCCACACCGAGAGCTGACCGCTGACGTCGTGGGCCCGCTGCACCGCCAGGATCACGGTGACGATGGCGCCCGGTCCGGCGAGCAGCGGCATGCCCAGCGGTACGAGGGCCACATTGACGTCCTTGGTCTGCGTGGGCTCGTCCGTCTTGCCGGTGAGCAGGTCGAGGGCGACGAGCAACAGCAGCAGTCCGCCCGCGACCATCAGGGCGGGCACGGAGACGTGCAGGTAGTCGAGGATCTGCTGACCGCAGATGCCGAAGACGGCGATGACGCCGAAGGCGACGAGGACCGCCTGGAGCGCCATCCGGCGCTGGACCTTGACGGCCCGGCCGGAGGTCAGCGCGAGGAAGATGGGTGTGATGCCGGGCGGATCCATGATCACGAAGAGCGTGACGAAGACGGAGCCGAACAGAGCGATGTCGAACACGGTGCAGCCTTGCGGGGAGAGTGGTACGAGAAGCGGCGGGAGCCGTAAAGGACGGTCGGGGTGCGGGGCGGGTCAGCCACCCGTGCCGGGCACGGGGAAGGCACCGGTCGCCCGGCGCACGATCTCGCCGTAGATCTCGGGGTCGGTGGTGTACTCCCCGAGGCGGCAGGTCTTGCGGCTGCCGTGGTAGTCGCTGGATCCGGTGGCCAGCAGGCCGAGGTCGGCGGCGAGGCCGCGCAGCCGGGCCCGGGTCGCCGGGTCGTGATCCATGTGGTCGGCCTCGACGCCGTCCAGCCCCGCCGCGGCGAGCTCCGCCAGGGCACTCTCGGGGACGCAGGCGCCGCGCTTGACGGCCAGCGGGTGGGCCAGGACGGTGACCCCGCCGGCCGCCTTGACCAGGCGGATGGCGTCGAACGGGTCGAGCTCGTGCTTCTCGACGTAGGCGCGTCCGCCGGTCGCGAGCCAGTCCGGGGTGAAGGCGTCCGAGACGGTCGGCACGACGCCCAGCTCGACCAGGGCGGTGGCGATGTGCGGCCGGCCGACGGCTCCGTCGCCCGCGATCTCCGCCACCCGCTCCCAGGTGATGCCCACGCCCAGCTCACGCAGCCGGGCGACCATGGCCTGCGCCCGGGGGACCCGGTCGTCCCGGACGAGCTCCCGCTCACGGGCGAGGTCGGCCTCGTCGGGGTCGAAGAGGTAGGCGAGCATGTGGAGGCTGATGCCGTCGCGCCCGTCCGCCTCCGGCGAGGCGGGGGTGAGCCGGCAGGAGAGCTCCGCGCCGGTGACCAGCGTCAGGCCCGGGGGCAGCGCGGCCTTCGCCGCGGCGTGGCCGCCGACCGTGTCGTGGTCGGTGAGCGCCACGACGTCGAGTCCGGCCGCCGAGGCGTTCCGCACCAGCTCGGCGGGGGTGTCCGTGCCGTCCGAAGCGGTGGAGTGGGTGTGCAGGTCGATACGCACGCGGCACGCCTCCGGGTTTCGGTCTCGGACGGGGGGACGCTCCAGGATAACGGGGCGGGCGCACCACCCCGGACGGAGCGGTTCCGCACCGCCCGGGACACCGGGACGAGCCCCTTTCGGAACCCGTTTCCCAGCGACCGTGAAGGTGCGGCAGCCGCACTCGGCAGTCCGGCCTTCGGAAGGCGGTCCGGGCGCGACGGGCCGCGACGGCAGGCCGCCAACGGCTCCGGACCGGCCTCAGGGGTCCCCGCATGTACGCGCCCGGGTCGGACGCTCATAGCGCGAGAACATCGGACGCCCCCGAGCAGGCGCCGGACTGCGCGCCGGCGTCAGGAGAGGATCCGGGGCGAGAGCGCCCCGCACGGCACGAGGTCGATCTCGGCGCCCGCCTCGCGCAGATCGGTGAGCACCAGCTCGTCGTAGAGCAGCAGCCCGGACAGCTCCGGCCAGACGATCGCCCACAGCCACAGGCCGCGCGCCTCCCCCGCGAAGACCGCCCGGTCCCCGGGGACGCCGCCGACGTGCCAGAGCGGTGTGGGCCGGCCGGCGGCCAGCAGCTTGGCGTCCGGCGGCTTGTCGACGCAGAGCCGCGACCCGGGGTCGGGCCCGGGGATGCCGGCGTACCGGGCACCCAGCCCGACGCCCAGCTCCTCGGCCACCAGGATCAGTTCGCCGACTCCGCCCAGCGGTCCGGGTCCTGAGCAGGCGACAGCCGTGGCCCGGCCGCCGTTGCGGTCGTCACCGGCGCAGGCGACTCCGGTGAACAGCCAGCCGATGGGCAGCGGCCACGGCATCCACACCGGGACATGGGTCCGGCCCACGACCACGCCGAGCGCTTCGACGCTCGGCGGGACGACGGGTTGCAGAGGGTGCACGGTGCCGTGAATGTCGCACTGCCACGAATCCGCGAAGAGACCGGGTGCCCGGACCCGGCCACCGCACTTCGGGCAACTGGGTTCGCCCCTCATAGGCCCCAACGGTCCTCCCCGGCCGTCGCCGCGTCAAGGACGATCACCCGTCCGGTTGCGGCGGCGTCGGAGCGATTTGCGTGTAGCTTGCATTAATTAGGTTATCTAACCTACTGTGTGTACCGCACAACGATATTCCGTCGAGCCGGAGGGCGTGGCAGACCATGCAGCAGAGCGGAAGCAGCGGCGGCGCCGTGGAGGACCCCTTCGAGGCCGGCCGTCCCGGCATCCTGCGCCAGCCGGGGGCCGTCTGGGCCACGGCCGGCGCGGCCGTGGTGGCGTTCATGGGCATCGGCCTGGTCGACCCGATCCTGCCGTCGATCGCCCGGGGCCTGCAGGCCACGCCGAGCCAGGTCTCCCTGCTCTTCACCTCGTACTTCCTGATCACCGCCGTCGCCATGCTGCTCACCGGCTTCGTGTCCAGCCGGATCGGCGGCCGCCGCACCCTGCTGGCCGGCCTCGCGCTGGTGGTCGTCTTCGCCGCGCTCTCCGGCACCTCCACCTCGGTCGGCGAGCTGGTCGGCTTCCGCGCCGGCTGGGGCCTGGGCAACGCGCTCTTCGTCTCCACCTCGCTGGCGGTGATCGTGGGCGCGGCGTCGGGCGGCAGCGCGGCGGCGATCCTGCTCTACGAGTCCGCGCTCGGTCTCGGCATGGCCTGCGGACCGCTGCTGGGCGCGGTGCTCGGCGACCTGAACTGGCGCTACCCCTTCTTCGGCACCGCCGCGCTGATGGCCATCGGCTTCGTCGCGATCACCGCGTTCCTGAAGGAGCAGCCGCGGCCGGCCCGTCGGACGTCACTGCTGGACCCGGTCCGGGCGCTCGGCCACGGCGGGCTCGCCTCGGCCGCCGCCTCGGCGTTCTTCTACAACTACGCCTTCTTCACGGTGCTGGCCTTCACCCCGTTCGTGCTGAACATGACCCCGTACGGCTCGGGCGCGGTCTTCTGCGCCTGGGGTGTGCTGCTCGCCGTCTTCTCCGTGCTGGTGGCGCCCCGCCTCCAGGAGCGCTTCGGCTCCCCGACGGTGCTGGGCGGGTCCCTCGTGCTGTTCGCGGCGGACCTGCTGGTGCTCGGCTACGGCGACCGCACCACCGCCATCGTCTGCACGGTGCTCTCCGGCGCTCTCATCGGCCTGAACAACACCGTCTACACGGAGCTGGCTCTCGGGGTGTCCGACGCGCCGCGCCCGGTGGCCAGCGCGGGCTACAACTTCGTCCGCTGGTTCGCGGCCGCCGCGGCGCCGTTCCTGACGCCGAAGATCGAGGAGTGGACCGACATCCACATGCCGTTCGTGGTCGCCGCGGGCGCGGCGGTCGCGGGCGCGGCCGTGGTGGTGGTCCGGCGCCGTTCGCTGAGCCCCGCCGCGGAGGAGCCGCGGCCGGCACACGAGCGGGAGGACGCGGTGCCCGCGGCCCAGCCCGCCTGACGCCCCG
>NZ_JBYITE010000022.1:0-104478 GCF_057709105.1 Streptomyces sp. bgisy100
CGGCCCCGGCCGGGTGCACGTCGGCACCCCACCGGTCCCCGCAGACCGGCACCCGCGCTCCGGGTCCCCAACACCGGCACCCGCTCCGGCACCCGCTCCGGCACCCGCACAGGGGCCGGCGCGGGACGCTCGCGGGCTGCGCGGGACGCTCCCGGGCGCGCGGGCCGGATACGGGCCACAGAGCGGGTACGCGCGGCGGACGCCCACTGAGCGGGTACGCGCGGCGGACGGCCACCGAGCGGCCGCACGGGGCGGACCGGCACGTTCCCGCCCCCACGGCGCACCCCGAGCGCACCCCGAGCGGATCCCGGGCGGTCCGGGCCGACCTCCGGAGCCATGGCCTCCGGGCCCATGGGACACCGCAGGCCGGGCACCGGCCCGCAGAAGGCCGTCTAGGCCATGATCAGGCTCATCGCCTCGGAGCGGGTGGCCGGGTCGCGGAGCTGGCCGCGGACCGCTGAGGTGGTGGTCTTCGCGCCGGGCTTGCGGATGCCGCGCATCGACATGCACATGTGCTCGCACTCGATCACCACGATCACGCCCCGCGGCTCCAGGATCTGCATCAGGGAGTCGGCGACCTGCGTGGTCAGCCGCTCCTGCACCTGCGGCCGGCGGGCGTAGACGTCCACCAGCCGGGCCAGCTTGGACAGCCCGGTGATCTTCCCGTCGGTGGACGGGATGTAGCCGACGTGCGCGACCCCGTGGAACGGCACCAGATGGTGCTCGCAGGTGCTGTACACCTCGATGTCCTTCACCAGGACCAGCTCGTCGTGGCCTATGTCGAACGTGGTCGTCAGCACGTCCTCCGGCACCTGCCAGAGGCCGCCGAAGATCTCCCGGTAGGCGCGCGCCACCCGGGCCGGGGTCTCCAGCAGGCCCTCGCGGTCCGGGTCCTCGCCGACCGCGATGAGCAGCTCCCGGACGGCGTTCTCGGCGCGCTTCTCGTCGAACTCGCCGATGGGGCGCTGGCCGTCCAGTGTCACCGGGTCGGTCATGTGTGCCTCGATCCTTCACGTATCCGCAGCGCGCAGCAGAAAGCCGCGCTCCCTCAGGTTAGAACCCGAGGGAGCGCGGCATTCATTCCGGGCCCGGAGGCCGCCCGTCAGCTCTCGGAGCCGGGCTCCTCCGGGAGGTCCACCTTGTCCGTGGAGACCTTGGACGGGGTGGCACCGGGCTTGGCGCCGTTGGCCATGGTCAGCTCCTTGGGGGAGAGGACCGGCGGCCGGGTGGACGGGGTGCGACGGGAGGAACCGGTCCACGCCGGACGGGCCGGGCGCTTCACGATCGTGGAGAAGACCTCCGCGATCTCCTCCTTGCCGAGGGTCTCCTTCTCCAGCAGCTGCAGGACGAGGTTGTCCAGGACGTCGCGGTTCTCGACCAGGATCTCCCAGGCCTCGTTGTGCGCCGTCTCGATGAGCTTCTTGACCTCCTCGTCCACCAGCGCGGCGACCTCCTCGGAGTAGTCGCGCTGATGCGACATCTCGCGGCCCAGGAAGGGCTCGGAGTTGTCGGAGCCGAACTTGATCGCACCGAGCCGCTCGGTCATGCCGTACTGCGTGACCATCGCGCGGGCCGTGGTGGTGGCCTTCTCGATGTCGTTCGCGGCGCCCGTGGTCGGGTCGTGGAAGACGAGTTCCTCCGCCGCGCGGCCGCCCAGCATGTACGCGAGCTGGTCGAGCATCTCGTTGCGCGTGGTGGAGTACTTGTCCTCGTCCGGCAGGACCATCGTGTAGCCGAGCGCACGGCCGCGGGACAAGATCGTGATCTTGTGCACCGGGTCGCTGTTCGGAGAAGCCGCCGCGACCAGGGCGTGACCGCCCTCGTGATACGCGGTGATCTTCTTCTCCTTGTCGCTCATGATCCGGGTCCGCTTCTGCGGTCCGGCCACGACACGGTCGATCGCCTCGTCGAGGAAGTGGTTGTCGATCAGCTTCCTGTCGCTGCGCGCGGTGAGCAGCGCGGCCTCGTTGAGGACGTTCGACAGGTCCGCACCGGTGAAGCCGGGGGTGCGGCGGGCGACGGCCCCGAGGTCGACGTCCGGCGCGACCGGCTTGCCCTTCTGGTGAACCTTGAGGATCTCCAGCCGGCCCTGCATGTCCGGGCGGTCGACGGCGATCTGCCGGTCGAAGCGGCCCGGGCGCAGCAGCGCCGGGTCGAGGATGTCGGGCCGGTTCGTGGCGGCGATCAGGATGACGCCGCCCTTCACGTCGAAGCCGTCCATCTCGACGAGGAGCTGGTTCAGGGTCTGCTCACGCTCGTCGTGCCCGCCGCCGAGGCCCGCGCCGCGGTGCCGGCCGACGGCGTCGATCTCGTCGACGAAGACGATCGCCGGGGCGTTGGCCTTGGCCTGCTCGAACAGGTCGCGGACCCGGGAGGCACCGACACCGACGAACATCTCGACGAAGTCGGAACCGGAGATCGAGTAGAACGGCACGCCCGCCTCGCCCGCGACGGCGCGCGCGAGAAGCGTCTTGCCGGTACCGGGCGGGCCGTACAGCAGAACACCCTTGGGGATCTTCGCCCCGACGGCCTGGAACTTGGCCGGCTCCTGCAGGAACTCCTTGATCTCGTGGAGCTCCTCGACGGCCTCGTCGGCGCCCGCCACATCGGTGAACGTCGTCTTCGGGGTGTCCTTGGTGATCAGCTTGGCCTTGGACTTCCCGAAGTTCATGACCCGGGAGCCGCCGCCCTGCATCTGGTTCATCAGGAACAGGAAGACAACGACGATGAGGACGAACGGCAGCAGCGAGAGCAGAACGCCGACGAACGGGTTCTGCTTCGACGGGGACACGGTGTAGCCGTCGGGCAGCGTGTTCTTGTCGCTGTCGTTGGTCTGAGCCTGCAGCGTCTGAGCGAGCTGGGAACCCTGGTCACCGATGTAGCTGGCCTGCAGCTTGGTGCTGCCCTCGACCTTGGTGCCGTCCTTGAGCTCGACCTTGATCTTGTTCTCGTCGCCGGTCGTCAGCTCGGCGGACTGGACCTTGTTGTCGGCGATCGCCTTGACGACCTGGCCGGTGTCCACCGTCTTGTAGCCGCCGGACGAGCCGACGACCTGCATCAACACGACCACGGCGAGGACGGCCAGCACGATCCACATGACCGGCCCACGGAAGTAGCGCTTCACGTCCATCCATACGGGGCGCAGGCGCCCCGTCCCTCCTGCCACAGTGAGGCACGTCAGCCTCAGGCGGGCTGCGCGTGCGTACGGTGTATTACTCGACCTTTAAAGACTGACCTTCGGACCGTACCCCAGCATTGTCCCCCGACGCTGCCCAGGACGGTTAACAAAACGGCCTTCCCCTGCTCCAACGGCGGGAAACCACGACGGGTTCCCCACGGCGCCCCGCCGCCGGAGCCGCCGGTCAGCCGCCGTAGACGTGCGGTGCGAGGGTCCCCACGAAGGGAAGGTTGCGGTACTTCTCCGCGTAGTCGAGGCCGTAGCCCACGACGAATTCGTTGGGGATGTCGAAGCCGACGTACTTGACGTCGATGGCGACCTTGGCCGCGTCCGGCTTGCGGAGCAGCGTGCAGACGTTGAGCGACGCCGGGCCGCGGGAGCTGAGGTTCGACAGCAGCCAGGACAGCGTCAGCCCGGAGTCGATGATGTCCTCGACGATCAGGACGTCCCGGCCGGCGAGGTCGGTGTCCAGGTCCTTGAGGATCCGGACCACGCCGGAGGACTTGGTGCCGGCCCCGTAGGAGGACACCGCCATCCAGTCCATCGTGACCGGGGTCGACAGAGCCCGGGCCAGGTCCGCCATCACCATCACCGCGCCCTTGAGGACACCGACGATGAGCAGGTCCTTGCCCGCGTACTCCGCGTCGATCTTCGCGGCCAGCTCGGCGAGCTTCGCGTCGATCTCTTCCTTGGTGATGAGCACCGACTGGAGGTCGGTGCCCATGTCCTTGTCGTCCACCCTGGTCACTCTCGGTTCGTCTCGGTCCGTCAGGGTGCGGGGGCCTGCGGCCCGTACGCCCCGGTGTGCGACCGAAGGTCGGCTCAGTGGTCGGCGGCGGCCTCGTCGCGCCGCCGAATCACCAGACTGCCACACCGCCGTCGGACCTCGACCCGGCCGGGGAGGTTGATCGCCCCCTGGCCGCGCCAGCCGGTGATCAGCCGGTCCACTTCCTCGATGTGCCGGGCGAAGAGAGAGCCGGGCGGCGCGCCCGCGGAGATGGCCGCACGCCGCAGCACCCGGCGCCGGACGGCGGGCGGCAGCGCGTAGAGCTTGGCGGTGTCCAGGGCGGCGAAGCCGTCCCCGCCCTCCGCGCGCACCGTCTGCTCCACCTCGGCGGCCCAGCCGTCGAGGGCGTCGGCGTCGTCCCGGGAGAGCTGCGCCGTCCGGGCCAGCGCCTCGATCACCCCTTTGCCCAGGGACTTCTCCAGCGCGGGCAGCCCCTCGTGGCGGAGCCGCGAGCGGGTGTACGCGGGGTCGGTGTTGTGCGGGTCGTCCCAGACCGGCAGCGACTGCACGAGGCAGGCCTTGCGGGCGGTCTGCCGGTCGAGCTGGAGGAAGGGGCGGCGGTAGCGTCCCCCGGCGCCGGAGACGGCCGCCATGCCGGACAGCGACCGGGTTCCGGAACCCCGGGCCAGGCCCAGGAGGACGGTTTCGGCCTGGTCGTCACGGGTGTGGCCGAGCAGGATCGCGACGGCCCCGTGCCGTTCGGCGGCGGCGTCGAGGGCGGCGTAGCGGGCGTCCCGGGCCGCGGCCTCGGGGCCGCCGCCCCGCCCGACGTGCACCGCGATCGATTCGACGGGGTCGAGACGGAGCGCCCGCATCCGGGTGGCGACTTCGGCCGCTCGCAGCTCCGACCCGGGCTGCAGACCGTGGTCGACGGTGACGCCACCGGCCCGGATGCCCAGTTTGGGGGCCTCGAAGGCGAGGGCGGAGGCGAGCGCCATGGAGTCCGCGCCACCGCTGCAGGCGGCGAGGACGAGCGGACCGGGCCGCTGCTCGCCCGGCGGGTGGTCGGTGAGGACGTCGTGGAGTACGCGGCGGACCGCCAGGCGTATCGCTGCGACCGCTGGATGGGGACCCATGTCCGGTTCACTTCCTCGGGGCCGGGGCCGTACGGGGGGTCGTACGGGGTTCAGTCACGGCTTTTCATCACGCTGAGTATGTAGATGGTGACAGAGACGAGCCGATACCCGAGCATCGCACGCCCACCCATCGCTCACGGTCCCTCGGACGGGTGATTACCGGGCGGGGCTCACCCCGCGGGCCGCCCCGCTCTCACGACTCGGCCTTCCGGTGCACCCTCGCGACCCAGTCCGCCGGTTTGGCGATCTCCGACTTGGTCGGGAGGGTGTTCGGCGAGGTCCAGACCCGGTTGAAGCCGTCCATCCCGACCTGGCTCACCACGGCCCGGACGAACCGCTCCCCGTCACGGTACTGCCGGAGCTTGGCGTCGAGACCGAGCAGCTTGCGCAGCGCCAGGTCGAGCCGGCCCGCCCCGCTCGCCCGCCGCTTCTGGAACTTCTCCCGGATCTCCGCCACCGACGGCACGACCTGCGGCCCCACCCCGTCCATCACGAAGTCCGCGTGCCCCTCCAGCAGGGACATCACGGCGGTGAGGCGGGAGAGGATCTCGCGCTGGGCGGGCGTCTGCACCAGTTCGACCAGGCTGTGGGCACCGTCGTCGTCCGCGCCCTCCGGCCGGTTGCCGGTGAGCGACTGCACCGCCTCCCGGAGCCGCTCCAGCAGCGTGTTCGGGTCGATCTCGGTCTCGCCGAGGAACGACTGGATCTCACCCTCTATGTGGTCGCGCAGCCAGGGGACGGCGGTGAACTGGGTGCGGTGGGTCTCCTCGTGCAGGCAGACCCAGAGCCGGAAGTCGTGCGGCGCCACGTCGAGCTCCCGCTCCACATGGACGATGTTGGGCGCGACCAGCAGCAGCCGGCCGGCGCCGTTCTCCGCGCCCGGCAGATCCCGGCCGACGGGGGCGAACGTCTCGTACTGGCCGAGGACGCGGGAGGCGAGGAACGACAGCAGCATCCCCAGCTCGACACCGGTCACCTTGCCGCCGACCGCGCCGAGGACCGAACCGCCGGCCGAACCGCCGCGCCGGTCCTGCATCTTCTCCAGCAGCGGCTTGAGGACCTCGCGGAACCCGGCGACGTTGGCCTTCACCCAGCCGGCCCGGTCCACCACGAGGACCGGGGTGTCGTGCGGCGCCGAGTCCGGCTGCGCCAGCCCGGTGAACGCCCGCACGTGCTCCTCGGAGGACTTGGCGTGCCGCCGCAGTTCGGCGACGACGGCCCGCGCCTCGTCCCGGGTCACCTCGGGTCCCGGCCGTACGAGCCGGGTCGCCGTCGCCACCGCGAGGTTCCAGTCGACCATCTCCGCACCACCGATGCTCGTCATGACTTCACGGTACGTGCTGCACAGCGGTTGCGGTGAGGGTTGTGGACGCCCCGGGCCGCCCACGGGGTACCCCGGGGCGGGGCCCGGTCAGCGGCAGCCGCAGTTGGCGACCGCCGAGGCCAGCCGGTCCAGGGCCGCCTGGGCGCCGTGGGGGTCGGCCGCGTCCGTCGTCATGAACGCGAACGCCAGCAGTCGGCCGTCGGCGTCCACCACCGTCCCCGCGAGGGTGTTCACGCCCGTCAGGGTCCCCGTCTTGGCCCGGACGACCCCCGTGCCCGCGGGCGCGTCGGCGTAGCGGCCGCGCAGCGTCCCGGTGAACCCGGCCACGGGGAGCCCGGTGAGGACCGGCCGCAGCTCGGGGCGGGCCGGGTCCGCGGCCCGGACCAGCAGCTGGGCGAGGAGATCCGCGGTGACCTCGTTCTTGCGGCTCAGCCCGCTGCCGTCGGTGAACTTCGCGTCCTTCACGGGCAGGCCGAGCTTCTCCAGCCGCCGCGTGACGGCGCGGCCGCCGCCCTCGAAGCTCACCGGCTCCTCGCCCGCGATCGCGGTCTGCCGGGCCAGGGCCTCGGCGATGTCGTTGTCGCTGGTGGTGAGCATCCGCTCGACCAGCGTCGAGAGGGGGAAGGACCGCACGACGGCCAGCCGCTCGGCCTTGTGGCCCGCGGTGACGGAGTGCGGATCGTCCTTGGTGCCGATGCCCCGGTCCCGGAGCAGCCGGGCGAAGGTCCGGGCCGCGTCGTGGGCCGGGTCGGCGCTGCGCGGGGCCGGGCCGCTGGCGCTGTCGTCGAGCCGGCCCTCGTCGGCCATCAGCGGGGTGACGGCCGCGATGTTCTCGTTGCCGGGGCCGATCGGGTGCACGTCCGGGCCGGTGTAGCGGGAGGTGTCGTAGCCGACGGTGACCTCGGTGCGGCCGCGGTCCTTCAGCGCGCGGGCGGTGTCCCGGGCGAGGGTGCGCAGGGCCGCGGGCTTGTCCACACCCAGGGGCTTGCGGGCCGTGAGGGTCGGGTCGCCGCCGCCGACCAGCACGATCTCGTCGTCCGCGGCCCCGGTGACGACGGTGGTCTCGATGCGGTGGTCGGGTCCGAGCGCGTCCAGCGCCGCCACCGCGGTCGCGATCTTGATGGTGGAGGCCGGGAGGGCCGCGGTGCCGGCGTCGGAGCCGTAGAGCTGCTTGCCGGTCGTGGCGTCCACCACGGACGCGCTGCGCAGCGGACCGAGCGCGGGGTCCTTGAGGAGCGGGCCGAGGGAGTCCGTGAGGCCGTCACGGGTGGGCGGGGGCACCGGATCAGGGGACTGGGTGGCGACGGCACCCAGCGGGGCGAGGACGCCCGCGGCCCGCGGGACCGTACCCGCGGCGCGGCCGGACCGTCCGCCGGACCGCTCGCCGTGATGCTCGCCACGCGTCGGGCTCCGGGCCTCCGCACGCTGCCGCTCGGCCGTACGCTGACCGGAGTCCCACGGACCGGCCGCGGTCACGGCAGCGGCCGCCACGGCCACTCCCACCAGCGCGGATACCGCCGGAAGATGCCAGGCCGGATGCGCCCGCCATCGTTCGACCACCCATCTGAACTGCCACGATCCGGCCTCGGGCACCTCGGACCAGCCCCTTTCGCCATCACACACCTGCGTGAGGGACACTTAATCACCCGAAGTATGTGCTGATCATGGAGGAGCCACCCGTGGAGTTCGACGTCACCATCGAGATCCCGAAGGGTTCGCGGAACAAGTACGAGGTGGACCACGAGACCGGTCGCATCCGCCTGGACCGTCGACTCTTCACATCGACCAGCTACCCGGCCGACTACGGCTTCGTGGAGAACACCCTCGGCGAGGACGGCGACCCGCTGGACGCGCTGGTCATTCTCGACGAGCCGACCTTCCCGGGCTGCCTCATCAAGTGCCGTGCCATCGGCATGTTCCGGATGACCGACGAGGCCGGCGGCGACGACAAGCTGCTCTGCGTTCCGGCGTCCGACCCCCGGGTGGAGCACCTCCGCGACATCCACCACGTGTCGGAGTTCGACCGCCTGGAGATCCAGCACTTCTTCGAGGTGTACAAGGACCTGGAGCCCGGCAAGTCCGTCGAGGGCGCCAACTGGGTCGGCCGCGGCGAGGCGGAGGCCGAGGTCGAGGCCTCCATCAAGCGGCTCGAGGCCCAGGGCGGCCAGCACTGAGTCACTGAGCCGGAAGGCTCATTCAGGGGTCCTTGCGGGCACAGGGCAAGGACCCCTTACCGTACGGCGGCGGGCGGTGCACCCCGAGGGGCGCACCGCCCGCCGCTGCACGGGGACATGGCGGGCAGCACGGCCGGGCATGCGGCATCGTGGCCGGTGAGGCACCGGAAAGAGAGGCGAGGAGGAGCGGAACGACGTGGTCGGGGACCCGAAGCGGAGCGGTGGCACACCTGAGGCGGATGCCCAGGAGGACCGCAAGCCGCAGTCGGACGAGGCGCACAGCGCCTTCACACCGCCGGAGGGCGTGCCGCTGCCGCCACCTCCGGAGGAGGAGCATCCGACATCCGAGTTCGCGGTGCCCAGCGGGCTGGCGCAGGAGCACCACGCGGAGCCCGAGGGCTCGGCGTTCGCCCCGCCCAGGTCGCAGACGGGCACGCACGCCCGCCCGCAGTCCGCGTACCCGGCGTTCACCCCGCCGCACGGCATCCCGATGGTCCGGCTGACCAAGGAGACGCCCTGGCAGGACCGGATGCGCACGATGCTGCGCATGCCGATCGCCGACCGGCCGGTGCCGGAGCGGGCGGAGAAGGTCGAGGACGAGACCGGCCCGGCCGTACCGCGCGTCCTCGACCTGACGCTCCGTATCGGCGAACTGCTGCTCGCGGGCGGCGAGGGCGCGGAGGACGTCGAGGCCGCGATGTTCGGCGTCGCGCACGCCTACGGCCTGGACCGCTGCGAGCCGACCGTCACCTTCACCCTGTTGTCCGTCACCTACCAGCCGTCGCTGGTCGACGACCCGGTGACGGCCAGCCGCACCGTACGGCGGCGGGGCACCGACTACACCCGACTGGCCGCGGTCTTCCGGCTGGTCGACGACATCTGCGCGGACGACGTCGAGATAAGCCTGGAGGAGGCGTACCGGCGGCTGGCCGAGATACGGCGTAACCGGCACCCCTACCCGGGATGGGCGCTGACCCTGGCCGGCGGAGCCCTGGCCGGCGCGGCGAGCACCCTGGTCGGCGGCACCTGGCTGGTGTTCCTGGCGGCGGCCGCCGGGGCCATGCTCGGCGACCGGCTGGCGTGGCTGGCCTCGGGGCGCGGGCTGCCGGAGTTCTACCAGTTCGTCGCGGCGGCGATGCCGCCCGCCGCGATGGGGATCGCGCTGAGCCTCGCCCACGCCGAGGTACAGGCCTCGGCCGTCATCACCGGTGGACTCTTCGCACTGATCCCGGGACGAGCGCTCGTCGCGGGCGTCCAGGACGGACTGACGGGCTATTACATCACCGCCTCCGCCCGTCTGCTGGAGGTCGCCTACCTGGTGGTCGGCATCGTCTGCGGGGTGCTGACCGTGCTCTACGGCGGTGTCCGGCTGGGGGCGAGGCTGAATCCGGAAGAGGCCCTGGACGTGCCCAACCGGCCCGTGACCCAGATCCTCGCGGCGATGCTCCTGGCCCTCGCCTTCGCGATCCTGCTCCAGCAGGAACGTCACACCGTCCTGATGGCCACGCTCAACGGCGGCGTCGCCTGGCTCATCTACGGGGCCCTGGCCGTCGAGGTCGGGGTGAACCAGGTCGCCTCGACGACGGTGGCGGCGGGGCTGGTCGGCCTCTTCGGCCAGTTGCTGTCGCGGTACCGGTACGCCTCGGCGCTGCCCTACGTCACGGCGGCGATCGGACCGCTGCTCCCCGGTAGCGCCATCTACTTCGGGCTGCTGAACCTCGCCCAGGGCGGCCTCGACTCGGGTCTGGCCTCGCTGACCAAGGCGGCGGCGCTGGCCCTGGCCATCGCGATCGGGGTGAACCTGGGTGGTGAGATCGCCCGGCTCGCCATCAAGATCCCGGGTGCGGCGGACGCCTCGGCACGCCGGGCCGCGAAGCGGACGCGCGGGTTCTGACGTACGGGTTCTTGAACGCGGGGGCCGAACGCGGGTGTTCCGGCGCGGGTGTTCCGACAGCCGGCGGTGGGCCCGTCGGGGGCTGCGGAGGCGGGGACGAGTGCCGGAGCCTCGCGGGCTCTGCCCGGTTCTGCCCGGCTCTGCCGGACCTCGCGGGTTCTCGCCGGCTCTCGCCGGTGCGTCACGGGTGGCGCCCGGTGGGGGCTGCGCGGGTGCGCCGGACCGGTGGCGCCGCTCGGGCGGCGCCACCGGGTGGGTCAGCGCTTGGCGTGACGGCCGCGCGGGGCCGGGGACTGGCCGGCGTCCGGCTCCTGCGGGGCGGCCGCCGCGGCCTTCTTGGACTGGCCGCGGGCCCGGAGGTACTCGATCACGATCGGGACCACCGAGAGCAGCACGATCCCGACCAGGATCATCTCGATGTGCTGGTGCACGAAGTCGATCTGGCCGAGCGCCGCGCCCAGCAGGGTGACGCCGGCGCCCCAGAGGGCGCCGCCGATGATGTTGAAGATGATGAACGAGCGGTAGTTCATCCGGCTCACACCGGCGATGATCGGCGTGAAGGTACGGATGATCGGAACGAAGCGGGCCAGAATCAGCGACTTCGGACCGTGCTTCTCGAAGAACTCATGAGCCTTCTCGACGTTCTCCTGCTTGAAGAGCTTCGAGTCGGGCCGCCGGAACAGCGCGGGGCCGACCTTCCGTCCGAAGAGATAGCCGACCTGGTCGCCGAGGACCGCGGCGGCGACGATGAGCACGCACACCAGCCAGAGCGGCTTGTCCAGTTTGTCGGTGACCACCAGCAGACCGGTGGTGAACAGCAGCGAGTCCCCCGGCAGGAAGAAGCCGATGAGCAGGCCGGACTCGGCGAAGACGATCGTCAGCACACCGAGCAGGCCGAACGTCTGGATCAGGAAGTCCGGGTCCAGCCAGCTGGGGCCGAGCGCGAGGGTGGTCACGGTTGACAGGCTCCTGGGTCGAGGGCGCAGGCTCAAGCGGGGCCCGGGCACAGGGATGAGGCGGTGGCTGCCGATGAGGCGGTGTGGCACCCCCAAGCTATCAACGCGAGCGGCGGCGCTCCGGTTCCAGGACCGGCCACCGCACCCGGCAGCCCCTTGGCCCGGGCCCCGGCCGACACCCCGCGGCACCCCGGCCGGTACCGCCGGACAGCGCAACGGGCCGCCCTCCGGGTGCGCCATCCGCCCCCGCGTCCGATCCTTTCCGCAGGAGGTGTGTGATGGGCATCGAGGAGTTCGGGGGCGGTCAGGGCGCCCAGTCCGACGTTCTGGTGGTGACGACCAACGACGTGCCGGGCTACCACGTGCAGCAGGTCATCGGCGAGGTCTTCGGCCTGACGGTGCGCTCGCGCCACCTGGGCAGCCAGATCGGAGCCGGTCTGAAGTCGATGATCGGCGGCGAGCTGCGGGGGCTCACCAAGACCCTGGTCGAGACCCGGAATCAGGCCATGGAACGGCTCGTCGAACAGGCCCGGGCCCGCGGCGGGAACGCGGTCCTGATGATGCGGTTCGATGTGACGGAAGCCGCAGACGTGGGCACCGAGGTCTGCGCCTACGGCACCGCGGTGGTACTGGCCCCGCAGTCCTGAGGCCGCTGCGCCGGCAGCAGCGGCGCCCGGCGGGCACCGATGGCTGCACCGATGCCCGGCGGCGCCCCGTCGGCCGCACCGATGGCCCGGCGGCCGGGGCCCGGGCCCCGGCCGAGTGATGTCCGCCACCCCGGCAGCCACCCCGGCGACCGTCCCGGCGACGCCCCGGCGACCGGAGGAACGCCCGGCAGGTTCCTGCCGGGCGCGGACCCCGGTGCGCGCTGCCGGGGTCCGCGCTGTCAGGTGTGCCGCGCCGCGTTGGCGAGGATCGCGTCCCGCAGATAGCCCGCGAGACCCGGCTTGGTGCCGTCGAGGGAATCGGTGAACCGCTGGTCGGCGACGTACATCTCGCCGAGGCAGGTGTGGAACGCGTGGTCGCACGCGTAGAAGTTGCGGCAGATCTGCTGCCGGTGCTCCTCCGCGAGGTCCATCGCCGCCTCGGAGTCCGGCGCCACGCCCGCCTCGATGAGGGCGACGAACGCGGCGGTGTTCTCTTCTCCTTCCGCCTTGATCCGCAGCCAGTCCTCCTTGGTGTAGGAGGCGGCCCGGCGCTGCGACTCCCGGTACGCGTCGGTGTCGCCCCAGCGCTGCTGGACCTCCTCCGCGTACTGCTCCGGGTCCTGCTCCCCGAAGACCTCGAACCTCTCCTCGGGGGTGAGTGTGATGCCCATCTTTCCTGCCTCCATGGCGTGTTCGACGGCCACGGCCATCGCCTGCAGCCGAACGATCCGGGCGGACAGCAGTCCGTGCTGACGCCGCAGATGTTCCTGCGGGTCCACCCCCGGGTCGTCGAGCAGGGCCGCGACCTCGTCGAGCGGGAAGCCGAGCTCCCGGTAGAACAGGATCTGCTGCAGCCGGCCGAGGTCGGCGTCGTCGTACCGCCGGTGCCCGGCGCGGCTGCGGGCGCTCGGGGAGAGCAGCCCGATCTCGTCGTAGTGGTGCAGGGTGCGCACCGTGACCCCGGCGAAGCCGGCGACCTGTCCCACGGAATAGCTCATGCCGTCCGCTCCCTTCTCTGTGCGCTCCACAGCCTGCTGCCTCACGTCGCGTGAGGTGCAAGCCCCGAGTTTCATTCCGATTCGTACCGATATACGCGGCTATGGTGTGCCCGTGGTACCGGAAGCCGCCGCCCAGCGCAGTCCCGTCGGCCCACGAGCCCTGCTGCCGCTGACCCTTCCGGCACTCGTGGTCGGGGTGGCCGCCGCCCTGTTGCTGCTGGGCATCAGCGAACTCGCCGAGGCCCTGGAGCATGTGCTCTGGACGACCCTGCCCGAGGCGCTGGGCGTCGGGCGCTGGTCGACGGGATGGATGGTCGCGGTCCTCACCGCCACCGGGCTGGCCGTGGGCATGGTGGTCTGGAAGGTGCCGGGGCACGCGGGGCGCGACCCGGCCACCACCGGACTCGTCGACCCCCCGATCCCGGCGCGGGTGGTCCCCGGGCTGCTGCTCGCCGCCGTGCTGGCGCTGGCGGGCGGCGTCAGCCTCGGGCCGGAGAACCCGATCACCGCGGCCAATATCGCGCTGGCGTTCTGGCTCGGGACCAAGGCCTTTCCGCACTCGCCCGCCGACCTGTGGGTGGCGCTGGCCGCCGCCGGCACGGTCGGCGCGCTCTTCGGCACGCCGGTCGCGGCGGCGCTGATCGTCACCGAGAGCCTCGTCGGCCGCCCGGCCCCCGGGCCGCCTGGACAGGGACCGGGAGACGGCCCCGGAGTCTCGCTCTGGGACCAGCTGTTCGCGCCGCTGGTCGCCGGCGGGGCGGGCGCCATCACGACCGGGCTGGTGGCCGACCCGGCCTTCCAGATGAACCTCCCGGACTACTCGGCGACCAAGTACAGCGATCTGCTGCCTGCCATGGTGATCGCCTCCGCGGGTGCGGTCCTCGCCATGGCGGCCGTGTATGCGTTCCCCTGGGTGCACCGGGCCTTCCGTCGGCTGCGGCACCCGGTGGCGATCACGGCGTCCGGCGGGGTGGTGCTGGGGCTGCTCGGTGCCCTGGGCGGGCATCTCACGCTGTTCAAGGGGCTGGAGCAGGTCAAGGAGCTGACGGCCGATCCGGACGGCTGGTCGGCGGGGGGATTCGCCCTGATGGCGGTGGTCAAGGTCGTCGCGCTCACCGTCGCCGCCGCCTGCGGCTTCCGCGGCGGACGGATCTTCCCCTCGGTGTTCGCCGGGGTCTCGCTGGGGCTGTGCGCCCATGCCGTCGCCCCGCAGGTGCACCTCGCTCTCGCGGTGGTCTGCGGCGTGCTGGGGATTCTCATGGCGATCACCCGGCAGGGCTGGCTGAGCCTCTTCACGGCTGCCGTCCTCGCGTCGGACATCGCCGTCCTGCCGGTGCTCTGCCTGGCCTCGCTGCCCGTGTGGCTGATCGTCTCCGGCCGCCCGCTGATGCAGCTGCACGACGACGGGACCCCGGTGCGCTGACGGGGCCCCGGTGCGCTGACGGGAGCCCGGTGCGCCGATGGCCTCCTGGTGCGCCGACGGGGCCGGCCGTGCGGCATCCGGACGGACTGGGCGGGTGGCGCGGCCCGGTCGGCCATGAGGTCGCGCCAGTTGGAGGCAACTCCATGCGCACCTCTGCCGACGCGGCGGTCATCCGCTCCCCCCGCCGGAGCCCGGCAGCCGGGGCAGCGGGAGCGGGATTGTTCTTCACCGGGCGTCCTCCCCACGGGGCTCCTCACCCACCGGGCGTCCTCCCCACCGGCCGTCCTCACCACCGGCCGTCCTCACCCACCGGCCGTCCTCCCCACCGGCCGTCCTCACCCACCGGGCTCCCTTTCACATGAGGTACACCGCAGCGCGCCGCAAGGTTCCCGACCGGTGGGGCCCGGAGGCCGGAGGCCCGGGAGGCCCCGAGGCCACGGAGCCCCGGAGGCCCGGACCCCCGGAAGCCCCCACAAGCCTCAGAACGGGAACCCGCTCCGGCCGTGCTGGATGGAGATCCACTTCTGGGTGGTGAACGCCTCCACCATCGACTCGCCGTTCAGCCGCCCGAGGCCGGACCGCTTCTCGCCGCCGAACGCCACGATCGGCTCGTCGTGGACCGTGCTGTCATTGATGTGGATCATGCCGGTCTCGATCCGCTGGGCGAGCCGCACCCCCCGCTCCACATCGCCGGTGTGCACGGCCCCGCTGAGCCCGTACGGGGTGTCGTTGGCGATCCGTACCGCCTCGTCCTCCCCGTCGAACGGCACCACGAGGGCCACCGGGCCGAAGATCTCCTGGCTGAGCACGGGCGCGTCGGCCGCCAGCCCGGTGAGCACGGACGGCGCCACCAGGTTGCCCTCCGTGGTACCGCGCACCAGGGCGGTGGCCCCGGCCTCCACCGTCTGCTCGACCAGCGTCGCTATAGCCTCGGCCTGCGAGGAGTTGATCAGCGGGCCGATGTGGGTCGCCGGGTCGGAGGGGTCGCCGACCTTCAGGGTCCGCACCTTGGCGACGAACTTCTCGGTGAACTCCCGCTCCACGCGGCGGTCCACCAGCACCCGGTTGGCCGCCATGCACACCTGGCCCTGGTGCACGAACCGGCTGAACACCGCGGCGTCCACCGCATAGTCCAGGTCGGCGTCGTCCAGCACGATCAGCGCGCTGTTCCCGCCCAGCTCCAGCACGGCGTGCTTGAAGTTGGCGGCGCAGACCGACGCGACGTGCCGGCCCACCTTGTCCGAGCCGGTGAAGGAGATGACCTTCGGCACGGGGTGTTCGATCAGCGCGTCGCCGATCTCCGCTATGTCGGTGATGACGACGTTCAGCACGCCGGCCGGCAGGCCCGCCTCCTCGAACACCTTGGCCACCAGCCCGCCGCCGACGACCGGGGTGTTCTGATGCGGCTTGAGGACCACCGCGTTGCCGAGCGCCAGCGCGGGCGCCACCGACTTGATGGACAGCAGGAAGGGGAAGTTGAACGGGCTGATGACCCCGACCACGCCGACCGGGAGCCGGTAGACCCGGTTCTCCTTGCCGTCGACCGGGGACGGGAGGATCCGGCCTTCGGGGCGCAGGGCCAGCTGGATCGCCTCCCGGAGGAACTCCTGGGCGAGGTGCAGCTCGAAGGCCGCCTTCAGCCGGGTGCCGCCCAGCTCCGCGATGATCGCCTCGGTGATCTCCTGCTCGCGGTCCTGGATGATCCGCAGCGCGCGCTCGAAGACGAGCCGGCGCGTGTAGGGGTTGGTGGCGGCCCAGTCGCGCTGTGCGCGCTCCGCCGCCCGGTAGGCCTGGTCGACCTCGTCCACCGTGGCCACGGTGACGGAGGCCAGTTTCTCCCCGTCGTACGGATTGAAGTCGATGATGTCCCAGGAGCCGCTGCCGGACTTCCACTCGCCGTCTATGTACTGGTGGGCCAACTCTGTGAAGTAGGACATGCCATCCCTGTCTGGAGGCGGGGCGCTGGTCGGACGCCCCGGGCGTACGCACTCTCCTGATGGCTTGTCATCGTACTGACGAGTCACACCCGATGGACCATGGCCGCCAGCACGTCACGGCTCTCCGCCGGACTCAGGGCGTCCTCGTGCAGCCGCTCCATCGCCCGTTCGTACTGGGCGACTTCGTCCCGCTTGTCGAGGTAGAGCGCGCTGGTGAGCTGCTCCAGGTAGACGACGTCGGGGAGGTCGGACTCGGGGAAGCGGAGCAGGGTGAACGCCCCGCTCTCGGCCGCGTGCCCGCCGAAGGCGAACGGCATGACCTGGAGCGTCACGTTCGGCCGCTCGGAGATCTCGGCGAGGTGCCGCAGCTGGCCGCGCATGACCGTGCTGCCGCCGTAGGGGCGGTGCAGGGCGGCCTCGTCGAGCACCACGTGGAACTCCGGGCCGCGCTCGGAGACCAGCAGCTTCTGCCGCTCCAGGCGCAGTGCGACGCGCCGTTCGACCTCGCTGCGGGTGGCCTCCGGCTGGCCGCGGGTCACGACCGCGTGAACGTACTCCTCGGTCTGCAGCAGCCCGTGCACGAACTGCACCTCGTAGCTGCGGATGCTCGACGCCGCGCCCTCCAGGCCGACGTAGGTCTGGAACCAGCCCGGCAGGACGTCGCCGTAACTGTGCCACCAGCCCGCCACGTTGGCCTCGCGGGCCAGCCCGAGGAGCGCCTCGCGCTCCGCGCCGTCGACGACCCCGTAGAGGGTGAGCAGGTCCTCGACGTCCCGTGCCTTGAAGCTCACCCGGCCCAACTCCATGCGGCTGATCTTCGATTCGGAAGCGCGGATCGAGTACCCGGCGGCCTCCCGCGTGACGCCGCGGGATTCCCGGAGCCTCCTGAGCTGGGACCCGAGCAGGATGCGGCGCACCATGGAGCCGCTCGATCCCCCTGCTCCGCCCGCTCCTCCGCCGGCCACTGCTGGGGGGTGCCCCCCATCCGGCTGCACTGTGCCCATGTCCCGACTGCCTGTCTCCGTTGGTGATGCACTGCGACCGTCAACGGGCGCAGTCTGCCACCTCCGGGCTCCGTTGCGTATGCATCCGGTTACACAGACGGGAAGTTGCCCGCAGAGGCTCTGGATCCAGCCGTGGGGAGGAATACGGAAAAACCGGCCCTGTCCCCCCAACTTCCCTACGTGCACGTGCATTTGCCCTTGCATCTGCCGTGTGCTTTGGGAACCATGGTGCAGGAGCACCAGCACGCCGCCTTGACCGATTCCTATAGGGCCAGGAGTGCCTCGCATGGGGACCCAAGGATCGACCATGTTCGCGCCGTTACGGCAGGGCCTCCCTCCCATCGACCCCGTGTCCGTGTCGAGTTCGGTGTCCTGCGCGCTGACCGGCGCCTACGAATCGGTCAGAGGGGCCCGGCAGTTCACCGAGGCCGCGCTCGGCCGGTGGGAGCTGGGCGAATGCTTCGACGATGTGGCGCTCGTGGTGTCGGAACTGGTCACCAACGCCCTCCGGCACGCCCTCCCCGGCAGCGGTCCGGCCGCGCCCGAACCCGCGGTCCGGCTGCATCTGATGCACTGGACGTCCCGCCTGGTCTGCGCCGTGCGGGACCCGAGCGAGACGAGCCCGGTCGCCGGCGAGACCTCCGCGGACGATCCGGACTGTTCCGCGGAGTCGGGGCGCGGGCTGTATCTCGTCGAGGCGTTCAGTGACAGCTGGGGGTGGCATCCGCTCGCGGGCACCCTGCGCGGCAAGGTGGTCTGGGCGATGTTCCATCTCCCGGCGACGGCCCGGCGGAACGCCCTAGCCGTCTGAACGCCGTATCACGTGCGAGGTCTACGCGGGTCACTCCGCGGCGAGGTGATCGAACTCCCCGTCCTTGACCCCGCGCAGCAGCGCGTCCACCTCGGCGGGGGTGTAGATGAGCGCGGGCCCGTCGGGGAATCGCGAATTGCGCACCGCCACCCCGCCGTCCGGCAGTTTGGCCATCTCCACGCAGGCACCCTGGGAGTTGCTGTGCCGGCTCTTCAGCCAGACGACTCCGTGCAGGTCCTTTGCCGCCATACCGTTGTACGGGTGGTGCACAGGACGCTCCCGGGACGCAGAGGCAATTTCCCCGGATCATAACCCGGTTCATGTGCCCCTGCATGAGCATATGCACGTGCACTAGGGGTGTCGGAGACGCTGCACAGGGTTCGTCCGGCGGCTATTTCCCGGTGGAGTACGGCAGCAGTGCCATTTCGCGGGCGTTCTTGACGGCACGGGCCAACTGCCGTTGCTGCTGCGCCGTGACACGGGTCACCCGGCGGCTGCGGATCTTTCCCCGGTCGGAGATGAACTTCCGCAGCAGATCGGTGTCCTTGTAGTCGATGTACGTGATGCCGGCCGCGTCCAGGGGGTTCGGACGGGGTTTCGCATGCCGGCGGGACTCGGGACGGCGGGATTCGGGGCGGCGGGACATTCGGATACGGGCCTTTCCTCAGGTGGGGGCGCTTCCGGGGTGCGGACTTCCGCGCGGGACGGCGGTGTTCCGCGGCGGAGGGCGTTCCCCCGGAAAGGGCGCGGCGGGTCAGGAAACGGGGTCGAGCAACGCGTCGAAAGCCGGCGGGAGCTGCTTCCACGCCTCCTGCCCCGCCGCGTATTCGGCGTCGGTGAGAAGGCAGGACTCCAGGAGTTCGAGCAGTCCGTCGCGGTCGAGTCCGGGTGAGGTGAAGACGAGGTGCTGGGCGCGGTCCCCGTGGTCGGGGTCCCAGTCCAGCGCGGCGGCCGCCCGCCGCACCGGCGGGACCATCTCCCAGGCGGCGTCGGGGAGCGAGGCCAGCCAGGGGCCGGTGTCCTCGACACAGAGCGCGCCGCCCGCGGCGTCCCAGGCGAGCAGGGTGTCGGGCCGGTCGGCGAGCCAGAACCGGCCCCGGCTGCGGGCCGCCGCGCAGGTCAGGTCCTCCAGCGCGGCGTAGAGCCGCTCCGGGTGGAAGGGCCGGGTGCGGTGCCACACCGCGGTGGTGACGCCGTGCTCGTCGGCCTCCTGGGGCAGCAGCGCACAGGCCGGGTGCTGGCGGGCGGCCGCCGCCTCCACGTCGAAGCCCGCGAACGCGACGTCCGCCAGTTCCGCGGAGTCCACCGGTACCTGACGGGCGGTGGGGTGGAGCTGGGCCAGCAGCGCGAGGTCCGCCGGATCCGTCCCCTCCGCGGCTCCGTCCGGACCGGCGCCGGCGGGTGCGACGGCGAGCACCGGCGGGTATTCGAGCTGCCGGGCCCAGGTGTCGGCCACGGTGCGCCGGTCGCTCGCCGCCGCCGCGAGTCCCACTTCGGCGAGGTCGTCGCCGCAGCTCAGATACGGCACGAGCAGCGCCGGATCGACCACGGTGATCACCTGGGTGAGCCGCAGCGCCTCACCGCTGTGCGCGGCGACCACTTCGGCCATGGCCTTGGGCTCGACGGAGTCCCACAGCTCGACGACGGCCAGCCGGCACAGTCCGCTGCCGGAGAGCCGCTCCAGCTCGGGGACCAGGTCCTCCCGCAGGGCGCAGCAGGCGCAGTCGTTGACCAGCGGCGCCTCGCCGGTGCCGAGCACCCCGCCGCTGTCCCGGACCGTGCGCCGGACGGTGCCGGCTCCGGCGGTAGCGAGGTCGTGGTGGAGCGCCACGCTGCCGGGCACCGCGTGCAGCAGCCGGTCGACGGCGGCGCGGCGGGCCTCCGCGTGGAGCCCGCCGACCAGCACCACCGGCAGCCGCCCGTCGGGGGCCGCCATCAGCGGTCCCCGCGGTTGCCGTAGCGGCGCTCGAACCGCTCGACGCGGCCGGCGGTGTCCAGGACGCGCACCTTGCCCGTGTAGAAGGGGTGGCTCGCCGAGGAGATCTCGACGTCGATCACCGGGTAGGTGTGGCCGTCCTCCCACTCGACGGTCTTGTCACTGGTCGCCGTCGACCGGGTGAGGAAGGCGAAGTCCGCCGCGCTGTCACGGAAGACGACGGGGTGGTACGGGGGGTGTATGCCGGGCTTCATCTCGCTCCTCCTCAGCGCTCTTCGCGGTAGGTGACGTGCCGGCCGGCGGCCGGGTCGTACTTGCGCAGCTCCAGCCGGTCGGGGTTGTTGCGGCGGTTCTTGCGGGTCACATAGGTGTGCCCGGTGCCGGCGGTGGACCGGAGTTTGATCACCGGGCGTAGTTCGTTGCGGGCCATGGGGTCTACTATACAGAAATGGTTTCCATTTTCATTAGGAGGTTCTGAGCTGTGTCCGCCCACTGCCAGCTGACCGGCCGCAGGCCGGGCTTCGGCAACCACGTCTCCCACTCCCACCGCCGCACCCGGCGGCGGTTCGACCCGAACATCCAGCGCAAGCGCTACTGGCTGCCCAGCGAGGGCCGGCACGTCCGGCTCACCCTGAGCGCCAAGGGCATCAAGGCGGTGGACACCCTCGGCATCGAGAAGGCCGTGGCCCGCATCCGGGCCCGTGGGGAGCGGATCTGAATGGCGAAGCAGAGCAAGATCGCGAAGAACGAGAAGCGCCGGGCGGTCGTCGCCCGGTACGCCGCCCGGCGGGCGCTGCTGAAGGCGGTCGTCCGCAACCCGGAGACCCCGGAGCAGGAACGCTTCGCCGCCCAGCGCGAGCTGCGCCGCCAGCCGCGCGACGCCAGCGCCACCCGGGTCCGCAACCGCGACTCCGTCGACGGACGGCCCCGCGGCCACCTGCGGGCCTTCGGACTCTCCCGGGTGCGGATGCGTGAACAGGCGCACGCCGGTTTCCTGCCGGGAGTACGCAAGGCCAGCTGGTAGCCGGACGGCTCGGGTAGCTGGATCGGGCCGGCCGGAGAGCCGGTCGGAGAGCCGGTCGGAGAGCCGGTCGGAGAGCCGGTCGGAGAGCCGCGGCGCACCGGGGCCGGTGCGCCGCGGCCCGTCCGTTTCGGGCGGGCCGGCGCCGTCCCGGCAGTTCGCCGATCATGGCTGGAGTGTGCGGACGCCCCCGGCGGCCGGAGGGGGCCGGGCCGTACGATCGGTCCCTGTGACGCGCTCCGGAGTTCCCGTTCGGGCCTACGCCGCCCGCCCCTGCACCGTCGTCGTCTGCCGTGGGTGCTGCTGCGGCAACGAGCGCAAGCACCCCACCGCCGACCACCGGTGGCAACTGGCGCGCCTGGAGGCGGCGGCCGCGGAGTCCGGCGGCCGGCTGTCGGTGCGCACCACGGACTGCCTGGGGCCCTGCGCACAGGCGAACATCGTGGTCGTGCAGCCGTCCGCCGAGGGGCGGCGCAAGGGCGGCCGGGCCACCTGGATCGGCTTCGCCATGGACGACGACTGCACCGACGACATCCTCTCCTGGGTCGCCGCGGGCGGCCCCGGGGAAGCGGAGCCGCCGGCCACGCTCACGCTGCAGTTCGTCCCGGCGCCGAAGCCGGTACGGGGCTGAGGGCGGGGCGGAGTTGAGAGCGGTACGCGGTTGAGTGCAGTACGGGGGTTGAGGACGGTACGCGGTTGAGTGCGGTACGGGGGTTGAGGACGGTACGCGGTTGAGTGCGGTACGGGGGTTGAGGACGGCCTGGGCTCAGGCGAGGACGTGAGCCGACGCGGGCCCGAGGTGAAGGAACCCGTGGGGGCGGCGGCCGTTGCCACCGTCGGCATGCGGCCCGCCGCCACGGCGCACTGCCCCCGGGTCCGGGGAATGACGCCCCGTCAGCGCCCGCCGAGGGAGGCCCGGTCCGCCGCCGCGGTGCCCTCGTGCCAGCCCTCGGCGTCCCGGGCTCCCCGGACGGAGTGGCGGGTGGTGACCGGGAACATCTGCTCGGCCGCCCCCGCGACTGCCACGTCTCGGGCGGCGAGCACCGGGAGCAGCCGCTCGCCGAGTTCGGTGGCGGACTCGGTCACGGTGCGCTCGGTCGCCGCGCTGAGCCGCTGGTGTATCCGGTTCGCGTAGCCGAGCAGGAAGGACTGCCGGAAGGTCTTGGTCCGCTTGCGTCCGGCGGTGCGCTGGCCCGCCTCCGCCCGGGTCATGGCCGTCGTGGCCTGCACGAGCAGCGAGGTGTACAGCAGCTCGACGGACTCCAGGTCGGTCGCGAAGCCGACCACCGTCGAGAATCCCAGGTCCTCGTTCCATACCGCACGGCAGCGGTTGGCCTCCGCGACGGCGTCCAGCAGCATCGCCCCGGTCGACTCGTAGGGCCGGTCGACACCGATCCGGACGGCCTCGGGGGCACCCTCGGGGCCGGCCCCGGCACCCGCCGCGAGCAGCGCCTCGTCGATGCTGTGCCGGGCCATCAGCTGCTGGGCCTTGCCGGTGAGCGCCTCCGCCTCCTCCGGGTAGTCGGTGGCCTCCGCCTTGGCCAGCAGCGCCCGGATCCGGCCCAGCATCTTCGGCTCGCCGGAGGTGCCGGCCGGTGCGGCGGGCGGGGCCGTGCGGCGGCCGGAGGTGCCGGGCACGGGGCCGACCGGTTCGATCGCCGGCAGCCCGAAGACCAGCCGCATCACGTCCAGCAGTGCCTCGGCCAGCGGAAACCGGTCCATGGCCTCCCGGCCGCCGAGCTCCGGCAGGAAGCGGTCGTCGGCGGTCCACCACGCCTCGGCGCCGAGTTCCCGCAGCTGCGCCGCCCAGCGGGGGTCCAGCGCACCGGTGCCGTAGCGCCGCGCTTCGGCCGCGATCAGGTCGACGGCGAGCCGCGTCGGCCGGGCGTCGTCGGGGGCGGTGCGCCGGGCCATGCGCACCAGGTCCGCCGGCTGCCAGCCCCGCTCCCAGGCCTGCCGCACGAGCTGCTCCGCGCGGCGCAGCAGCAGCCGGCCGACCGCCGGCCACTGCCCGGCGTCCGCGGCGAGCAGCGAGGCGCCGGCCTCCACGGCGTCGCCGGCGTCGGGTGCGGACGCGTAGAGCACCCGCCCGAGGACGTCCTCGACGATCCGGTCCGGTCCCTGCGTGTCCTGCCGCTCTCTGCCCACCCGGCACAGGCTAAAGGCTCGCCCGTCATCCCTGGCGAGGGGCTGCTGATCCCTGGCGAGGGGCTGCTGATCCCTGGCGAGGGACGGCTGATCCCCGGCAAGGGGCCGCTGATCCCCGGCAAGGGGCCGCTGATCCCCGGCAAGGGGCCGCTGATCCCCGGCAAGGGGCCGCTGATCTCCGGCGAGGGGCCGGTCGCCCAGCCTCTCCCGGGCCGGTGCGGACGGCCGTCGCCCCGCCGCCCACCGGCCACCACCCCGTCGGGCCGGCAGGTCACCACCCCGTCGGTCGGGGAAGCCGCCACCCCGTCAGCCCAGGTCGCCGGCCCATCGGCCGCGACCGTGTCAGCCGCCCGCCGCCGTCCGCGTCCCGGAGTCCTCCAGCACGCGGGCCGTCGGGCCGCTCTCGATCACGCGGCCGTCGTGCAGCACGAGCACCGTGCCGGTCCGCTCCGCGACCAGGCGCAGGTCGTGGCTGACCAGCACCAGGGCCAGGCCCTGGGCACGCAGCCCGACCAGGAGGTCCATCACCGCGTCCGCGGTCTCCCGGTCGAGCGCCGAGGTCACCTCGTCGCAGACCAGGACGTCCGGCTCCGCGGCCAGCGCGCGGGCGATCGACACCCGCTGACGCTGCCCGCCGGAGAGCTCGTGCGGCAGCCGGCCGGCGTGCTCGGGTCCGAGGCCGACCCGTTCCAGCAGCTCGGCGACCCGGCCGGGGACGGCCCGGCGCTCGCAGCGCCGGTGCAGCCGCAGCGGACGGGCCAGGGCGGACGACACCGTGACCGCCGGATTGAGCGCGCCCATCGGGTCCTGGGGCACGAGCTGGATGCGGCGGCGCTGCTCCCGGCTGCGGGCGCGGACGCCCGCGGGCAGCTCGGCGCCGTCCAGCAGGACGGAGCCGCCGGACGCCCGCTGGAGTCCGACGAGCGTGCGCAGCAGGGTCGTCTTGCCCGCGCCGGAGGCACCGACCACGCCCACGGAAGCACCGGGCGGCACCGCCAGGTCCACACCGTGCAGCACCGGGGTCCGGCGGGAGCCCAGATGCGCCGTCAGGCCGCGGGCGGACAGGCCCCGGTGGTCGGGTTCCGGGCCTGCGGGCGCCCCGGGCCCGGCCGCCGGGCCGACGGCGCCTCCCGGGCCGGCCGTGGCTCCCGGACCGGTGGTGGCGGTGCCTTCCGGGTCGGTGCGGTCAGCGGTCACGGGGTCCGTCCGGTCGGCGGCCGGGGCGACTTCCGTGGACCGCGTGGACGACTTGGACGGCGTGACAGGCATGGACTCGGCGGACGAGGCCGCAGAGGAAGACGCTTCGGGGGACGGGGCCGCGGAGGACGAGAGCGTGGCGGAGGACGAAACCGTGGCGGACGACGCGACGCCCGACCCCCCGGCGGAGGCCGTCGCGGTGCGCGGCGCCGCGGCCTGGGCCGGTGCAGGGGCCACGGTCCGGGCGGGTGCAGGCGCCATGGCCCGGGCCGGTGCAGGAGCCGCGGCCCGGGCGGGTGCAGGGGCCGCGGTCCGCGCGGCTGTAGGGGCCGCGGTCCGCGCGGGCGCCGGCGCCAGTTCCACCACCTCGTCCGCCAACTGCCCGACCAGCTCCGGGTCGTGACAGGAGAGCACCACCGCGAGGCGGTGGTCGGCGGCCAGCCGGCGCAGGGTCACGGCGATCTCGTCGCGGAGGGCGGCGTCCAGGCCCGCGGTCGGCTCGTCGAGCAGGAGGACCCGCGGGCGGCGGGCGATCGCCCGGGCCAGCGCGACCCGGCGCTGCTGGCCGCCGGACAGCTCGCGCGGGCGGCGCCGGAGGAGTTGCGGCACGGCAGGCAGCCGTACCTCGTCGAGCAGGGCGAGCAGCGCGGGGCGGGTGGTGTCCCGGGCGGTCTCGGCGAGCAGCGCGCCCACCCGCATCCGGGGGTTGAGCCCCGAGGCCGTGTCCTGTCCCAGGTAGGCGATGTGGTGCCGGCGCAGGTCGCGGAGCCGGGCCGGAGAGCAGTCCAGGACGTCCCGGCCGAGCACGCGCACGGTGCCCGCCGTCCGGGCCGTCCCCGCGGGCAGGGATCCGGCGACGGCGCGCAGCAGGGTGGTCTTCCCGCAGCCCGAGGGGCCGGTGAGCGCCACCACCCGGCCGGGCGGGGCCTGGAGGGTGCCGTCGGTGAGCAGGACGCCGCCGCTGTCGGCGGTGACGGTCAGCCCGCTGACGTCGACGGCGACGTCCGGAGCGCCGTCCGTCGTCACCGGTTCCGCGCTCAGGTGCACGGCCTCGCCACGGGTCACAGGACCGTCACCGCCTTCCGTCCGGTCCGCGGCGCCAGGGCGTCGGCGGCGAGGTTGACGCTCATCGCGAGGAGTCCGATGGCGATGCTGGGGGCCACGACGGCCCAGGGGTTGAGCAGGATCCCGGGGGCGTTCTCCCGGATCATCAGGGCCCAGTCGGCGGCCGGCGGCTGCGGGCCGACCTGGAGGAATCCGGCGGTGGCGACCAGGTAGACGGCGGCGACGAAGCGGAGCCCGAAGAGCACCAGCAGGGTGGCGCGGAGGTTGGGCAGCACATCGCGGATCACCAGGTGCCACAGCCGTTCGCCGCCGGCCACCGCCGCCTCGACGTAGCCGGTGGCGGCGACGGGCGCGGCCGCACCGGCCACCAGCCGCACCGCGTACGGGACGCCGAGGGCCACCGCCGCGGTGATCACCGCGCTGCGTCCGCCGTCCGGCCAGGACAGGGTGATGAGCAGGATGCCGAGGACGGCCGGCAGCAGCATCAGCACGTCGGCGGTGCGCTCGACGGCGCGGCCGAGGGCGGGGCGCAGCGCGCCGGCCGTGCCGAGCAGCGCCGCGAGCCCGGTCACCAGGAGGGCGACGACGAGGGAGGTGCCGATCAGTTCCCGGCCGCCGGCGAGCAGCCGGCTGAGGATGTCCCGGCCGAGCTGGTCGCCGCCGAGCAGTGCCCCGTCGGTGCCGGGCGGCGCGTACGGGGCGGTGACCGGACGGTCGGTGGCGTGCGGTGCGAGCCAGGGGCCCGCGACGGCGACGGCCGTGAGCAGGACGGCGGGGACGGTGCGCAGCACGGTGCGGCGGACGGCCCGTCGGCCGGGGCGCGGCACCGGCCCGTCCAACGGCCCGCCCTTGAGCGGCCCGCCCTTGAGCGGCTCGTCCTTGAGCGGCTCCTTCTTGAACGGCCCGTCCTTGAACGGCCCTTCCGCGTCACCCCCGCCCATGGCCGCCCCGTCCGCACCCGGCCCTTGCGCAGCCGGTTCGTCCACAACCGACCCGTCCGCGGCCGACCCGTCCGCGGCCGACCTGTCCGCAACCAACCCGTCCGCAGCCGCCCCCTCCGGCCCCGGCCCGCCCGGATCCACCGGACCCACCGGACCCACCGGATCCACCGGACCCACCGGACCCACCGGATCCACCGGCCCCACGGCCGCCGCCCGTCCCCCGTCCCGGGGCTCCCCGGTCATATGCGTCCTCCGGCCGCTCGGGCCCGCACCAGATCGGCGAGCAGCAGTACACAGGTGATCACCGCGCCGGTCACCATCACCACACCGGCGATGACCGGGGTGTCCCGGTCGCCGACGGCGCCGGCCAGGACGGCGCCGATCCCCGGGTAGTTGAAGACCGTCTCCACCACCACGGCGCCGCCGAGCAGCATGCCCGTCGAGGTGGCGAAGCCGGTGGCGATGGCGGGCAGGGCGCCCGGCAGCAGGTGGTGGACGAGGACCCGGCGCGGGGCCAGTCCGTCGAGGACGGCGGTCTCCACGTGCGGGGCCTTCGCCTCGTCGGCGAGGGCGGCGCGGACGATCCGGGTGTTCCAGCCGATCTGCGGCACGGCGAGCGCGAGGACCGGCAGCACCAGCATCGAGGCGGTGGCGGGCGCCCCGTCGGCGTCCGCGGTGGTCACGGCCGGCAGCAGCCCCGTCCACAGGGCGAAGACCAGGACCAGGGCGACCGCGACCACGAACTCCGGCAGCGCGAGGATGCCGGTGGCGGTGGCGGAGACCGTGCGGTCCACCGCGCCGCCCGGCCGCAGCGCGGCCCAGCAGCCGAGCCCCACCGACACGGCGACGGTGAGCAGCAGCGCCAGGCCGCCCAGCAGCAGGGTGTTGGGGAACGGCCCGGCGAGCAGGTCGGCGACCCGCTCACCGCGCGCGGACGTGCCGAGGTCGCCGGTGGGCAGCGCGGTCATCCAGTCGAGGAAGCGCTCGGCGACCGGCCGGTCCAGGCCGAGGAGCGCACGGCGCCGGGTGGTGTCGGCGGCGGTCTCCCCGCGTTCGGAGGTCGCGTCGGCCGCGTCGCCGGGCAGCAGCTCCACGGCGGCGAAGACCGCGGCAAGCAGCGCGGCGAGCAGCAGCGCCCGCCGCGCCAGCAGTCCGCCGAACCGCAGGGCGGCGCCGGCGAGGATCCGGCCGGCCGGGCGGGACGGCAGGGCCGTGCCGCCGGCCGGTGCGCCGGCGCTCAGCGGTCCAGCCATGTCCGCTCGAGCTGGACCCGGCCGTAGCCGGGCAGCTTCGGCAGGTCGCGTACGGCGGGTGCGGCGAGGTCGATGCCGTCGGCCACGCCCCACAGCAGATAGCCGGACCGCTCGTGCTGGATCTCCTGGAGCTCGTGCAGGACCTTCGCCCGGTCGCGTGCGTCGGCGGTGCGCACGGCCTTCTTGTAGGCGGCGTCGAACTCCTTGTCGTCCCAGCCCGCTTCGTTGGTGCCGGCCTCGGAGTACATCGTCTTGCTGGCGAAGAAGACCACCGAGTCGTTGGTGCCCCAGTAGGTCGTGTAGAGGTCGCCCTTGAGCCAGGTCTTGTCCCAGAACGCGGCCGACTCCTGCTTCACGACCTCGACCTTCACTCCGGCCTCGCGCACCTGGGAGGCGAAGAGCGTCGCGGTCTCGGCGAGGCCGGGCACGTCCTCGGTGGTGTGCAGGACGTAGGTCTTCCCGAGGTCGAAGTCCGCCTGCTTCAGCAGCTTCCTGGCCTTCGCGAGGTCGCGGGTGCGCTGCGGGAGGTCCTTGGCGTAGGCCGGGTCTCCGGTGCCCATGACGTCGTTGGCGACCCTGCCGTAGCCGCTGAGAACCTGCTTCACCATGGCCTTGCGGTCGACGGCGAGCCGCAGCGCCTCCCGCACCTTCGGGTCGGCGAACGGGCCGTCGGCGGTGCGCATGACGATGGGCATCGCCATGTCGTCGGGACGGCGCACGACGGTGATGTCCTTGCGGGACTCGGCGGTGCGGGCGGCGACGGCCCCGGCGTTGGAGGCCAGGTCGATCTGGCCGGCGAGCAGCGCGCTCGCCATCGCCTGCGGGCTCTCGAAGATCTTCACCTCGATCGCGTCGAGGTGGACCCGGCCGCCGTACCAGTCGTCGTTGCGGACCAGCCGGGCGTTGCCGCCGCGGAACCAGTCGAGCTTGAACGGTCCGGTGCCGGGCGCCCCGGCCAGCTCCTTGTCCTTCGTCCCCTTCTTGAGGACGAAGGTGGTGAGCCGGGTGAGCTGCGGCAGTTCGGCGTTGGCGTAGTCGGAGACCAGGACGACGGTGTGCTTGCCCTCGGCCCTGATGTTCTCGGCCTTGATGCCGGGGAGCCGGGAGGCTCCGGAGGGGGTGCCGCGCAGCCGGCGCAGCGACCAGACGACGTCCTCGGCGGTGACCGGGGTGCCGTCGTGGAACGTGGCGGCCTCGGCGAGGGTGAACCGCCAGGTCCGAAGGTCCTTGTCGGCCTTCCAGCTCTTCGCGAGCCGGTCGACGGTGTTGGCCGTCGCGCCGGGCACGGTGAGGGTGTCGTAGATCAGGCTGATGATGAGGTAGTCGCTCTCGTTGGCCTGAGAGCCGTGCGGATCACGGGTGATGGCGTTGGCCCGGCCGAGTGCGCCGACCCGGAGGGTGCCGCCGGACTTGGGGGTGCCGGAGCCCTTGCCGGCCGCGCCGGGGGCCGGGCCGCTGCCCTCGCAGGCGCTCAGCAGTGCCACCGCACCGATGCCGCCGCCGGCCAGAAGCATCTGTCGTCTCGTCAGATCCACGCTGTCCTCGCTCACTGGTCGCGCTGTACATCAGTGCACTGAGGGTTGCCTATCCTAATTTCAGGCAAGCATGCAAGAGATCATCCAATTTCCTTGTACGGCAAGGTCGTTGATGCGAAACTGATCGGCTGCGCCCCGCTGAAATTTAGGCAAGCCTTGCCTAACTGGTTATCACATTGGTACGTTCTGGCGAGCCGTCGACCGCCGAGGTTTCCCCTCCACCACGCCGCCTGCACCCCCGCAGGTGGGCTTTGCCATGTCCGCAGCCGCCCAAACTCCTCAACGAACGGACGGATTCGCCATGGACACGGGAGCCGCACCCGTACGTCAGCTGGATGCCGACTCCGCCGCGGAACTCACCCGTACCGCGGAAGCACTGCTCGCGGAGTCCGGCTCCGCGACCTCACCCCGACTCCTCGAACACCTGCCGGAACGCGCCGCCGGTCTCAGTGAGCGCGTCCGCCGGCTCTGCCGCCCCTGCGACACCCCCGACGGGGTCTACGTCCTGCGCGGCCTGACCGTGCAGGACGACACGGTCGGCCCCACACCCGCCCACTGGTCCACCGCCGGCGACGCCGGAGCGGTGTGGGACGTCACCCTGCTGCTGCTCGCCACCGTGATGGGCCGCCCGATGGCCTGGGAAGGGCAGCAGGACGGCCGGTTCGTCCACAACATCGTCCCCTCGCCCGGACACGAGGCGGAGCAGACCGGGGCCAGCAGCACCGTGCTGCTCAGCCCGCACACCGAGGACGCCTTCCACCCCGGCCGCGCCCACCTGCTGATGCTCGGCTGCATGCGCAACCACGACAGCATCGCCACCACCGCGGCGAGCGTGCGCCGCACCGAACTCCCCGACGAGGACGTCGATCTGCTCGCCCGTCCGGTGCTGCCGATCCTCCCCGACGACTCCTACACCGAGGCGCGGGCCTGCACCGAGGAGCCGCCGGACGTGCCCACCCTCCACCGCTCCGAGGACGGCCTGACGCTGCGCTTCGACCCCGCCTACACGCCCGTCGACCGCGCCCCGGCGGAGCACCGCGCCGCCTACGCCCGGCTGGAGGAGGAACTGGCCCGGGTCTCGGTGCCGGTGAGCCTGTCGCCCGGCGAGATCCTCGTCGTGGACAACGACGTGGTGGTGCACGGGCGGGTGCCGTTCCGCGCCCGCTACGACGGCACCGACCGCTGGCTCAAGCGGGCCTCGGTCCGCGTGCCCGGCCGCCGTACCCGCCCGGGCGCCGAAGAGCGCGAACACGGCTACGGCCAGGCCGCCGTCGTCGCCCCCGTCTGACCGCCTCCCGTCAGGAGTTCACCGTGCCGCAGTCCGACCGGACCCTGCGCATCCTCAGCACCAGTGACATCGCCGGCCTGGAGACAGATCTGACCGACGTCGTCTCCGTGGTCGAGGAGGCCTACCGGGCCCTCGCCGACGGCTCGTCGGTCACCCCGCCCAAACTCACCGTCAAACCCGACGACGGCCGCTCGGTGTCGTACGCCATGCTCGGCCGCGACGGCGCCCGCGAGGTCGTCGCCATCAAGACCTCCTACAAGCACGGGCTGAAGCTCGACCGCGACCGGCAGCACTACTACACGTCCCTCACCCTCTACGACGACACCACCGGGCTGCCCGTCGCGATGATGGACTGCGGCCGGATCGGCTCGCTGCGCACCCCCGCGGTGTCCGCGCTGCTGGCCCGCGAGTGCGCCCCGCCGGACGCCCGGACCGCGCTGGTCGTGGGCACCGGCACGCAGGGACGGCTCGCGCTGCCGTTCCTGCTGACCACGCTCCCCGGCCTCGACCGGCTGCTGCTCTCCGGCACCCACCCCGACGGCATCCGCGCGGTCCGCGAGCAGCTCGAAACCCACGCCCCCGGCCGGGAGCTGGAGATCGTCACCGATCTGCGGGGCGCGGCGGCCGAGGCCGACATCGTCCTCGCCACCGCCGGCCCCGCCACCCCCGCCGCCATCGAGGCCGACTGGCTGAAGCCCGGGGCGCTGACCGTCCTGGTCGGACACGGCATCCAGCCGTCCACCCTGCACCGGGCCGACCGGGTCGTGGCCACCAGCGCCGCGCAGATGAAGGTCACCGGCACCGACATGGCGGACGCGGACGGCGCCTTCCCCGACGTCCACGCCGAACTGCCCGCCATGATCGCCGGACGCGCCCGGGGCCGCACCGACCCGGCCGAGCGGATCTTCGCCTACAACAGCGGACTCGTCGTCACCGACATCGCCCTCGGCCACCGCTTCGCCGAACTGGCCATCGCCCAGGGCCTGGGCACGGAGGTGGCCCTGTGGCAGTGACCACCGCCGCCGCGGGGCTCTCCCTCCCCGCGCACGACGACCCGCGGCTGACGGCTCTGCTCGGCGGCGACCTGCTGCACGAGCTGTCGTACGCCTTCGGCGGGCCGTTCCACGTCCTGCTGCCGGACCGATTCGACGCCAACACCGCAGCGTTCCGGGCCGTGCTCGACGAGGCCGGGACCGACGGGCACCTCCACTACGCGAAGAAGGCCAACAAGGCCGCCGCCTGGATCGAGCGCTGCGCGGTCTCCGGTACCGGGGTGGACGTGGCCAGCGCCGGTGAGCTGCGGGAGGCCCTCGGGCACGGCGTGCGCGGGGAGAACATCGTCGTCACCGGCCCCGCCAAGGCGGACGAACTGCTGCGCACCGCCGTGCTCCAGGGCGCTCTGATCGCCGTCGACGCACCCGACGAGCTGGAGCGCGTCATCGGGCTCGGGGCCGCGCTGTGCCCGGCCCGGCTGCTGCTGCGCCGCCGTCCCCCGGCGCAGCAGCACAGCCGGTTCGGCCTCGACGACCGCGAGCTGGCCGCCGCCCTGCTCCGCTGCCGGGACGCGGCCGGCGCGGTACGGATGGAGGGCTTCAGCTTCCATCTGTCCGGGTACGCCGTGCAGCCGCGCGCCGACCTCGCCGGGGAGCTGATCGGCCACTGCCGGCGGGCGCGGGAACTCGGGCTCCCCGCGGACCGCATCAGCATCGGCGGCGGCTTCGCCGTCGACTATGTGCCCGCCGACGCCTGGGACCGCTTCACCCGTGAGCAGCGCCCCGAGCACTTCCACGCCGGCAAGGCCTTCCCCGACTTCTACCCGTACCACTCGCCCACCGCCGGGGCCGACGCGCTGCGGGCGGTGCTGGCCGCCCGGCCCGCCGGGGCGTCGGAGCCGCTCGCCGCGCTGCTGCGCGCGGCGGGCGTGACGCTGCTGCTGGAGCCGGGCCGGGCGCTGCTGGACGGGGCCGGCTGCACGGTCTTCCGCGTCCAGGGCGTCAAGGAGCGGGAGTACGGCATCGTCACCGTGGACGGCACCAGCCTCAGCCTGAGCGAGCAGTGGTTCAACAGCGAGTTCCTGCCCGATCCGGTGCTCGTGCCCGGTGCCGGCAGAAGTGAACGCGCCAGTGACCAGGGCCCGTTCCCGGCCTGTGTGGGCGGCGCGAGCTGTCTGGAGTCCGACATGCTCACCTGGCGCAAAGTGGGCTTCCCCGCGCGGCCCGCGATCGGCGACCTTCTCGTCTATCCCAACACCGCCGGCTACCAGATGGACTCCAACGAATCCCCCTTCCACGACCTGCCCCTGCCGCCGAAGGTCGTGATCGACCGCGGCGGGGACCGCCCGCGCTGGCGTCTCGACCGGCACCCGTCCTCCTGACCCCCGGGAGTCCCCCATGTCAGCCACCCCCGAACGCCGTGCGCTCGCCCGGCCCGCCGTCGTCAGCCGCGTCTCCGACCTCATCGGGTACACCCCGCTGTTCGAGCTCTGCCGCACCGAGACCGGCAGCCGGCTGCTGCTGAAGCTGGAGATGTACAACCCGACCGGCACCGCCAAGATCCGGATGGCCCGGCAGATGGTGCTCGACGCCGAGGAGCGCGGCGAACTCCGGCCGGGCGGCCGGATCATCGAGTCGACCTCCGGCAACACCGGCCTCGGACTGGCCGTGATCGCCGCCGAGCGCGGCTACGGCTTCACCGCCATCGTCGACCACCACGCCTGCGCGGACAAGCTGCGCGGCATGAAGGCCCTCGGCACGGAGCTGGTGTACGTCGTGGACGACGGCACCGAGGAGCTGGCCACCGCCGCCCGCGAGGAGCTGGCGGAGCGCATGGCGGCGGAGAGCGGCAACGCCGTCTTCACCGAACAGCACAACAACCCGGCCAACGCCGTCGGTTATCACCCCGTCGCCCACGAGCTCGACGAGGCGCTGGACGGCCGGATCGACGTCCTGGTCGGCGCGGTCGGCACCGGCGGCGGGCTCTGCGGCACCGCGCGCGAGCTGCGGAATCGGGTCCCCGGGGTGAGCACGGTCGGCGTGGAGCCCAAGGGGTCCATCGCCTTCGGCGGGCCCGCGCACGACTACTACCAGTCGGGCACCGGCACCCCCGAGGGCGCCACGATCGGCGCGCTGGTCGACTTCGACCTCATCGACGAGGGCGTGAAGGTCGGGGACGTCGAGGCGTTCGCCACCGCCCGGGTGGTCGCCGCCCGGACCGGGCTGCTGATCGGCGGCTCCGCGGGCGGCGTCGTCCACGAGGCGCTCACCCGGCTGCCCTCGCTGCCGCCCGGCAGCACTATGGTCGCCCTGATCAACGACGGCGGGGAGAAGTACCTGGACAGCGTCTTCGACGACGCCTGGATGAACCAGCGCAGCCTGATCGATCCCGCCGTCGAACGCGAGGTCGACGAAATGCTCACCAAACTCCGCGGGAACTGAACGCCATGCCGACCTCCACTCCCCTCGCCGCCCTGCGCCGCGACAGCCGCGAACTCGCCGTCCTGGCCGTGCCGCTCGCCCTCACCCAGCTCGCCCAGGTCGCCCTGACCACCACCGACACCGTGATGATGGGCCTGCTCGGGGTGGAGGCGCTGGCGGCCGGCGGACTCGCCGTCGTCATCTTCAACCAGCTGCGCACCATGGGCGTCGGCCTGGTCACCGCCGTCGGCAACCAGGTCGCGGCGGCCTCCGCCCGCCGGGAGGCCGACCCCGACGCCTCCCGGGCGGAGGTCCGGGAGCTGGTCCGGGCCGCCATGGCCCTGGCCACCCTGGCCGGGGTCGCGGGCGCCGTGCTGATGGTGCTCATCGGCGAGGCGGTGGCGCTGCTCGGCCAGGACCCGGTCGTCATCGACCGGATGCGGCCGGTGCTGCTGGCGCTGGCGCCCGGACTCGTCCCCTGCCTGTGGTTCCAGGCGATCCGGCAGTTCACCGTCGGCATGCGCCGCCCGCAGGCCCTGCTGCGCATCACCCTCGGCTCGGTCGCCGTCAACGCCGCCCTCAACTGGGCGCTCATCCACGGCCTGTGGATGTTCCCGGAGCTCGGCCTCCCGGGCATCGGCGTCGCCACCTCCACCGTCTACCTGCTCTCCTTCACGGCGCTGTACGCCTCCGCGCGCCGCGACCCGGAGCTGGCCCCGATGCTCACCCTGCGGGTGTGGACCGCCCGGCCCGCCACGCTCCGCCGGCTGCTGGGCCTGGGCACCCCCATCGCCGCCACCTACGGCTCCGAGGCGGGCTTCTTCTCCGTGGTCGCGCTGCTGGTCGGCACCTTCGGCAGCGCCGCGCTGGCCGCCCACACCGCCGTCAACCAGCTCGTCTACATCGTCTTCCAGGTCTCCGTGGGCCTCTCCCACGCCGCCTCCCTCGGGGTGAGCCGGGAGCTGGCCCAGGGACGCACCGACTCCGCGCGCCGGATCGCCCGCACGGCGCTGATCTGCGGCGCCGGGGTGATGGCCGTGGTCGCGGCGGTCTACGTCGCCGTGCCCGAGCTCGTCCTGCGCCCCTTCCTCGACGGCGGCGGCAAGGCCCTGGAGATCGCCACCGGGCTGCTGTTCGTCGCCGCCGTGATGCAGTTCGCGGACTGCGCCCAGAACATCGGCGTCGGACTCCTGCGCGGCCTCGACGACACGAAGAGCGGCTTCCGGATCACCCTCGTCGGCTACTGGCTGATCGGTCTTCCCGCGGGCTGGCTGCTCGGCACCCTCGCCGGGCTGGACACGCTCGGCACCTGGTTCGGCCTGTTCACCGGCCTCACCGCCACCGCGGTCCTGCTGCTGCGCCGCTTCTCCCGGGCGCTGCCGGAACCCGCCCCGGTCCCGGACGCCCGTGAGACCGTCCGCGAGGCAGACTGAGAGGCGGTGGAGGCGGGCCGAGAGGCGGACCGGGAGCGGTCCGCCGGTTCCGGCCGGCGGCAGGAGCGGCGGGGGAACCGAGCACGGCCGGGAGTGGTCTCGGTGGCGGCGGTCGCGGACGACGGTGGTCTCGGCCGACGGTGATCTCGGCCGGCGGTGGGCGACGGCGGACCGCGGGCCGTGGCCTCCCGGTCCGCGCCGTCGAGGACGAGTGGGGAGCGTGCACGGTGAAGGTCACCCAGGAACAGGTGCTCGCCTGGCGGCTGCGGCAGCAGAGTCTGGAGCCCCGTACGACGTCGACGGTGGAGCAGCTCGTGGGGCGGCTGGCCGGGGTGCAGGCCCAGGTGGCCTCGGCGGCCGAGCTGGCGATCGGCACCCGGCGGCGCGCGCCCCGGCCCGGCGCGGTGGAGCGGGCGCTCGCGGACCGCGCGGTCGTCCGCACCTGGTCCATGCGCGGCACGCTCCATCTGCTGCTGCCCGGGCAGATGGCCGCCTTCCAGTCGCTGCTGGCGGCCGCCCGCACCTGGGAGAAGCCCTCCTGGCAGCGGAGCTTCGGGGTGACGCCGACGCAGATGACGGCCCTGGGCGACGCCGTCGAGGAGATCCTGGGGGACGACGCCCTCACCCGGCAGGAGCTGACCGAGGCGGTCGTCGCCCGGCCCGGCTTCAGGGAGCTGCGCGAACAGCTCACCTCCGGCTGGGGAACCGTCCTCAAGCCCCTGGCCTGGACCGGGCGGCTGTGCCACGGCCCGAACCGGGGGAACCGGACCACCTTCGTCACGCCCCGGTCGTACGTGCCGGGCTGGACCGGCGTTCCCGAGCCCGAGGAGGCGGCCCGCACCGCGATCCCGGCCTATCTGCGGGCCCACGGCCCGGCGACGGCCGAGGCGTTCGACGCCTGGCTGATCCGCGGCCTGTCGAGGAAGGCGGTGCTGCGGAGCCTGTTCGCCGCGGCCGGTGACCTGCTGACCTCCGTCGAGGTCGACGGCGAACCGGCGTGGATCCGCACCGAGGACGCGGACGCCCTGGCCCGCACCGAGCCGTCGAAGGCGGTCCGGCTGCTGTCCGGCTTCGACCAGTACGTGCTGGGACCGGGTACCGCCGACCCCCGCGTCGTCCCCGCCTCCCGCCGCAAGGCCGTGAGCCGGACGGGGGGCTGGATCGCCCCCGTGGTCGTCCACCGGGGGCGGGTGGCCGGGGTGTGGGACGCCGTGGACCACACGCTGGACGTGCAGCTCTTCGCGGAGAGCGGTGCGGTCCCGACGGACGGCCTGGAGGCGGAGGCGGCCCATCTGGCACGCTGCACGGGGGAGGTCAGGGAGCTGCGGGTGCGGAGGGTCTGAGGTGCCGGCCGGTCTCGGCCGGTGCGGCGTGTTCCGCGGCCGGCGGCATTCCGTACGGTCAGTTCCGGGGGCCGCTGTCGTCGACGGGGTCCGGTGTCACTTCGTCCCCCGTGACGGCGTCGAGGAAGACCGATGACTCCAGCTTCTGTTCCGGGCCCCGCATGATGGACACCATCCACACCGGCCGCCAGGTGTGGAGGACTTGTTGCGCGAGCAGCCGGACCGGAACCGCGGTGCCTCCCGCGACGCGTTCGGCGCGCGTCCTCGCCATGGCTTCGGTGACGACGGCCTTCGGCAGCTCGGGGTCCTCGGCGATGTGTCCGGCCATACCCATGACGCGGCCGTCCGGCGAGACGGTCATGTCCAGCCGCATCGGCATCATCACCCCGTTCACGTAACGGCGGTAGGTCAGCACATGCGGTCCGTTCCTGCGAAGGGGCCGGTCGGTGACCTCGGCACCGGCCAGCTCGCCGGGGAACCACTTGCCGGCGAACCGGTCACCGACCGCACGCACCTCGGCCGCGGACAGCGAACCCGTGGCGCGTGCGCTGATCTTCGGGGCGTACTCTTCGAGCTTCCGGTCCGGCCAGAGGGTGATCACGCTTCCCCGCACCGTTTCCGCCTCGAGACGCCAGTGCCCGTTCGACAGCTCTTTCCCGGCGGACCGGGCGATCGGCGTCCGCTCGCCGTACAGATCGCTCACCACGTGTCGCAGCCATGCGTCCTGAGCCCGCACGTCCTTCACGTTCCCGTGCGCGGCGTACGCCAGGGAGCCGGGGTGAACCGGCTCGACGGTGAGAACGAAGGACGCCGCGAGGACGAGGCCGCCCACCGCACCGGCACCCGCCCCCCGCAGTGCATCGCGGCGGGAGAGGATCGAGCGGCGCTCACGGGCGCACAGCAGCCCGGTCCCCAGGAGAACGCCGAGAAGGCCTCCCAGCGCGTTCGCCGTGATGTCGTCGAAGCGGCACGCACTCCCCAGATCCGTCCACGCCTGGGTCAGTTCGACGCAGCCCGTCAGCAGGGCGGTTCCGGCGAAGGTCAGCAGCGGCCGCCGGAAGAGGAGCACCGCGAAACAGCTCATCGGCGCATACAGCAGGATGGCGAGACGCGTCGATTCGGCGTCCAGCTGCTCCCTCAGGGGCAGGCCGGCATCGCAGACACCGGCCCGCCCCGCCCCTCCGCTCTCCGGCACGAGCGTCACGGTGAGCACACCGGCCAGGGCCACCGCGAACAGCAGCGAGAGATCGACGGGTTTCCCCTTGGCCTTCGCCACCACGACCGCCGGAACGCCCAGGAGCACCGCAGTGACGAGCAATGCCGGGATCAGTCCCGCCGACACTCCGGTGGATGCTTCGGGCACCAGGAAAATCCTTCAGGAAGAGGGAAAGCGAAAGCGATTCAGCAGAGCCGCTTGATGTAAGGCGTCTCGAAGTGCACGCCGTCCGCGAACATGACACCCACAGCAGTGCAGTCCGAGGCCGCACTCACCGGGACGCTCGTCGACCAGTGAATGGACTTCCCCTTCTTGACGGTCCGGTCGACGTCCTTGTAGTTGCCCCCCTCGAAGTGGGCCTCCAGCCGCGCCGTGACGGTGCTCCCGCCGGTCTTCTTGAACTTCTCCCCGACGTAGACCTTCTTGGCCGACTGGCCCATGTCCCGCCCGTTGTGAGCCTCGAAGTACAGCACTCCGTTGTCCAGGTCCGTCTTCGTGGATCCGCCGGCGTAGGCCGCGGTGGAACCGAGCGCGACCAGCAGCGCTCCCCCGACTGCCACGCTCCGCATCGTCTTCCGCGAAACAAGCTTCACGGTGAATCCCCCATTGTCTTTCGCCTCCATGGGTCGCATGGAGGTGCCGTGGCTCTTGTGGGCAAACACATGACTGCGATGGCCCATATGGCGACCCTAGAGCGCACTAACGCTTTAATGCAAGCATTAGCCATCCTGGTATGTGGCTTTATGAGCGGCTATAGCGTTTCCATCACCGACAGATAATCAGCCACACAAAGGCATCGGGAGGCCTGCGGGGCCGTTCACCGACGGCGCTGTTTCCCCCGCACGGACCACACCCCCGCCATGCCCCGCCGCGATGCGGCTGCGGCGCCGGCCCGCCCGGGGGAGGATGAGCGCATGCTGCTGGCCGATGTCGCCCGGACCTCGCGCGAGGTCGCGGCCACCGCCTCCCGGACGGAGAAGGTCGCTCTGCTGGCCGGACTGTTCCGCCGGGCGGAGCCCGCCGAGGTGCCGGTCGTGATCACGTATCTCGCGGGCCGGCTCCTGCAGCGCAGGATCGGCGTCGGCTGGAGCACGCTCCGCGAACCGGTGCCGCCCGCGGCGACGGCCGGCCTCCCGGTGGCCGCCGTCGACCGGGCGTTCGGCCGCATCGCCGCCGTGTCCGGCCAGGGCGCCCAGGCGGAGCGGCGCCGGCTGGTGCGCGAACTGCTGGCCGCCGCCACCGAGGAGGAACAGCACTTCCTCACCGGGCTGATCAGCGGCGAGCTGCGGCAGGGCGCCCTCGACGCGGTCGCCGTCGAAGCCCTGGCGTCCGCCTCCGGGGCGGCGCCGGACGCCGTACGGCGCGCGGTGATGCTCGGCGGATCGCTCGGCGCCGTCGCCGAAGCCCTGCTCGACCGCGGGCCGGAGGCGCTCGACGCCTTCCGGCTCGAAGTGGGCCGTCCCGTCCAGCCGATGCTGGCCCGCACCGCCAAGGACGTCGGCGAGGCGCTGGACCGGCTCGGTCCGTCCGCCGTCGAGGAGAAGCTCGACGGCATCCGGATCCAGGTGCACCGGGACGGCGACAGCGTCCGCGTCTGGACCCGCACCCTGGACGAGATCACCGGCCGGCTGCCCGAAGTCGTCGCCGCGGCACGGCGGCTGGCGGCGGACCGGGCGGTGCTCGACGGCGAGGTCATCGCGCTGGACACGGAGCGGCGGCCGCGCCCCTTCCAGGAGACCGCGGGACGCGTCGGCTCCCGGCTGGACGTCCCCGGCGCGCAGTCCTCGCTGCCGCTGTCGCCGGTCTTCTTCGACCTGCTCTCCGTGGACGGGCGCGACCTGCTGGCACGCTCCGCGGCCGAGCGGCACGCCGAGCTCGCCCGGGTGGTGCCCGAACCGCTGCGGGTGCGCCGCCTGGTGGCGGAGGACCCGACGGACGCGGTCACCCGCACCCGGGCGGAGGAGTTCACGGCCGAGACCCTGGCCCGGGGCCACGAAGGGGTCGTCGTCAAGGCCCTGGACTCCGCGTACAGCGCGGGCCGGCGCGGGGCCTCCTGGCTGAAGGTCAAGCCGGTCCACACCCTCGACCTGGTGGTGCTCGCCGCCGAGTGGGGCCACGGCCGCCGCACCGGCAAGCTGTCCAATCTGCATCTCGGCGCGCGGCGGCCGGACGGCACGTTCGCCATGCTCGGGAAGACCTTCAAGGGGCTGACGGACGCCCTGCTCGACTGGCAGACCGGCCGGCTCCGGGAGCTGGCGGTGAGCGATCACGGCTGGGGCGTGACCGTCCGGCCGGAGCTCGTCGTGGAGATCGCCTTCGACGGGGTCCAGCGGTCCACCCGCTACCCGGAGGGCGTGACCCTGCGCTTCGCGCGGGTGCTGCGCTACCGCGAGGACAAGACGGCCGCGGAGGCCGACACGGTGGAGACGGTGCTCGCCCACCGGGTGTGAGGGCGGGGCGGAACCCACCGACGGGGGACGCGTCCGACGGGAACCGACCGGCGGGCGCGGTCGACGGAACCCGGCGGGCGCGGTCGACGGAACCCGGCGGGCGCCGTCGACGGAGCGGGTGCCGTCGACGGAACCACCGGCCACGGAACCACCGGCCCCGGAACCACTGGCCGGGGACACGGTCGCCGGACCCCTCCACCCGGGATGCGATCCTGATGACCTGCATGACCTGCGCCCACCCCCGCACTCCCGGCGACGGCCCACGGCACCCGCCTGCGCCCCCGCGTACGCACCCGCACCGCACCCGGCCACCTCGTGGGCAATCACCGAACCACGCCCGCCCGCCTGCCGAGGCCGGGCCAGACACCCCGGGAGCCGTCCTGAGCACCGCCGCCGCCGAGGCCGTATCCGTCGTGCTGCTGCTGGCGGTCCTCACGTTCGCCGTGCTGCGGCCCGGCAGCCGCCCCGAGGCACTGGCCGCCGTGCCCGCGGCGGTGCTGGTCGTGGCGCTCGGCGCGGTGTCGCCGTCCCGGGCGTGGGAGGAGATCCACAGCCTGCTGCCGGTGGTCGGATTCCTCGCCGCGGTGCTGGTCCTCGCCCACCTCTGCGCCGACGAGGGCCTGTTCACCGCGGCCGGGGACGCGGTGGCGCGCGCCTGCCGGGGCCGTCCGCAGCGGCTGCTGGGCGGGGTGTTCGTGGTCGCCTCGCTCGTCACGGCGGTGCTCAGTCTGGACGCGACGGTGGTGCTGCTCACCCCGGTGGTGTTCGCGACCGCCGTCCGGGCGGGGGCCCCCGCGCGCCCCCACCTGTACGCCACCGTCCATCTCTCGAACAGCGCGTCGCTGCTGCTGCCGGTCTCCAACCTGACCAATCTGCTGGCGTTCACGGTCAGCGGGCTGTCGTTCACCCGGTTCGCCGCGCTGATGGCGCTGCCCTGGCTGGCGGCGATCGCCGTCGAGTACGCGGTCTTCCGGCCGTTCTTCCGTACCGACCTGGCGGTGCCCGCCGCGGCCACGCGGGAGACGGACCGGCCGCAGGTGCCGGTGTTCGCGCTGACGGTGCTGGGGCTCACGCTGGCGGGCTTCGTCGTGACGTCGTTCGCCGGGGTGAACCCGGCGTGGGCGGCGCTGGCCGGTGCCCTGGTGCTGGCGGTGCCCGCGCTGCTGCGGAAGCGGACCACCGTGCGCCGGCTGCTCGGCGAGGCCGACCCGCTGTTCTGCCTGTTCGTCCTCGCCCTCGGGGTGGTGGTCCGGGCGGTCGTCGACAACGGCCTGGGCGACGCCGTCGAAGCGGTGCTCCCGGACGGCTCGTCCCTCCCCGAGCTGCTGACCGTGGCCGCGGTCGCGGCCCTCCTGGCCAATCTGATCAACAACCTGCCCGCGGTGCTCGCCCTGCTCCCGGTCGCCGCGGCGGGCGGGCCGGGGCCGGTGCTCGCCGTGCTGATCGGGGTCAACATCGGCCCCAATCTCACCTACGCGGGGTCCCTCGCGACGCTGCTGTGGCGACGCATCCTGCGCGACCACGGCACCGAGTCCGACCTGCGCCGCTTCACCCTGCTCGGACTGCTGACCGTCCCGGCGGGGCTGGCGCTCGCCACCGTCGCGCTGTGGGCGGGACTGCGGGCCTTCGGCACGGGGTGAGTGCGGGGCGCGTTCCCCACGCGGTGCGCCCCGGGCACGCTCGGCACGCCCGGGCCTGGCTCGTCCGGTACGGCGCCCGGGGCCGGCTCGTCCAGTACGACGCCCGGGTGCCCGCCCATACGGTGCGGCGCCCCGGCCGACCGCGCTCCGGACGCCGGTCCACGCACAATTTCCGGGCCCGGCCCCCGGCCCCGGAAAAGCCGTTCGGGCGGCCTCCGCCCCAACGGAGTCCGCCCGAAAAGCTCTTGCATCAATGCCGGTTGCCCGGCGCGGGGCCCGCCGGCCCCACCCCTGCGCCCGCCGTACGGCGCCGCCGCGATGTCGCGCGGGCGCGGGGTTCACCGCCGGCGGGCCCTCGCCCCAACGAGGGCCGGCCGTGCGGTGGTCACCCTGCGGGAATTCAGCCGGCCAGGCCGGCGACGGCGGGCGCGGCCGGAACGGCCGGGACGGCGCCGAAGGTCGGCAGCGCCGGGATGTTGGCGGCGTTCGTCAGGTCGGCCGGGACGGCGGCCTTCGGGGCCAGGCCCTGGGCACCGGTGGCGGCACGGCCCGCGACGCCCCGGGCGTCGGAGGCGGCGGTGCCGGCGAGGTTCCGGGCGAACGGCTGCGCGTCAGCGGCCACACCCTGGGCGAACGGGGTCACGTCACCGGCGACACCCTGCGCGAAGGGGGTCACGTCACCGGCGACACCCTGCGCGAACGGGGTCACGTCGGCCGCGACACCGGTGGCGAAGCCGGACGCGTCGCCGGCCACACCCTGCGCCAGCGGCGTCACGCCACCGGCGACACCCTGCACGAACGGAACGGCCTGACCGGTGGCGTCACCGGCGAGCACGCCCACGCCGCCCACGGCCTCCTGGGCCACGGGCAGCACCTTGACGACCAGACGGCGGCCGACGGGCGGCAGCACATCGGCAGCGGCCTGGTCCACGGTCGGACGGACGGTGGCGACGGCGCCCTGGGCCAGGTCGCTCGCCTGCTCGGGACGGACACCGGCGGCGGCCGGAACGGCGCTCAGGTCCTCGGCGCCGGGCACAGCCGGGACACCGGGCACGGCCGGAGCGGCGGGCAGCTCGGCCGGGACGGTCGGCAGCTCGGCCGGGACGGCGGGCAGCTCGGCCGGGACGGCGGGCAGCTCGGCCGGCAGGTGCGCCGGGATGCCACCGGGCAGGCCGCTCGGCAGACCGGCCGGGAGGCCGGTGGCCGGAACCGCGGGCACGGCGACGTTCGGCAACCGGCCGGCCACGTCACCGGTGGGCAGCTTGCCCTGGGCGGACTTCGCGGCCTTCTTGGCCTTCTTGGCGGCCTTCTTCACGGCCTTCTTGGCGTCGGCCTTGCCGAGCTGCCGCTCCGCGGTCTCCTTGGCGCCGGAGACGGTGCCGGTCACGTCGTCGAGGCCGTCGGTGGACGGCAGCCCGCCGCCGAGGGTGCCGGTGGCCTTGCCGGCCACGCCGTCGACCGTGTCCTTCGCGGTGCCCGCCGCGTCACCGGCCGACAGCTTGTCCTGCACCGAGCCGGTCGCGCCGGTCGCGGTCTCCTTGACGGTGCCGGTCACGGAGCCGGTGTTCGGCACCTCCGGCAGCTCGGCCGCGGAGGCGGCGGCGCTGCCCAGCGCCCAGATGCCGGTGGCGGCAGCGGCGACAACGATGGAACGACGGAAGTTCTTACGCATGAGGAGAGAGTTCCTTCGAATTCAAGGGCTTCGGAGAAAGGGGTTGGGCAGACCTGATCCGCCCCCGCCGCGGCAGGTCCAAAAGAGGCGGTGGAACGGCCTGCCCTAGCCCGGGAATTCGAGGATGTCGTGGGAGCGCTCACGCGTCGGCGCACCGTGCGCCGCCTGCACCGCACCGGCCACCAGGCCGAAGCGGGGAGCGTCCGTCGCCGGGGCGGCGTGTGCGTCCCCGCCACGGGGACCGCTGCCGCTGCCGGCGTTCTGCGCTGCGGAGCCGCTGGACAGCGGCGCCTGCGGAAGGTCGACCGGGAGCCGGTCGTGGTGCTGCGCGGCACCGGCGGACTCCGCCCGCTCCGTGGCGTCCGCGGCGTACTGCTGCGAAGCCTCGGCGGTACGGACGGCCGGACCGGCGGTGTTCACCGGAGCGTGGTGCGCCTGCTCGGAGGCGTCCTGCCCGGGACGGTGCGGCTCACGGGTGTCCGGCTGCGCGCCGGACCCGTCCTGCCCGTCACCACCGGGCAGGCCCGCCGGGAGGCGGGCGGCGTCGGCGGTGCGCTCGACCAGGCCCGTCACCGGCTCGGCGACGGGGCGGGCGGCCCGCTCCGTACGCTGCGCGACCGGCTCGACGGTGTCGGAGACGGCGTCCTCGACGGCCTTCCGGCGCTCGGCGGACTTCTCCGCCCCCTCGGCCATGCGGTCCTGCATCCGGTCCCGGCGGTCCTGCATCCGGCTCTTCGCCTGACCGCCGGCCTGCTCGGCCGGGGCGAGCACGGTGGCCCGCCCGGAGGAACCGTCGAGGTCCGCGGCCTGAGCGCTGCCACCGAACAGGAAGGCCAGCCCCAGAAGTCCCCCGAGAAAGAGGACCACCAGCAGCGCACGCCGCGCGGCAACCGTGCGCGGCAGGCGCACAGCAGCAGGCATGGCGAACGATGCAGACACGGTGGAGGAGACCTTCCGGTACATGAGAGCGCCGCGTCCTCTCGGGGCAGAAAGGCCCGAGTCCCGCGGCGGTTCCGGGTGACTGAGGAGACCTTGCACGCTCCACGGCGGCCCGCGCAAGCCCCCTGTTACCGATGAGTCGCCATGTCCGTTATGGGAACCGGACATTCCGGTTCAACGCCGCCGAGGCCCTCGGCGGGGAGCTCCCGTCACGGACTCGGCACGGGTGACGGTGGACAACACCCCACCACCGACCGGAGTGCGAGGCGGTCTCGAACCGAACGCCAAGAGGGGAAAGCGCCGACCCGCACGCTGACCGTCTTGAGCGCTCGAAGGCCCTCGCCCACCCGGTGACACCCGCCGTGTAGGCACTGCTCGACGAGACAGCGCTACGGCGCCCGGCGCCACTCACGCAATCGTCACAGCCCACAGTCCGGTGATCGTGGGCCACGCGGTACACAGCCCGTTCCCCGCGTTTCGAAGAGATCCGAAGAGATCCGAATGCGGGCTGCCTCGCCCTTCACCACGCATCAACGTGAGGTGAGGAAAGAATCATCGCCTCTGCGCATGCAAGAACATCGGTACCCGGACATCTGCACCGGACTCGACCAGGATCATGAGGACTTCCAGGTATCCGCTTCCTCATCCGGGCTGATCCGGATGGTGCGGGCGAACTCGTCGACATCGTCGAGTGCGCGGAGGATCCGCCCGGCGTCGGGATCGGCCAGGATGATCAGGACGTCCGCGGCATCCGTGCCCTTCTCGTAGCGCCAGGCGTATCGGAGGCCGACGTGCACCTCGTTGCTGTCCTCGTCCTGGTAGTAGCGCAGCACCCGCAAGCCGGCCCCCAGATGCGGGGAGTCGAATTCTTCGACGATGGGGGGCTCGATAGCGTAGCTCGCGTCGGCGTGGGTCAGGGCACGCAGTGCCGTTTCCCGGCTTTCGCCCTCCTCGATCTCAACCAAGTTGACATACGCCGGAAGCGGGTTGTCCCTCGGGTGCGGGAGGTGCAGGAGGACCTCGAATCCCGGAAAGGCTGAGGGAGCCCTCTTGGCATACATCACGAGGATGTCGCTCAGCCGGTCGACTTCGCCCGGTTCCGGCTTCTCCGTTGCGAAATCCTCCCACCAGACCTCGGCAAAGGTGCGTGCCCACGCCTCCGGTGTCTGCGCGGCTTCGACGCCTTCAAGGCCCGGTTCCGGCCACATGAGCGGGACGCGGAGCCAAGGATCCAGGTTCATCGCGTGCTTGACGTTGAGCCAGCTCATTCATAACTCCACTTGAAGGTTCCGACTATCGCGTCGAACAACTCGACGAGCGCACCCGTGAATTCACTGTCGAGGTTGCCGTCGCCGGGCGTGGAGAAGTTGATGCTGATCCAGCGCCCGACGTCTTCCGCGACGGGGATCACGTACTCGACCCGGTAGGCCGGCAGAGCCGCCTGCTGCACAGCTGCGGGCGCCGATCGCAGCTCTTCCGCGTCGGGAGTGGATCGGTAGGAACGGCGGATGGCGGGTGCTCCCACCAGTTCGACCGTGGTCGCCGATCTGTCGGGGCCATCATCGTCGGCCAGTTGAGCAAGCACTGCCTCCGGCGGCGCGGCACGGTCCTGGCCGATCGGCATCTCGGCGACGATGAACGAGGCCATGAGAAAGGTCCCCCCGCGCGGGCGCACCGGCAGGTAGAGGTCAAGGCCACCGTTTCTTCTCGCCGCACGGGCCTGCTTCTCGATCTGACGGCGCATGTCCAAGCGGAACCGCATCGCATCGTCCCGGGGGATCCCCTCCGGGACTTGTCCCATCTGCGAAAAGAGGATTTTCTCAAGTGCTTCCTTTGTGCCGCTGCGCAGAGGGATGCGAACCCAGCCGGGTGGCAGCACGAGCTGGTACCCACGGGGAGCGGCCCCCTCGGCAGCTGGTGGCTGCTGCTCAAGATCAGGCGCACTCACGACGACGCCTGCTTCCTCAGACGTCGGTCGGCCACCGGGACCGACAGGGCGACGAGTGCCGAAATCGCGGCCAGCCAGCTGTAGCCGATGGCGGCAATAACGTTCAGGAACAGGAACAGGTAGGAAATAAGCTTGATCGTCTGGGAGAAATTGGCACCCCTCTGTGGACTACGGATGAGCTCGCGGTTCTTGAGGAACACGACCAGAATCGCCACGGGTGCAATCATGAACGGCCAGGCGAAGTAACCTACGGTGAGCCACTCCATACCGCCGTACTTGCTGCCGAGGTCCTGGAAGGCAGCACAGAGGATCGGCACCAAGGTGCACACAGCAAGGAGTTTCATGGCCCTGGATTCTTCTGAGCCGTTCCCCATACTTCCTGCCACTATCTTCTACCTCCAACGTTTTCGCTTCGAAGTTCGCCATGTTCGGTTGCCGCTGACCGGGCCTCACTCAGGGTTGGTCACCAGCGGCTCCCCACTTCAAGCGTCAGGACATCCTTGACATTTCCGTAAGGGTCCCCGACGAGCTTTTCTCCGGCTTTATCTCCAAGGTCCACCGCAGTGGCAGCAATGTAGTTCGCCTTGAATTTCGATACGGCCTTGTCAGCTGCGTCGGCCGCCTCCTTCACGCTGGCATTCCCGGCGAAATCTCCCCGCATCAGTCTGGAACCCTTGGCCATGCTGGCGATCTCCTTATCACCGTGCAGCGCTGTCTCCATCCGGGTCGGCGTGGGTTGTGATCGACCCGCCTGCAGCTCGCGCAGCCTCTGTTTTGCCCGAATCGCTTTCTGGCCACGTGCCGAGTCGGAGCCGTACCGCGTGATGTTCTTGTCGAGCATCTTGCGCACGTTCTTGTACTGGTCGAACCGCGGCGCCCTGGAAGTGGTCTTGGCCGTTGCGTATGCGGACTTTGCGCCCTTGAGTGCGACGGTACCGATCCGCAATGTGACAAGCGCGAAGACGTCCATGGCGACATCTGTCCAGGACCCGTCACCCGAGAGGGCCAAAAGCGTGTGTCCGACACCGACGGCCACCGTGGCAACAAGCGCCGCAACCGCCAGCCATCCGATCGGTGTGAAGAGCATGGCAGCGACCCCGAGGATCGTCGCCGCCCAACTCAGAACTTCGACGGCGAGTTTGATCGCCTCCGCGTTCTTGTGAACCCAATCCTTGAAGTTCTCCCAGCCGCTGTCCTTGATCACGTCGGAGATGTCATCGCCGATGTTCTTGGCATAGTGCTGAGCGCGAGCGTCGCGATCGGAGATGACGTCGTTCAGCCGCTTGCGGTACGACTCCAGGTGACTGTCGGCGTCAGAGTCTTCCGGCTGCTTCTTGTCGCCGTCCTTCTTCGCCTCGGATTCCTTCTTCTTCACCTCGGCAGCGTGTTCCTCGTCGGCCTGCTTTGCGGATTCGAGGATCCGGTCCGCCCGCTCCTGGAAACCCTCCAGATCGTTCGCCCAGTTGCCGAGATCGCCGACTACGCGTTCGTAACGGCCCGCCGTCTCACGGAAGCGCTTCTCCAACTCGCCGGACTTCTCGCGGATCTTGTCGGCGTACTTCCCCTTCAGCGCATCGCCGTCCTCGGCCTGGCGCAGGATTCGGGCCTGGTCACGGAGGGTCTTGGCGAGGTCCTTCATCTTAGTGACCTCGTGCCTGATGTCCTCCGGATCACCGGGTACCGGGTCCCGCTCCGCCAGCGGCTGCCAGTCAACCGGTCGCCGCCTACCCCTACCTGTTCCCATCGGTCACTTTCCCCCGTCTTTCTCTTTCTTCTCAATCGCGTTCTTCAAGTCGAGGTCCCGCTTATCGAAGCTCTTGAGCGCACCCTCTACGTGGTTCCCCAGGTCCTCAACGTTGTCCACCAGTTCGCGTCGGTAGTTGTCCCAGTTGGTAACGAACTCGCCCATCTTGTCGGCGATGCTGTCGTGACCCCAGATATCACGTATGTCTTTGCCGTGACTGTCGATGTCCTTCAGGGCCTTATTGATCTCTCGGAGGTTACTCTTCGATGACCCCAGCAGTGTGTAGTCGACAACCAGCCGGTCGTGGCCGCCCATATGCCCCATTCCTTCGTCTTGCGTGGTCAAAAGGATCACGTTGCAACTCAGCCCACCGGACCGGAACTGTCACCCTGAACGGCCCTTCACGCAGGCTGCCCTGACGCTCCGAGCACCCCTTGAACTTGATGTGACCTGAGCTGATATGTCGTTGCCGCCGGGCAACGGAACAGACACCGAAGGTTCGTCCGGGGTTCGTCCTGCAGGAGAAGTCCGCCTGCGACGACTTGCTGAAGGCGATCTTCGGATACCTCTCGCCGGATACTCCCAATGAAGCCGACAACCAGGCGCCTTCGCCTCTTCTGCCCGCACTCCGGATATTGCCGGAAGACGAGTCGCCGCCGCCTCGGAAGCCACAGGCAGACAACACCGATCCGCAGACGTGCTCGCGCTGCTGCGGTGAGCGGCGGGAGGCGATTCACTCTGGGATCCCTTGTGGTGAGCGGAGGACTCGCCCCACGCTATCCAAGGTGCAGCCGACGGCACCAGGTCGATCCCCCGAGGTGGTCACTCATCATTGGGCGAACCCATACAAGGCGGCTGTTATCGGCCCGCTGGACCAATGGAACTCCCTTGCCCCTTGGTTGTTCCCTGGAGGTGACAGAGTGAAGCAGCCGGACAAGGGGCTCAACTTCGCACCGCCCCGGGATCGTCCATCACCTCGGAAAGTCATCACAGACATGCCCATCTGGGAGCCCGAACCGGGCGAAACTCTCCTCGCCCGTACCCCGATCACCTTCGCCACCGGCGCCGCCATGCGCGTCCGGGGCATGCGCTGGTTCCGCGACACCGAACGCCGCGACATCCAGGCCGAACTGCCGGGCTGGCCCGAGGGCCCGGTCCACGTGGTCCGTGGCGGCGGGAACGCGGCTGCACGGAATGTCGTCAAGGGCGGGCTCATCGCCCTGGGGGTCGTGGTCATGGGCATCCTCAGCTCACAGGGCGGCAGCGTCGGTCCGGGTGCGTCGGACCAGGGCTCGGACACCCCCACCGACCGGGCCGACGAAGTCGAGGACTTCCCCGTCATGTGGGCGGCCCCCGGCACCGTCGCGCGCACCCTGCCCTGGCAGCTGGACCCGGGGCGCACGGACGCCAAGCGCTACACCACCCATGCGATCGTCACCGACCGCCGCCTGGTGATCGTCGGCCTCCCGGTCCACAAGGGCCAGAAGACCATCGACGACGAGCTGCTCTGGGAAACCCCGCGGTCCACGATCGCCGCCGTCGAGCCCCGTGACTTCAAGGACGGGACGGACGTGCAGCTCGTCTTCACCGACGGCTCGTGGTGCCGGCTCCGCGCCCAGTGGCGCCGCCGTTTCACCGACTATCTCAAGGGCCCCCTCGACCTGATGTCCTTGGAATCGCTCACACCGGCACAGCGGAGCACCGCCCGCACCTTCGCCGCGACCCAGCCGGCGGATGCCGGACCACCGGTCGTCACCCGCAATGCCTGCGGCTGCTACCGGGTCAGCGTGTTGGCTCCGAGCACGACTGACTCCTTCTTCGGCATCTCCGACCGGGACACCGTCGTGGACGCCGCCGGCACGGAGCTCCCCTACGCGCAGTACCACCCCGAGGACTTCACCAGCTGACTTCACCCACACGATGTGCCGCGCCGCCGCCCCCTGACGGCCGCACGGCACAACCCGAACTTCCCGGCACCACCCCTTCCGGTTCGGCGTACTCGCCGAACCAGGTGCATGTCGCGCCGACCGATCTCGACGCTCACGTCAGGCACGCGCTCACCCGACTCAACCTCGACCTCCCCGACCACGTCGATCCGGCCGCCGCAGGAACGGCACTCCGCTGGTCGCAGAGCGCACCGTTTCCTGACCTTCATCCGGCTCCCGGCATCGCGGACACGGTCGCGCCAGGCCAGCCGCCCCACTCGCGCGTCGCTCAGCAAGCCATCCCACGGCACCCCTGCCGTGGGACGCACCCAAGCCCCGAGCAACACAAAACCCCAGGTCACGGGCTACATGACCTGGGGCTTCTCGGAGCCGCCTAGGGGAGTCGAACCCCTGACCTACGCATTACGAGTGCGTCGCTCTGGCCGACTGAGCTAAGGCGGCGAGCTGCTGGTACGCCTCGTCTCGCAGACACGGACTGGCATCAGCAACGGCGCTAAGTCTACACAGTCACCGGGGGTGCCTCGCACCCCGTTACCGTGACCCCGGCCTCCCCGCCCGTTCCGGGCCCCACTCGCTCTCCGAGCCGCTCCGGCCCCGCCCTGAGCACCCCAGGTCACCCCTCTGCCGCCCGCTCGCAGCACCCCCGGTCGGTCCCGCCAAGCCCTCCGCCGCCCGGTTCGGCGCACCCGGCCATCCGCACCGCGGCCCGCCACCCCCGACCACCACCTCCGACAGGCCCCCACCGGCACCCCCGACCGGGCCCCACCGGCACCACCGACCCGCCCCCCTCACCGGCACTTCTGCCCCTTCTCCGGTGCCTTCCCCTCCAGCAGATAGGTGTTGATCGCCGTGTCGACGCAGTCGCTGCCGCGCCCGTACGCCGTGTGCCCGTCCCCCTCGTAGGTCAGCAGGGAGGCCGAGGAGAGCTGGCCGGCGAGACCCTGTGCCCAGACGTACGGGGTCGCCGGGTCGCGGCTGGTGCCCACCACCACGATCGGGTCCGCGCCCTTCGCCTCGATGCGCTGCGGTGCGCCCGTCGGCTTGACCGGCCAGTACGTGCAGTTCATCGCCGCCCACGCGAAGCCGGTGCCGAAGACCGACGACGCCTTCCGGAAGGACGGCAGCTCCCGGCGCACATCGTCCGGGCCGCCGAAGCTGGCGGGCAGGTCCAGACAGTTGACGGCCGGGTTGGCGAACATGAGGTTGGCGTACGAGCCCTCGCTGTCCCGCTCGTAGTAGGCGTCGGCGAGCCCCAGCAGCCCGGCGCCGTCACCGTCCATCGCCGCCTGGAGCGCGTTGCGCAGCTGCGCCCAGCTGCCCTCGTCGTACATCGCCGCGACCACGGCCGTCGTCGCCAGCGATTCGCCCAGCTCACGCCGCTCGCCGGTGGGGAGCGGGTCGGCGTCGACCTTCCGGAAGAAGGCCTGCAGCCGCTCGGCCGCGTCCCGCTCGCTCCCGGTGCCCAGCGGGCAGTCGTCGCGCCGCACGCAGTCCTCGGCGAACGCCGTGAAGGCGGTGTCGAAGCCGGCGGTCTGGTCGCGGTTCATCCGCAGGGAGGTCAGGGACGGGTCCATCGCGCCGTCCAGGACCAGCCGCCCCGCCCGGCCCGGGTAGAGCCCGGCGTAGGTGGCCCCGAGGTAGGTCCCGTACGAGGCGCCGACGTAACTCAGCTTCTTGTCGCCCAGCACCCCGCGGAGCACGTCCATGTCGCGCGCGGCCTCGACGGTCGAGACGTGGCCGAGGACGTCGCCGGACCGGTCGCGGCAGCCCTTGGCGAACTTCTTGTACGCGCTGACCAGCCGCTTCACCTCACCCGGGTCGTCGGGCGTCTGGTCGACCTGGGTGTAGGAGTCCATGTCCTTGTCCGAGAGACACCCGACGGGTTCGCTGCCCGCGACGCCGCGCGGGTCCACCGCGACCATGTCGTAGCGCGCGCGGACGGGCGACGGGTAGCCGATGCCCGCCCAGTTCTGGAGGTAGCCGATCGCGGAGCCGCCGGGGCCGCCCGGGTTCACCAGCAGTGAGCCGATGCGTCGTCCGGGGCCGGTGGCCTTCACCCGGGAGACCGCGAGTTCCAGGTCCTCTCCCGCGCCGGGCCGGTCGTAGTCCAGCGGGGCCTTCATCGTGGCGCACTCGAACCCGTCGGCCCCGCAGCGGCGCCAGCGCAGCTTCTGCTCGTAGTACGGCGCGAGGGCGGCCGGGATCGCGGCGGGGAGGGGGCGCAGTACACCGGCGCCGCCGGTCCGGCGCTGCCCGCTGCCCGGCCCCGCCGACGACGTCCCGAACTCCGCGGTGTCCGCATCGCCGCTCCCCGACGAACAGCCCGAGATCAGCAGCCCCACGAAGGCGAGAAACGTGCCCGAGGTGCGGAGCAGACGACTGGTGTCCATACGGGCATCCCCTCAGTTCTTCACGCCGTGTGATCGGAGGGTATCCGCACGGTCACGCCCCCTGCCCGCTCACCGTCCTCGTACGGGTGAGGCGCCCGCCCCGCCGTCCGTGCGATCACCGCCGATCCGCCCACGGCATCGGGGCGTGCCCCACCGTGGGATCCAGCCGTGCAGCCCGGGATCCGGCAGGCGCTCCGCCGGGGCCCCGGCACCTGCCCGCTCCTACCCGGCGCGCAGGGTCAGCGTCATCGCCTCGACGGCCAGCAGCGGCGCGACGTTGCGGTCCAGCGCGTCCCGGCAGGCGATCACCGCCTCGATGCGGCGGAGGGTGCTTTCGGGCGTGGAGTTCTCGGCGATGCGCCGCAGGGCGTCCTGCACCTCGCTGTTCGCGATCGCCACGGAGGAACCGAGCTGCAGGGCCAGCACATCCCGGTAGAAGCCGGTGAGATCGGTGAGCGCGAGGTCGAGGCTGTCGCGCTGGGTACGCGTCGCCCGCCGCTTCTGCCGGTCCTGGAGGTCCTTCATCGCCCCGGCGGTGCCCCGGGGCAGCCGGCCGCCGGTGCCCGCGGCCGCGCCGAGCGCGGCGCGCAGCTCCTCGGTCTCCTTGGCGTCGACCTCCTCCGCGACCTGCTTGGCGTCCTCGGCCGCGGCGTCGACGAGTTCCTGGGCCGCCTTCAGACAGCCCCCGGTGTCATCGATCCGGAGCGGCAGCTTCAGCACGGCGGCCCGCCGCTCCCGGGCGCGCTCGTCCGTGGCCAGCCGCCGGGCCCGCCCGATGTGCCCCTGGGTCGCCCGCGCCGCGGACGCGGCGAGGGCGGGCTCGATCCCGTCGCGCCGGACCAGCATGTCCGCCACCGCGTCCACCGCGGGCGTGGTGAGGGTGAGATGGCGGCAGCGGGAACGGATCGTGGGCAGGACGTCCTCGATCGAGGGCGCGCAGAGCAGCCACACGGTGCGGGGCGCGGGCTCCTCGACCGCCTTGAGCAGCACATTGCCCGCACCCTCGGTGAGCCGGTCCGCGTCCTCCAGCACGATCACCTGCCAGCGGCCGTTGGCGGGCGAGAGCTGAGCGCGGCGCACCAGCTCCCGGGTCTCCTTGACGCCGATGGACAGCTGGTCGGTGCGGACGACCTCGACATCGGCGTGCGTGCCGACGAGCGCGGTGTGACAGCCGTCGCAGAAGCCGCAGCCCGGGGAGCCACTGAGGGCGCGGTCCGGACTCACGCACTGCAGGGCGGCGGCGAACGCCCGCGCGGCGGTGGCCCGCCCGGAGCCGGGCGGGCCGGTGAACAGCCAGGCGTGCGTCATCTTCGATGCGGCCACCGCCTCGATGAGCCCGCCCTCGAGCTCCGGCGCGTGCGGGCTGTTCCCCTCCGCCGCCGCGGCGGCCGTGGCCTCGGTGACGAACGCGTCGGCGTCCCGCGCGGCCGCGGCGAGCTGCTCGGTCACCCGCGCCTGGCCGACCAGGTCGTCCCATACCGCCATCGCTGTCCTGCCGTCCCTGCGCCGTGCGCGTCACTGCGCGCCGTCCGTGTCACCGCCCCGTGGGGGCCCGTCAGCGCAGCCCGCCCGTGCCGTACCGGCTGCGGCTCCCGCCGCATCCGTCGGCCACGGATCCCGCCGTACGTGCTGCGGCTCCCCATTGTCGTCCACGCCACGGACATCCGACGCCGGTCCCCGCACGGCCGCACCCGAAGGGCCCACCCGATTGCTGCCGTGCGCGATTGCCGCCGCCCCCGAGCGCTGCCGTGCACGGAACGCCTCCGAACCGCACGCGGACACCGCCGCCCCCGAACTCCCCCGCAAGCCCCGTACGAACACCCCGCCCCCGGACTCCCCGTCCCCGGACGACAGCGCCGAACGACAGCGCCGAACGACAGCGCCCGGGCCGGTCCATGACCGTGCCCGGGCGCCTCCCAGCCGTTTCCGTCCGCTATCCGCGGCCTCCGCGACCGCCGCCTCCACGACCGCTGCCGCCGCGACCACTGCCGCCACGGCCGCCGCGTCCGCCCCGGCCGCGTCCGCCGCCGTTCCGGCCGTCCGCGTCCTCGTCGTCCCGCGGGCCGAGCAGCTCGTCCGCGAGGGTCGGCAGATCGTCGAGCGGGGTCTCCTCGGCCCAGTCCGAGCGGCACCGGGCCTGCGGCATCGGCCGGGTCTCGGCCGCCGGGTCGATCTGCGGCAGCTCCCGCGTCCGGTCGTCCCCCGCCGCGGACGGCGTCTCCTGCGCCTCCTCGGACTTGAAGAGCCAGGACGGGACCCGGTCCGCCGGGTCGGCAGGCCGCTCGCCCCGCGGCTGCGCGGCGTCCCGACCGTGGTCCACCGCCGGCAGCACCGCCGTCTCGTCGGCCGCCCCCGGTACCTGCGGCTTCGGGATCACGGCCGTCTCGTCGTCGCGGGAACCGCCCTCGGGGCGGACCTGCGGCAGGACGGTCGTCTCCTCCGCGTCCCCCCGACGGGGCTCCGGCTCGTCCTTCGTGAGGTCGACCCGGTCCGTCGCGGGGGCGGTCTCGTCCTTCGTGAGGTCGATCCGGTCCGTCGCCGGTCCGGTCTCGTCCTTCCGGAGGTCGATCCGCGGCGTGGGCACCGTCTGCGCGTGGTCCGCTGCGGAGTCGGCGGGAGCGGTGTCCTGGACGGGCGGCCCGGGGATCGGGGTCTCCAGCGTCGCCTCGTTGTCGGGCACGGCGGCCCGGGCGGCCTCCTCCGCCAGCCGGGCCTCCTCGGCGCGCCGCAGCGCCTCCTCGGCCTTGCGCTGCTTCTCCAGGCGCCGTTCCTCGGCCTCGGCCCGCTGCCGGGCCTCCTCCTCGGCGCGCAGACGCAGGCGTTCCTTCTCCTCCGCGCGCTGCCGGGCCTCCTCCTCGGCACGCAGGCGCAGGCGCTCCTGCTCCTCGGCACGGGCCCGCTCCTCGGCCTCCTGCCGCAGCCGCTCCTCCTCGGCGGCGCGGCGGGCCTCCTCGGCGCGGCGCTCCTCTTCCCGCTGACGCGCCTCCTCGGCCTCCCGCCGGCGGCGCTCCTCTTCCTGACGGAGCCGTTCCGCTTCGGCCGCCGCCTCGGCGGCCTTGCGCTCCGCCTCCCGCTGCCGGGCCTCCTCGGCCTCGCGGCGCTTGCGCTCCTCCTCCTCGGCACGCAACTTGGCGAGCTGCTCCTGGCGTTCGCGCTCCAGCCGCTCCTCCTCGGCCTTCCGCGCGGCCTCCTCGGCCTCCCGGCGCCGGCGCTCCTCCTCGGCCGCCCTGCGGGCCTCCTCCTGCGCCTGGATCTCGGCCTCGGAGAGCGGCAGCATCTGGTCGAGCCGGTGCCGGACGACGGTGGTCACGGCCTCCGGCTCCTGCCCCGCGTCGACCACGAGGTAGCGGGCCGGGTCCGCGGCGGCGAGGGCGAGGAAGCCGGACCGCACCCGGGTGTGGAACTCCGGCGGCTCGGACTCCAGCCGGTCCGGTGCCTCGGTGAAGCGCTCCCGCGCGGTCTCCGGGGAGACGTCCAGCAGCACGGTCAGATGCGGCACCAGGCCGTCGGTCGCCCACCGGGAGATCCGGGCCACCTCGGTCGGCGACAGATCGCGCCCCGCGCCCTGGTAGGCCACCGAGGAGTCGATGTAGCGGTCGGAGATCACCACGGCGCCGCGGGCCAGGGCGGGACGGACGACGGAGTCGACGTGCTCGGCCCGGTCGGCCGCGTACAGCAGGGCCTCCGCGCGGTGCGAGAGACCGGCGCTGGAGACGTCGAGCAGGATCGACCGCAGCCGCTTGCCGATCGCGGTCGCCCCGGGCTCACGGGTCACGACGACCTCGTGCCCCTTGTTCCGGATCCACTGGGCGAGGGCCTCGACCTGGGTGGACTTGCCCGCTCCGTCGCCGCCTTCGAGGGCGATGAAGAAGCCGGTGGCGGCGGGCGCCTGGGCCGGCTCCCCGCCCCGCAGCGCGTCCAGCAGGTCGCGGCGCAGCGGCACCCCGGACCGGTCGTCGGTCTTGCCCAGCACCAGCGCCGCGACGGGCAGCAGCAGCGCGCCGACGAGCATCAGCGTGAACGCGGCGCCGCCGTGGGCGAAGACGAACGAGCCGCCGGCCAGCCGGTGCGGACCGATCGCCGCGGCGAGCAGCGGGGCGCCGACCACCGCGAGAGCCATGAAGACCCGGGCGACGGCGCGCAGATGCTCGCCCGTACGCGCCCGGCGGTGCTCCTCGGCCTCCTGGTCCAGCAGGGTGTGCCCGGTGTTGGCCGCGACACCGGCCGCCACCCCGGCGAGCAGGGAGAGCAGCAGGACGGTCGCGAGGTCCGGGGTCAGCCCCGCGGCGAGCAGCGCCAGCCCGGTGACCGCGGTCGCCAGGGCGAACATCCGCCGCCGGGAGAGCGCGGGCAGCACCCGCGGCGCGAGCCGGATCCCGGCGACCGCGCCGCCGCTCAGCGCCAGCACGAGCAGGGCGAAGCCGACCGGCCCGGCGTCCAGGTCGGTGGCCTGGAGGGCGGCGAGGGCCACGGCGGCGGCGATCGCACCGGCGACGGCCCCGGAGGCCAGGACGAGCAGCGGCATCGCGCCGGTACGGCCCTTGTCGGCCGTGCTGCCGGTCCGGGGACGGCGCAGCCCCTCCAGCGGGGAACGGGCGCGGGGCGTCTGCCCGCCGGGCAGTTCCAGGAAGTAGAGGACGGACACGGAGGCGGCGAAGAGACCGGAGGCCACGTACGAGCCGAGGGCGGCCTGGTGCTCGTCGAACCACTCGATCCCGGCGCCCAGCAGGACGCCGACGAGGCCGATGACGACCAGCGCGGCGGCGGCGAGGGGCAGCGTCACGAAGCTGGTGCGCAGCCAGAGGCGCCGGAGTGCGTCGCGGTGGTCGGGCAGCGGGCGCACGGCGGCGCCCTCTATGGGCGGGGCGGGCAGCAGGGCGGGCGCCGCGCTCTCCTTGGCCACGGTCCAGAACCGCTCCGCCGCTCCGGCGACGAAGACCGTGAGGAGGAGCGGTACGAGGGCGTTGCCGGGGGTCCAGTCGATCCACAGGGGCGCCACGATGAGCAGCGCCAGCCGCACCAGGTCGGCGCCGATCATGGTCCAGCGGCGGTCCAGCGGACCGCCGTCCCGTCCGCCGCCGCCCGTGTCCGGCGGCGTTCCGCTCCGGGTGCCGCCGGGTGCGATCAGCGCCGAGAGGGGCCCGAGGAGGACCGCGCCGAAGAGCAGGGTCGCCAGCATGCGGGCGCCGAACACCGCGGCGACCGCGAAGGCGGCGCCGCGATAGCCGCCGCCGAGTGCGCCCTCGGCCACTGCCGCTTGCAGCGACAGCAGAACGAGGACCAGCAGGGCGAGTGCGTCTCCTGTGCCGCCGACGAACCGTGCGCTCCACAGCCGCTTCAGCGGCGGGTAGCGCAGCAGGGCGCGTACGGCGCGCTCGCGTGAATCTGCGGCAAGGGCGTCGGATGTGGTGGGGGTCACGACCGTTGGCTGCTCCGCTCGCGTCATCCGGCCAGCCTATCGGGCGCGGCCGAAACACTGATGAACCGCCCGAACAAGTGCCCGCACAGCAGCCGGTCACACGTCCGCCCCGTACCGGAATGAGGTGATCACTCCAGTACGGGGCGGCGGTGGTGGTGCTCCGGACCGTCCGCTACTCGGCCTGCTCCGCGGTGGCGGCCTTCTTCGCAGCGGTCTTCGTCGCGGTCTTCGCCGTGGCCGTCTTCTTGGCGGTGGTGGTCTTCTTCGCCGCCGTCTTCTTGGCCGTGGTCTTCTTGGCGGTGGTGGTCTTGGCGGCGGTCGTCTTCTTCGCCGCCGTCTTCTTGGCCGTGGCCGTCTTCTTCGCGGGCGCCTTCTTGGCCGCCTTCTTCGCGGTCTTCTTCGCCGGGCCCTTGGCCCGCTTCTCCGCGAGCAGCTCGAAGCCCCGCTCCGCCGTGATCGTCTCGACGTCGTCGTCCCGGCGCAGCGTGGCGTTGGTCTCGCCGTCCGTGACGTACGGGCCGAAGCGGCCGTCCTTGACGACCACCGGGCGCTCGCTGACCGGGTCGGTGCCCAGCTCCTTCAGCGGCGGCTTGGCCGCGGCGCGCCCGCGCTGCTTGGGCTGCGCGTAGATCGCCATGGCCTCTTCGATGGTGATCGAGAAGAGCTGCTCCTCGTTCTCCAGGGAGCGGGAGTCGGTGCCCTTCTTCAGATACGGCCCGTAGCGGCCGTTCTGCGCGGTGACGTCCACGCCCTCGGGGTCGGTGCCCACGACGCGCGGCAGCGACAGCAGCCGGACGGCGTCCTCCAGCACGACGGTGTCCAGCGACATCGACTGGAAGAGGGAGGCCGTCCGCGGCTTGACCGCGTTCTTGCCGCTCTTCGGGGTGCCCTCGGGCAGCACCTCGGTGACGTACGGGCCGTAGCGGCCGTCCTTGGCCACGATCGGCCGGCCGGTCTCCGGGTGCTCGCCGAGCTCGCGCTCGCCGCTGGGCTTGGCGAGCAGCTCCTTGGCCAGGTCGACGGTGAGCTCGTCCGGCGGCATGTCGTCCGGTACGTCCGCGCGCTGCCCGGTCTCACCCTCGACCTCGGAGGGCTTCTCGACGTACGGGCCGTAGCGGCCGACGCGCAGCACGATGCCCTCGCCGACCGGGAAGGAGGACACCTCGCGGGCGTCGATCGCCCCGAGGTCGGTGACCAGCTTCTTCAGTCCGAGGAGGTGGTCGCCCTCGGAGCCGGCGGCCTCGGTCTCCTCGCCGAAGTAGAAGCGGCGCAGCCACGGCACGGGCTGGGCCTCGCCGCGCGCGATGCGGTCGAGGTCGTCCTCCATCTTCGCGGTGAAGTCGTAGTCGACCAGCGCGCCGAAGTGCTTCTCCAGCAGGTTGACCACGGCGAAGGAGAGGAACGAGGGCACGAGAGCCGTGCCCTTCTTGAAGACGTAGCCGCGGTCGAGGATGGTGCCGATGATCGACGCGTAGGTCGACGGGCGGCCGATCTCGCGCTCCTCCAGCTCCTTGACCAGCGAGGCCTCGGTGTAGCGGGCCGGGGGCTTGGTGGCGTGGCCGTCGGCGCGGATCTCCTCCGCGGTGAGCGCGTCGCCCTCGCCGACCTGCGGCAGCCGGCGCTCGCGGTCGTCGAGCTCGGCGTTCGGGTCGTCGGCGCCCTCCACGTAGGCCTTCATGAAGCCGTGGAAGGTGATGATCTTGCCGGAGGCGGAGAACTCGGCGTCCCGGCCGTCGCTCGAACGCCCGCCGACCTTGACGGTCACGGAGTCCCCGACGGCGTCCTTCATCTGGGAGGCCACGGTCCGCTTCCAGATCAGCTCGTAGAGCCGGAACTGGTCGCCGCTCAGCCCGGTCTCGGCCGGGGTGCGGAAACGATCACCCGAGGGACGGATCGCCTCGTGCGCCTCCTGCGCGTTCTTGACCTTGCCCGCGTAGATACGGGGCTTGTCCGGCAGGTAGCCGGCGCCGTAGAGCTGCGTCACCTGCGACCGGGCCGCGGCCACGGCCGAATCCGACAGCGTGGTCGAGTCCGTACGCATATAGGTGATGAAGCCGTTCTCGTACAGCTTCTGCGCGACCTGCATCGTCGCCTTGGCCCCGAAGCCGAGCTTGCGCGAGGCCTCCTGCTGCAGGGTGGTCGTACGGAACGGCGCGTACGGCGAGCGCCGGTACGGCTTGGACTCCACCGACCGCACGGAGAAGGCGGTGTCCTCCAGCGCGGCGGCGAGCGCACGGGCCTGGGCCTCGTCCAGGTGCAGGACCTGGGAGTTCTCCTTGAGCGTGCCGGTCGAGCCGAAGTCGCGGCCCTGGGCGACCCGGCGCCCGTCGACGCCGGTCAGCCGGGCGCCGAAGGTGCCGGGGTCGGAGGTGTCACCGGCGCGTCCGGTGGCGAAGGTGCCGGTCAGGTCCCAGTACTCGGCGGAGCGGAAGGCGATGCGCTCGTGCTCCCGCTCGACGACGAGCCGGGTCGCGACCGACTGCACCCGCCCGGCGGACAGCCGCGGCATGACCTTCTTCCACAGGACCGGCGAGACCTCGTAGCCGTAGAGGCGGTCGAGGATGCGGCGGGTCTCCTGGGCGTCGACGAGCCGCTTGTTCAGCTCGCGCGGGTTGGCGACGGCATCGCGGATCGCTTCCTTGGTGATCTCGTGGAAGACCATCCGGCGGACCGGGACCTTGGGCTTGAGGACCTCCTGGAGATGCCAGGCGATCGCCTCGCCCTCCCGGTCCTCATCGGTGGCGAGGAAGAGTTCGTCCGACTCGGCCAGCAGTTCCTTCAACTTGCTGACCTGGGACTTCTTGTCCGTGTTGACGACATAGACCGGCTCGAAGTCATGTTCGACGTTCACGCCGAGACGGGCCCAGGGCTCGCCCTTGAACTTCGCGGGGACTTCTGCGGCACCGTTGGGCAGGTCGCGGATGTGCCCGACGCTGGCCTCGACCGTGTAGCCAGGGCCGAGATAGCCCTTGATCGTCTTCGCCTTGGCAGGCGACTCGACGATGACGAGTCGGCGGCCGCCTGGTGCGGTCTCGCTGGTCGGGGACAACTTCGCTCTTCTCTCCAGTCGACGCCAAGGGGGTTCGGCTTTGCGGTGACGCTGCGGAGTGTGACGGTACCTCCCGGCCCCGTGTCAAACGGGAAAAGCCCGCAACGCCACTCGAACGGTAACCCGACAAGCGGCCTGTCTGCCGCCCGGACCGGCATGCCCGAACAGGAGCACCGTAGGCACGGCGGACGAACGGGCGCCCGGATCCGGGGCCCCGATATGCGCAATCAGGCCAGGCAGAAGCAGCAGATACCGGCGGTGAGGAAGGCCGTCCCGAAGATCACCGCGAGGGCCGTCGATGCGACGGGGCTCACTCCGTGGGCGACCGGCACGCGGAGCGTGACCCGGGCGCCGGTCCAAATCAGCAGGGCGGCCCCGAACAGCGTGAACGCCGCCCCGGCGAAGATCGCGGGTCCGCTCTCCATGGCCTGGCCTGTCCCCTCGGCGACGTGTGACGCCGGAGCCTGTCACGCCCGTACGGCGTACGGGCGAACACCGGGTGAACAGCGAACCCGGGGTGAGCAGGACCCCGGACTCAGGGGTCCTCGCACCATGAGCGGCCGACCCGGGCGGGCACGGTGCAAGGCCCCTCAGTCCTCCCGGACCGGCTCCAGAAAGCCCTGCTCCACCAGACGCCGGATCGACCCGGGCGTACGGTCCCGCAGCAGCACCGGGTCCTCGCCCACGAGCTGCGCGATCGCGTCGAGGATCCGGCCGGCCGGGAGTGTGCCGTCGCACACGCCGGCGAACCCGGCACTCACCGTGTCGACCTCGGTGGCGCGCCGCATCCCGCGGTTCTGCCGGAGCACCACGTGCTCCGGGTCCTCCGCGCCGGGCTGCCCGACCTGCTCCTGCACCACCTCGTCGGCCAGCCGGAAACGGCCGGCGAGCAGGGCGGCGTCATCCGTCGCGTGCAGGAAGTCCTGCCGGTCGAAGTGGTCCCGTACGGTCACGCCCAGCGGCTGCTCGACGGGGTGCGGCCACTCCTCGGCAACCACCGACGGGCGCTCCGAGCCCGACTTGCGCAGGGTGATCCAGCCGAAACCGATGCCCTCGGTTCCCTGCGCCCCGAACTCCGCCAGCCACGCGTCGTAACGCTCCGCGTACTCGGCCGGATCGGTGCGGTGGTCACCGGCGTCGCGCAGCCACAGCTCCGCGTACTGCGCCACGTCCTGCACCTCGCGCTGCACGATCCACGCGTCGCAGCCCGCGGGCACCCAGGAGGACAGCCGCTCCCGCCAGTCCTCGCCCTCGGTGTGCTGCCAGTTGGCCAGCAGCTGCAGGTGGCCGCCGTCGTTGAGGTGGCCGGCGGCATGCTGGACCAGGGTGCGGCACAGGTCGTCGCCCGCCATTCCGCCGTCGCGGTAGGTGAGCCGCGGCCCGTCGGCGGAGCGGGGGGAGATCACGAACGGCGGGTTGGAGACGATCAGGTCGTACCCCTCCTCACCGGCCACCGGCTCGAACAGCGACCCCTGCCGCAGGTCCGCCTCGGGCGCGCCGGAGAGCGCGAGGGTGAGCCGGGCGAAGCCCAGGGCCCGGGGGTTGAGGTCGGTGGCGGTGACCAGGTCGGCGTGGTGCGCGGCGTGCAGGGCCTGGATGCCCGAGCCGGTCCCGAGATCCAGGGCGCGCGCGACGGGCTCCCGGACCGTGATCCCGGCCAGCGTGGTGGACGCGCCGCCGACGCCCAGGACGAGCTGCGAGCGGGGCACCCCGGCCACGCCCGAGGCGATGCCGCCGGCCCCGCCGACCGCGCAGCCCAGGTCGGAGACGATCCACCAGTCCCGGTCCTCGGATCCGGCGTACGGGCGCACGTCCACCGTGGCCCGCACCTCGTCGCCGTGCCGCACCAGCCAGCCGTCGGCGAGGCAGTCCTCGGCCGGCAGCGCGGCCTCCGCCTGCGCCTGCGGCACCGGCTGCTGCAAGAGGAACAGCCGGGTCAGGGTCTCCAGCGGGGACCCGCCGCGGGTGGCCCGCAGCGCGGGGACCGTCTCGCTGCGGGCCAGGGCCGCGTAGGCGGGGCCGCCGAGCAGTCCGAGGAGCCCGTCGGCGGTGAAGTCGGCCGACCGGAGCGCCTCACGCAGCCGTGAGGTGCGGTCGGCATCGGGGGTGGGGAGGCTGTGCGTACTCACCGGCCCATTGTCCCGTGCCGACGGCTCCCGGCGGACCGGGCGGGGCCGTCAGGAGGCGGCCGACGGAGCCTTGGTGGTCCGCTGGCAGCTGGTCTGCTTGGCCATGGCCGTGCCGATCTCGCCCGACTGGAGCTTCCTGATCGCCGCGTTGCCGACCTCGTTGACCCGCTCGATGTCGACGATGAGCTTCTTCAGCCCGTCGGCGAACGTACCCCGCGTCTTGGTGTTCAGCTTGTCCGTCTGCTGCTTCAGCTCGGCGTACGCCTTGGAGGTCGCGTCCAGCTCCTTGACCGCGTCCTTCTGGATCTGCGCGCCGTTGTCGACCGGCGGGGTGCCCGCCTTCTCCACGGAGTCGGACAGCGCGGCGTACGCGTCGGAGATCTGCTGGAAGGCGGCCGAGTCGGTCTTCTTGACGTTCTGCGGCTTGTCGTCCGCCGCGGAATCCTTGATCGCCTGGTTTGCCTGCGTGATCTTCTTCAGCTGCGGCTGGACGTCGTCGCAGACCTTCTTCGCGTAGGCGTCGACCTCGCCGCCGTCGTCACTGCAGCCGGACAGCGCCAGCACGAGCACAGCGCCACCGGACAGCGCGGCCACAAGCTTCTTGTTCACCGGATTGGTCCCTTCCATGGCTCTCGGCCCCGGAACATACACGCCTCGCGGGAGGGGGCCGCGAGTCAGGCATCCATTAGGATCAGCATTGTAACCATTTGCACCATACGGCCGAGTGTGATGCCCGATACAGGCAAACGGGCGGGCGGCGCGCTCCACGCACGCCGCCCGCCCGCCAACTGACCGGCCCGGAGACCGGATCGGGATGCCCGGAGTCAGGACACCACCGCGGGGTCGCTGGTCTTCGCGACCCGCTCGGAGTTGCCTTCGTCACCCACGGCGATCCCGCGCCGCTTCGAGACGTACACCGCGCCCACGATGACCGCGATCGACAGCAGCGCCACCGTGATGCGCACCCCCACGCTGGCGTTGTCGCCGTAGCTGAACTTGACAACGGCCGGAGCGATCAGAAGGGCCACCAGGTTCATCACCTTCAGCAGCGGGTTGATCGCGGGGCCCGCGGTGTCCTTGAACGGGTCGCCGACGGTGTCGCCGATCACCGTCGCGGCGTGCGCCTCGCTGCCCTTGCCGCCGTGGTGCCCGTCCTCGACCAGCTTCTTCGCGTTGTCCCAGGCACCGCCCGAGTTGGCGAGGAAGACGGCCATCAGGGTGCCGGTACCGATCGCGCCCGCGAGATACGAGCCGAGCGCCCCGACACCGAGCGTGAAGCCGACCGCGATCGGGGCGAGCACCGCGAGCAGACCGGGAGTGGCGAGTTCGCGCAGCGCGTCCTTGGTGCAGATGTCGACGACGCGCCCGTACTCCGGCTTCTCGGTGTAGTCCATGATCCCGGGGTGCTCACGGAACTGCCGCCGCACCTCGTAGACCACCGAACCGGCGGACCGGGACACGGCGTTGATCGCCAGCCCCGAGAACAGGAAGACGACGGAGGCGCCGAGGACCAGCCCGACCAGGTTGTTGGGCTGCGAGATGTCCAGACTCAGCCCCAGCTCCCCGGCCTCGGCGTTGACCTCCGCGACCGCCGTGGCGATCGCGTCCCGGTAGGAGCCGAACAGCGCGGCCGCGGCGAGGACGGCCGTGGCGATGGCGATGCCCTTGGTGATGGCCTTGGTGGTGTTGCCGACCGCGTCGAGGTCGGTGAGCACCTGCGCGCCGGAACCGGTGACGTCGCCGGACATCTCGGCGATGCCCTGCGCGTTGTCGGAGACCGGACCGAAGGTGTCCATGGCCACGATCACGCCGACGGTGGTCAGCAGACCGGTGCCGGCCAGCGCGACCGCGAACAGCGCCAGCATGATCGACGTTCCGCCCAGCAGGAACGCGCCGTACACGCTGAGCGCGATCAGCACCGCCGAGTAGACCGCGGACTCCAGACCGATCGAGATGCCGGACAGCACCACGGTCGCCGGCCCGGTGAGCGAGGTCTTGCCGATGTCCCGCACCGGGCGCCGGCTGGTCTCCGTGAAGTAGCCCGTGAGCTGCTGGATCAGCGCGGCGAGCACGATGCCGATGGCGACGGCGACGAGCGCGAGGACCCGGGGGTCGCCCTCGTGCCCGGCGATGGCGGAGTCGGTGACCCCGTTCAGATCCGCGTAACTGGCCGGCAGATAGATGTAGACGGCGGTGGCCACCAGCACCAGCGAGATCACCGCGGAGATGAAGAAGCCTCGGTTGATGGCGGTCATGCCGCTGCGGTCCGAACGCCGGGGCGCCACCGCGAAGATGCCGATCATCGCGGTGACCACACCGATGGCCGGAACCAGCAGCGGGAACGCCAGACCGGAGTCCCCGAACGCGACCTTGCCGAGGATCAGCGCGGCGACGAGGGTGACCGCGTACGACTCGAAGAGGTCGGCCGCCATACCGGCGCAGTCGCCGACGTTGTCGCCCACGTTGTCCGCGATGGTCGCGGCGTTGCGCGGGTCGTCCTCCGGGATGCCCTGCTCGACCTTGCCGACCAGGTCGGCGCCGACGTCCGCGGCCTTGGTGAAGATACCGCCGCCGACACGCATGAACATCGCGATCAGCGCCGCACCGAGGCCGAAGCCCTCGAGCACCTTCGGCGCGTCGGCCGCGTAGACCAGCACCACGCAGGAGGCGCCCAGCAGGCCCAGCCCCACGGTGCACATGCCGACGACGCCACCCGTGCGGAAGGCGATCTTCATCGCCTTGTGCGAAACCGCGGTGAGATCCTTGGCCGGCTCGCCCTCGGCGGGGGTCGCCTCACGGGCGGCTGCCGCGACGCGGACATTGCTGCGCACCGCGAGCCACATTCCGATGTAACCGGTCGCCGCCGAGAAGAGGGCACCGATCAGGAAGAACGCGGAACGTCCCGCACGCTGCGTCCAGTTGTCCGCCGGAAGCAGCAGGAGCAGGAAGAAGACCACCACGGCGAATACGCCGAGGGTGCGCAACTGGCGTGCGAGGTAGGCATTGGCGCCTTCCTGCACCGCGGCGGCGATCTTCTTCATGCTGTCGGTGCCTTCGCCGGCGGCGAGCACCTGTCGTACGAGCACCACGGCGACGACGAGCGCGGCCACCGCGACCGCGGCGATGACCGCCACGAGCACCCGGTTGTCACTGGTCAGCACGGCGGCCGCGAGCGAAGAGGGGTGGTCCAGCTGCAGAGGGGTAAAGGGCCCCGCCATTCGTCCTCCTTGACGTTTGGCACATGGGCGCGCAGCTGTTGTCGGTTACGACAGGAACAGCCGCCACGCTCAGGCGTACTGAGCTCAAGATGTGGACGGATTGTAGGGAGCCCAGCTGGATCAAAACAGGGTGCCGTGACCGGAATTCGCCCGTACCCAGCGAAGATCAAAACGAATCACTGCGGGAATTCGCCCGGAGGGAGGACGGCCACTAATTCACTGACGCCCTTTGAATGATCTACGGAATGATCTACAAAAGGATCTCCGGGCATCCGAAGGAGCAGTTCAGCGGGCCCGCCGAGCCGGACACCCTGGACCCGGGTGACACACGGAACCCCCGGGGGACGGGTGCCGTTGACGGGCAGAAGCGACAGCAGCGACACCGGAGGCGAGCGAGGACTGCGCGCTCGGCGCGCCTCGAGGGACCGGCGACAGAAGTGGCCATTCCCGGGACCGACCGCCACCCGGACGAACCGGACGACACAGCCGAGGGGACCGGATCCACGCCACGGCGGGCCGAGCACAGGGCGGGGTTCGCGATGGGTTCGGGGTGGGGCAGGGGGTGAGGCACGTACGGGGCGTCGTGAGCGGTGCGATGGGGTGCCGGTCAGGTGCGGTGGTCCGGGACAGGCAGGCGCGCACCGGGGGCGCATCTACGGCACAGGCACCGGAGAGGCGCATCTACGGCACAGGCAGAAGATGCCGACGGCCCACAGCGCCCACGGACACGGGCACGGTGGCCGACGGGCATGGGCCGAGGCCACGGGCCGACCGGACCGCGGCGGGCGCGTGCCGCGCGTGTACCGCCTCGGGCTCGGGCTCGGGCTACGGCTACGGCTACGGCTACGGCTACGGCTACGGCTACGGCAGCATGGTCGCGGGGGTCGCGGGCCAGCTCATCCGGATGAGCCCGCCTGCTTCACCGGTGGACACTTCCACGTCGTCGACGAGGCCGCTGATGACCGCCAGGCCCATCTCGTCCTCTTCCTCCGCGGCGGAGTCCTCGGCGCCACCGTCCCCGCCCGTGCGGGCTCCGGGGACCGCGCCCGAGACGGCGTGCGGTGCCTCGTCCCCCACCTCGATGGAGAACTTCTTCTCGTCCTCGATGAGCACGACCTTGACGGGAGCCGACACGGCATTGCTCTGGTGCAGACTCACGGCCCGGGTGCAGGCCTCACCGACGGCGAGGCGCACCTCGTCCAGCACCGCTTCGTCGACCCCGGCTCGGCGCGCGACCGCTGCCGCCACCAGACGGGCGGTGCGGACATGCTCGGGCAACGCGCTGAACAGTAGTTCGACGGTGGCCATGCCATCCCCTCGGTCGTACGGGCGTACATCTCAGGGGGCCCGGGCAGGATCGCCCGGTCCCCCCAGTGGCTTCCGCGGGAGACGCTGCCGTCAGTCGGTGGCTGCGACAGCGTCGTCGACCGAGGTGTGAATCGGGAACACCTTGGTCAGACCGGTAATGCGGAAGATCTTGAGAATGCGCTCCTGGTTGCACACCAGGCGCAGCGAGCCCTCATGGGCACGCACCCGCTTCAGGCCACCGACCAGCACGCCGAGCCCGGTGGAGTCGAGAAAGTCGACGCCCTCCATGTCCACGACGAGGTGATAATTACCGTCGTTGACAAGCTCGACCAGCTGCTCGCGCAGCTTGGGCGCGGTGTATACATCAATCTCGCCACCGACCTCGACGACCGTGCGGTCGCCAACGGTCCGGGTCGACAGGGACAGGTCCACGGATCCTCCAGCACCTTGCATCGAGCGGTCGCCCCCCATGGATCGGCAGCCGCGATGGCATTCAATCACTTACCAGCAGGCGCGCACGACGCCTTGAGTCCATTCTCCGTCACGCCAGTGACACACTCGGTGCCGATGGCCAACAATCAACTCCCGCGTTTCGCGGGCGTACGCACATCCCCGCGCTCGGTCCTGGACCGTCTCGCGGCCGGGGCCGATCGGGCTGTGCGCATCACTCATACGGAGCACTTGCCCCCGCGTGCGGGCCGTCATGCGGACTGGTCGGAGGGGATCCGCGCCGAGGTCGTCGACGCCATCCGGAAGGCCGGGATCGACCGTCCGTGGGAGCACCAGGCGCGCACGGTCGAGCACGCTCTGCGCGGACATTCCGTCGTGGTCGCCACCGGCACCGCGTCGGGCAAGTCGCTCGCCTATCTGGCTCCGGTGCTCAGCGCCCTCCTCGACGGTGCCGAGGCCCCCAACGGGCGAGGGGCGACCGCCCTCTACCTGTCCCCGACGAAGGCGCTCGCCGCCGATCAGAAGCGCGCCGTCGCAGACCTCGCGGCACCGCTCGGCACCGCCGTGCGCACGGCGGTGTACGACGGCGACACACCCGTCGAGGAGCGCGAATGGGTGCGTCAGTACGCGAACTACGTGCTGACCAACCCCGACATGCTGCACCGCGGCGTCCTCCCCGCCCACCACCGCTGGTCGTCGTTCCTGAGGTCGCTGCGCTTCGTCGTGATCGACGAGTGCCACACCTACCGTGGAGTATTCGGTTCGCATGTCGCACAGGTGCTGCGCCGGCTCCGCCGCGTCTGTGCCCGCTACGGCTCCGAGCCCGTGTTCCTGCTCGCCTCCGCCACCGCGGCGGACCCGGCTCGGGCCGCCTCCCGGCTCACGGGCCTCCCGGTGGCCGAGGTCACCGAGGACGCCTCCCCCCGCGGGGAGCTGGTGTTCGCCCTGTGGGAGCCGCCGCTGACCGAGCTCCACGGCGAACAGGGCGCGCCGGTGCGGCGCACCGCCACCGCCGAGACCGCGGACCTGCTCACCGACCTCGCCGTCCAGGGAGTCCGTACCGTCGCCTTCGTCCGGTCACGGCGCGGGGCCGAGCTGATCGCCCTGATCGCCCAGGAGCGGCTGGCGGCGGTCGACCGGTCCCTGCCCGGCCGGGTCGCGGCCTACCGCGGCGGCTACCTCCCCGCGGAACGCCGCGCCCTGGAGCGTGCCCTCCACTCCGGCGAGCTGCTGGGGCTGGCGGCCACCACGGCGCTGGAGATGGGCGTGGACGTCGCGGGGCTCGATGCGGTGCTCGTCGCCGGTTACCCCGGCACCCGCGCGTCCCTGTGGCAGCAGGCCGGGCGGGCGGGCCGGGCCGGTCAGGGGGCGCTCGCGGTCCTCGTCGCCCGCGACGACCCGCTGGACACCTATCTGGTGCACCATCCCGAGGCCCTCTTCCAGCGGCCGGTCGAGTCCACGGTGCTCGACCCGGACAATCCGTATGTGCTCGCTCCCCACCTGTGTGCGGCGGCTGCCGAGCTCCCGCTCACCGAGGCCGACCTGGAGCTCTTCGGTCCGGCCGCGCCGGATCTCATACCGCAGCTGGAACAGCGCAAGCTGCTGCGGCGCCGGGCGACCGCCTGGCACTGGCCGCGTCGCGAACGGGCGGCCGACCTGGCCGACATCCGCGGCGAGGGCGGCGAACCCGTCCACGTGGTGGAGGAGGCGACCGGGCGCCTCCTCGGCACCGTGGACGCCGGCGCCGCCCACACCACGGTCCACGACGGCGCGGTCCACCTCCACCAGGGGCGCACCTACGTGGTGAAGCACCTCGATCTCCACGACTCCGTCGCCCTCGTCGAGGCGTCCGACCCGCCGTACTCCACCACCGCCCGCGACACCACCGCCATCTCCGTTCTGGACACCACGACCGAGATCCCCTGGGGCGATTCCCGGCTGTGCTTCGGTTCGGTCGAGGTCACCAATCAGGTCGTCTCCTTCCTGCGCCGGAAACTCGTCACGGGCGAGGTGCTGGGCGAGACCAAGCTGGATCTGCCGCCCCGGACCCTGCGCACCCGAGCGGTCTGGTGGACGGTCACCGAGGACCAGCTCGACGCCGCCCGGATCGCCCCGGAGCAGCTGGCGGGGGCCCTCCACGCCGCCGAGCACGCCTCCATCGGCATCCTGCCGCTCTTCGCCACCTGCGACCGCTGGGACATCGGCGGGGTCTCGGTGCCGCTGCACCCGGACACCCTGCTGCCCACGGTCTTCGTGTACGACGGCCACCCGGGCGGGGCGGGGTTCGCGGAACGCGCCTTCCACACCGCGGAGCGCTGGCTACGGGCCACGCGCGAGGCCATCGCCTCCTGTGAGTGCGAGGCCGGGTGCCCGTCCTGCATCCAGTCCCCGAAGTGCGGGAACGGCAACGACCCGCTCCACAAGCGAGCCGCCGTACGACTGCTCACCACACTCCTCTCCGCGGCGCCGGAAGATGCGCAGCCGGCCGGGGCCACGGGGGCGGCCCCGGCCCCGACGGACGCAGCCGGTGGGCCGGCAGGGCCACCGACGGAGCCACCGGCCCGGCCACCGACGGGGCCACAGCCGGGGCACTCCGGTCGGCCGGTGAGCTCCGAACATCCCGGAGACTCCGGCGAACAGACGTAGCTCCGGTCCACCCGGCTCGCCGGGCGTGCGGTGGAGCGGGGAGGACAGGCACGGTTCGCCCGCTCGAGGGGCCCGCCCGCGACCGGATCCGCGAGCTGAACGGCCCGGCCCGCACCTCCGCAGTGAGGTCGGCGACCTCTCCGGCCACGGCGCACCGGACCACCCGTGCGCCCTGCGCCACCGCGATCCGCCGCGCGATGGCACAGGCCGGCTCCCGGCCTTCCAGAGCATGATCAGCGGCCGCGAGCGCGGCCAGGTCCGCTGCTCCGCCCGCCCGGTGGCGTACGGTCACCGCCGCCCCCATGCCCAGCACCGCGGTGAACACCGCACAGAGCGCCGCGGTGAACACCACCGTCCACACCGTGGCCGATCCACGGTCGATCACGCTGGTCCCGGTGGTCTCGGTGGTCTCGGTGGTCTCGGTGGTCTCGGTGGTCTCGGTGGTCCCGGCGGTCCCGGCGGACTCGGCGGTCCCGGCGGACTCGGCGGTCCCGGCGGACTCGGCGGTCCCGGCCGCCGACCCGCGGCCGGTCGCAGCCGCCAACCTCTGACCGGTCGCGGTCACCGGACCTTTCCCCCGGACCGGCCGCAGGCTCCCGCCGTCATGGCGTCGCTCCCGCATCCGGTCCCGCGGCCACGTCCTCATACAGATCCCACCCCGGCGGGCCGGTGGCTCGGGCCCGGAGTCGGGAACGGGGACGGGGTCGGGGACGGGTGCGGACCCAGGGATGGGCCCGAGCCCGGGGACGGGTGCGGACCCAGGCGCGGGTGCGGGTACGGGTGCGTGTCCCCACCCGGGCCCGGGCAGGACGGATGCGTCTTCGGAGCCGGGTCCGGATTCGCGGCCGGGGCGAGGTTCGGCACCGGGTCCGCATGCTCTGATCGCGTGGCGCCGGGTCCCGCTCCGCCGGCTCCCGCCCCGGCCCCGGAACCCGTCCTCCGGTCCTCCGACAGCGCCACGGCCTCCGCCCGGAGGCTGAGGGACAGGGCGCGAGGCCCCGCCGTGGGCGCCACGACCCGCACACGCACCTGATCCCCCTCACGCTCCAGAACCACCTCCGCTCCCCGTGGAGCGGCCGCTCGGGCGGCGGCCAGTGCGGCCTCCGGCGGTTCCGACCGGGCGGCGGCGCGAGCTCCCGCCCGCGCCGCGTCCACACACCGGATCTGAGCCGCGGCGGCCATCAGCCCCCACAGCAGCGCCACGGCGAACAGCACCAGCGCGGGCAGCACCACCGCCGCCTCGGCCGTCACGAACCCCCGGTCAGAACGGCGCATCGAGCGCCTTTCCGATGATCGATTGGAGTGCCCCGGAGACCGCCCCGCTGGTCACCACCTTGTAGAGGACGGCAGCGAATCCGCATGCCGCGACCGTCCCGACCGCGTACTCGGCCGTGGTCATCCCCTGGTCCCGTCGCGCGCACCGCAGCCTCCGCCACCGCGCACCGAGCCTCTTGAACATCTCTGCCCCCATCGTCGGTTCCTCTTCCGGTTCCATGTCCGGTTCCATGTCCGGTTCCGTTTTCCGTCGTCGCCGCCTCGTCGCCGCCTCGTCGCCGCGCCGTCGCCGCTCTGTCCGTGGCGCCGTCGCACGCCGAGCCCTTTCCTCGCCACCCGTCAGTGGCCGTTCAGCAAGCCGGTTGCCAGGCCGATGAGCACCGGGGCCACACCGACCGTCAGAAAGGCGGGGAGAAAGCAGAGCCCCAGCGGCGCGGTGGCCAGCACACCGGCTCGCCGCGCCCCGGCCGTCGCGGCCCGTGCCTGTTCGGCCCGGCACTCCGCCGCGACCCGCGTCACCGGTTGCACTGCTGGGCTTCCTGTCGCCTGGGCTCGCTCCAGGCAGCGCGCCAGTCCGCGCGCACCGGCGAGCGCACCGAGTCGGCTCCAGGCCGTGGCGGGTTCGGCGCCGAGCCTCAGCTCGGCAGCGGTCCGCGCCAACCGGTCACCGACCGGTCCGCCGAGGGACTTCCCGACGGCGTCCGCCGCCTCGCACGGCCCGGCTCCGGCAGCCAGACACGCCGCCAGCAGGTCTGCGGCCAGGGGAAGTTGACGGGACACGGCCTCGGCGCTCTCCGTCGCCACGGTCCGCACCGAGCGGCTCCGCCGCCATCGGTGCACGCCGTACGCCGCCGCGGTCCCGACCAGGCAGCCCGGCACTCCGCCCACCAGGACGAAGCCGGCCAGTCCGACGGCCGGGGCAGGCCACCGCTCCCGCAGAGCGCGACCGGGACGTCCCGTCGACGCGGCGAACCACCCCCGCAGACGGTCCCGCCGACGCGGCGCCACGGCGCCCTTGCCGAGCACTCGCCCGAGCCGTCCGCGCACCGCACGCTCCCGCCGACGGCGGACCGCCGCCACCGAGATCCGGACGGCCACGGCGCCGGCTGCGGCCGTTCCCGCCAGGGCCACGGCCCCCTCGCCGGTCATCCGGCCCCCGCACCGCGGCGGCCCGACGCGGCCCGTACGACGCGGGCCGTCCAGACGAGCCCCGCGTACTCCAGCACTCCGCCGACCAGCAGGCAGACCCAACCGGCGGGAGTGTGCAGCAGCACGCGCAGCGGTTCGGCTCCGAGCGCCGAACCCATCAACAGCCCGACGAGCGGCAGGAGAGCCAGCATCACCGCCGTCGCTCGCGTGCCGGCGAGCTGGGCCTCCAGTTCCTCGCCCTGCGCCCGTTCGGCGCGCAGGGCGTCGGCCACCCTCTCCAGCCCGGCGGCCAGCCCCGCTCCGCTGTCGGCTGCCACCTGCCAGCACGCGGCGACGCCCAGCAGCCCCTCGGCCCCCGGCTGTCGGGCGGCCTTCCGCAGCGCCGTCGGCACGTCACCACCGAAGCGCGCGGCGGCCGTCACCGTGCCCTCTGCCGCCCCGAGAGTCCCGGAGGCAGCGAGCCGTAACGCCTCGTCGGGCTGACGCCCGGCACGCAACTCGGCCGCCACTCCGGCGCACAGCTCGATCACCCGCGCCGCCATGGAGTCACGGGCCCGCCCGCGCTCCCGGCTCCGCAGCCATCGGCGGACCACGGGCACGGCGACGACAGCGGCCGGCAGCGGCAGCACCGAGGCGCCGAGCAGCGCCACCAGGCACCCGATGGGCAGGCACCACAGCTCCGGCCCGGGCTGCCCGCCCGGCAGGGCCCTCCAGCGCCTGCGGGCCTCCATCGCCCAGCGTGCCCAGGGCCCGGGGAGCCGGACGCGGCCGGAGGTCGTCCCAGCGCCGTCGGCGAACAGCAGCCGGGCTCTCCGCAGCTCCGTGTCCCGTCCGCCCAGGAGCAGCGCGGCCAGGCCCGCACAGAGCACCGCGGCATACGCCGGGGCGGCGTTCGCGCCGGTGACCGTTCCCTCGGTCAGGCCGCCGGTCACCAGGCATCACCGCCACGGGCGCACAACCGGCCGAGCCGCTCCCAGCCCCGCTCGCGCGCGAAGCCCTGGGCGCCCCAGACAGCGGCCGGCACCGTCCTGACCAGCCCGGCCCCGTCCCGCTCGAGCACATGCACCTCGGCGAGGCGCCGGCGTCCGGTGCGATCCCGGACCAGGTGCACCACGACCGACAGAGCGGCCGCCAACTGGCTGTGCAGCGCCGCCCGGTCGAGTCCGGCCGCCGAACCGAGCGCCTCCAGCCGGGCGGGCACATCCGCCGCGGCGTTGGCATGCACCGTTCCGCAGCCGCCTTCGTGACCGGTGTTCAGGGCGGCGAGAAGGTCAGTGACCTCCGCGCCCCGGACCTCGCCCACCACGAGCCGGTCCGGCCGCATGCGCAGCGCCTGACGCACCAGATCGCGCAGCGTGACACGACCGGTCCCCTCCTGGTTCGCGGGCCGCGCCTCGAGGCGCACCACATGGGGGTGGTCGGGCCGCAACTCCGCCGAATCCTCGGCCAGGACGATCCGTTCGTCCGGACCGACCAGCCCCAGCAGTGTGCTGAGCAGTGTCGTCTTGCCCGATCCGGTCCCTCCGCTGATCAGGAACGACAGCCGGGACTCCAGCATCTGCCGCAGCAGGCGCTCCCCGCCGGTCGGCAGGGTCCCCGCGTCCACGAGTTCGGCCAGCCCGAACGCCCTGGGCCGTACGACCCGCAGCGAGAGGCAGGTCGAGCCGACAGCCACCGGTGGCAGCACCGCGTGCAGCCGAGTGCCGTCCGGCAGCCGGGCGTCCACCCACGGCCGTGCGTCGTCCAGCCGCCGCCCGGCCACCGCGGCAAGCCGCTGGGCGAGCCGGCGGACCGCCGCCGCGTCGGGGAAGGACACATCGGACCGCTCCAGCCCCCGCCCGCGGTCCACCCAGACCGCGGACGGGGAGGTGACCAGGACGTCGGTCACTTCCGGCTCCGCGAGCAGTGGCTCCAGTGGCCCGCTGCCCACGAGTTCGGACCGCAGGCGCGTCACCACGCGCAGCACTTCGGTGTCCCCCAGCAGCCGCCCCTCCGCGCGTAGCGCTGCCGCCACCGCTGCCGGAGTGGGCTCGGCCCCGCTCTCCGCCAGCCTCAGCCGCACCGCGTCCACCAGCGGCACCGCCACATCCGTGACCCGGCTCGTCGCCGTCATCCGACGCCACCTCCCGAGCACCCGGCCGGTGCGGCCCCGCCTCCGGATGGGAGAGCCCGCGCCCAGAAGTCCGCGGAGAACCGCGCGAGCGGCCCGCGCACACTGCTGCCGGGCGGCACACCTCCGCCGGACGACAGCCCGGTTTCCGAGGCGAGCTCCCCGGCCAGCGGAATCCCCAACAGCCGGGCGATCTCCTCGCTGTGGAGGCCCGGGCCGCACGGCCCCCGCACCACGGCGCGCAGATCCTCCAGCACCGTGCCCACCGTGGCCGCCACCCGGTGCGCGGCGGCCACCGCCCGCAGCTCCGCGGGCACCACGAGCAGGCCCAGATCCAGCTGGGCCAGCGCCTCCGCCTCCGCGTCCCCCACGCGCCGCGGCAGATCGACGACGACCACCCCGCCGCCCCTGCGCGCCGCGGCCAGCACCGAACTCATCGCCTCGGGCCGCAAGGTCACCGCATCGCCGCGATCCCAGCTCAGGAGCCGCACTCCACGCAGCTCGGGCAGGGCTTCCTCCAGCGCGCTGCCGCCAAGCCGGCCCCGCGACTGGGCGAAGGCCGGCCATCTCGGCCCCTCCGTCCGCTCGCCGCCGAGCAGCACGTCCAGCCCGCCGCCGAGCGAATCGGCGTCGATCAGCATCGTGCGCCGCCCGGCGCGAGCGGCGGTCACGGCGAGAGCGCAGGCCAGGGTGCTCGCCCCCGCGCCGCCGCGGCCACCGATCACCCCGACGGTCAGCGCGCGCCCGACGCTCTCCGCGGCGTCGGCGATCCGCTCCACCAGCCAGGCCTCGGCATCCGGCAGGGCCAGCACCTGATCCGCGCCGATCTCCACGGCGCGGCGCCAGACGGCCTGATCATCGAGGCACCGCCCGACGACCAGCACTCCCGGTCTGCGCGACGGACCCCGCAGCCGGTGCGCGGCGTCGTCGCCGACCAGGACCAGAGGAGCCGTCTCCCAACTCCCCCGCTGTGCGGGCACTCCATGGGAGACCTCCGCCTCCGCACCCGCCGCGGCACACAGGCGCAACAGGTCGTCCAGCAGCGCTTCGTCCTCCGTGACGATCAGCGGTCGCCGCGGTTGTCCGCCGGCGGTCTGCGGCTCCTGTGAACCAATGGATCCGGCCACGGTCTCCGCCCCCTCTCGCATCGCACTCTCACATCCGCGAACTTCGCGGGTAATCACCGTGCGGCGATCCGGGAAATCATGTGGATCTTGGTCGGAAACTGTGGACTACTTGCGGGTTGTGAATATCCCCGTCACCTATACCGGTGACTTCCCCTCCGCATCGCAACGATTACGATGCGTTACGCGTCATGACAGTCGAAGAGCAGTGCTCGGCGAGAGAGAGCGGAGGGAGAAGATCCGGAAAGGAAATGCGAAAACGCGTCCGGACATGCGACGACCCCCGCCGGGGGGGAGAGCGGGGGTCGTCCCCACGGCCGACTCGGGGGGGGAGGAGTCGGACCGGGTTAGCACGGTCGCGAACGATCCGTGACTTCCATGGTGTACCCGAGAGCCTTCTCAGGCAAACCCACGCGCCACAGCTTACGCCGAATGGCGGGCCCCTATGCTCTGCCTCGTGGAAAATCACCTCTTGCCGCGCACCGCCGCCTTCTTCGATCTCGACAAGACGGTGATTGCGAAGTCGAGCACGCTGGCCTTCAGCAAGTCCTTCTACCAGGGTGGCCTGATCAACCGCAGGGCCGTACTGCGCACCGCCTACTCGCAGTTCGTGTACCTCGTCGGAGGGGCCGACCACGACCAGACCGAGCGGATGCGCGAGTACCTTTCCGCCCTCTGCAAAGGCTGGGACGTACAGCAGGTGCGGGAGATCGTCGCGGAGGCGCTGCACGGCCTCATCGGCCCGATCATCTACGACGAGGCCGCCTCACTGATCGAGGAGCACCACACCGCCGGACGGGACGTGGTGATCGTCAGCACGTCGGGCGCCGAGGTCGTCGAACCGATCGGCGAGCTGCTCGGCGCCGACCGCGTCGTGGCCACCCGCATGGTCGTCGAAAACGGCCGCTTCACCGGCAAGATCGAGTACTACGCCTACGGGCCGACCAAGGCCGAGGCCGTCGCCGAGCTGGCCGAGAGCGAGGGCTACGACCTCGACCGCTGCTACGCGTACAGCGACTCCGTCACCGACATCCCGATGCTGGAGGCGGTCGGCCACCCGCACGCGGTCAACCCCGACCGCGGGCTGCGCCGGGAGGCGGCGGCCCGGGGCTGGACCGTGCTCTCGTTCAGCCGTCCGGTGCAGCTGAGGGAGCGGCTCCCGTCGCTCTCCCTGCCGCCCCGGCCCGTCCTCGCGGCCATCGCCGCGGTGGGCGCGGCAGCCGCGACCGCCGGCCTGGTCTGGTATGCCGGTCGACGCCGCGCGGCTTATGCCCGCATTTGAGGCCGATAGTAAAGATATGCAGCCAGGGGTTCCGCTTCCGGGCACCCAGGAGTAGAAAGGAGTCAACGGCCCGCGAGACCAGGGATATCCGGGAGGATCTTCCTCAACGCATCAAGGCCCCACGGACCGGAGCATGAAAGTCGGGCACCCACGCGACGCCGACCCGTCGATTACGGGCCAGCTGCACCAGGTGACGGGCAAAGAACCCGACCTGATGAGCGCAAAACGAGCACGCACTGGTAACCGGGCCGACATGCCAGCGGCGGTACCCCGAGCGGGTACCGCCGCAACTCGTTGCCGGCCGCACCCGGCCAGGCCGTCGACTCAGGCCGCGCCGCGCTGCAGCGCCTCGCACACGGCCGTACTCTCCCTGACACCCAGCTCCACGGCCCGCCCGCAGTGCGTGATCCAGGCCGCCATGCCCTCCGGGGTACCGGAGACGTAACCGTCCAGGGCCGCGACGTACGCGGCCCGCCCCAGCTCGGCGTGTCCCACTTCCGCCGGGCAGATCGACTTCGGATCGAGTCCACTGCCGATCAGCACGATCCGCTCCGCCGCCCGCGCCACCAGCCCGTTGCCCCACCCGAAGGGCCGCAGCGCCACCAGCTCGCCGTGCACCACCGCGGCCGTCACCAGCGCCGGCGCCTCCGTTCCCGCCAGCAGGAGCTCCGCGAGCCCGTCGAGCCGTCCGGCGACCTCGTCGGCATCCGGGAGCGGCAGTTCGACCAGCGGCTCGGTCACCGGTTCACCCTCGAGCCGCGGACGGCCCACCGTGCCCTCCGGCGCGGAACCCCCGGCCGCCACCAGATGCAGCCGCGCGAGCGTCCGCAGCGGCGACTGCCGCCAGACACTGAGCAACTGCCCCGCCTCCGCGGTCAGCCGGAGTGCCGCACCCACGGTCCGGGGCTCGCCCTCGCCGCCGAAGTCGCTGCGCCGCCGCACCTCCTCCAGCGCCCAGTCGGCACCGGCCAGCGCCGCGGAACCGCGCGCTCCGCGCAGTGCGGCCTCCGAGGTGATCTCATTGCTGCGGCGTCGCATCACCCGGTGGCCGTAGACCCGGTCCACGGCCTTGCGTACGGAGTCCACGGAGTCGGCCACGCCCGGGAGCGCACTGAGAGCGGCCAGCGGATCGGCTTTGGTACCCATGCGCCCGACCCTACGCACTCACCGACCACCCCCCTCGAAGGAGTGGTCTTCCTCACCACCTTCGTTCACCCTGAGCGACATCTGACCTACCCTTGGTGAACATGAAGATCGCTTTCGTTGGGAAGGGCGGCAGCGGCAAGACCACCCTGTCCTCCCTGTTCATCCGTCATCTCGCCGCCGAGCGCCTCCCGGTGATCGCGGTGGACGCCGACATCAACCAGCACCTCGCCCCGGCCCTCGGCATCGACGAGCGGGAGGCCGCCGAGCTGCCCGCCCTCGGCGCGGAACTCCCTTTGATCAAGGACTACCTGCGCGGCTCCAATCCGCGGATCGCCACGGCCGAGACCATGATCAAGACCACGCCGCCGGGCCACGGCTCCCGTCTGCTGCGGGTCCGCGAGGAGAACCCGGTCTACGCCGCCTGCGCCCGGCCCGTGCGGCTCGGGGACGGCTCCGACGTCCGGCTGATGGTGACCGGGGCCTTCACCGAGTCGGATCTCGGGGTCGCCTGCTACCACTCGAAGGTCGGCGCGGTCGAGCTCTGCCTCAACCACCTCGTCGACGGCCGGGACGAGTACGTCGTCGTCGACATGACGGCGGGCTCCGACTCCTTCGCGTCCGGCATGTTCACCCGTTTCGACATGACCTTCCTGGTGGCCGAGCCGACCCGTAAGGGCATCGCCGTCTACCGTCAGTACAAGGAGTACGCGCGGGACTTCGGGGTGGCGCTGCGCGTGGTCGGCAACAAGGTGCAGGGACCGGACGACGTCGACTTCCTCCGGGCGGAGGCGGGCGACGACCTGCTCGTGACGGTCGGTCACTCGGACTGGGTGCGGGCGATGGAGAAGGGCCGCCCCCCACGCTTCGACGCGCTCGAACCCACCACCCGGCAGGCGCTGGAGACGCTGCACGGAACTGCCGACGCCGCCTATGAGCGGCGCGACTGGGACCGCTACACCCGGCAGATGGTGCACTTCCACCTCAAGAACGCACAGAGCTGGGGGAACGCCAGAACCGGGGCCGACCTGGCGGCCCAGGTCGACCCCTCCTTCGCGCTGGACGAGAGCCTTACGGTCACGGAGCCCGTCTGATCCTCGGCACGCTCCGGGCCGGCCGCCGCCCCGGGCGCTACCCCTGGGCCAGAATCCCCGCTCCCCGGCGCTCAGCGGCGGCCGCCTTTCCGGATGCCGCCTTCCCGGGGGCCGTCTTCCGCGGAGCGGTCTTCCTGGGCGGGGTTTTCCGGGGGACGGGAGTGCGCCGGTCGAGGAAGGTGTCCCAGCCGCCCTTCGGCTTCTTTCCGACGTCCAGGGTGCGGAGCCGGTCCAGCACCTTCGGGTCCTGGGCGTCGAGCCAGTCCGCGAGCTGCTTGAACGTCACACAGCGGACGCCCTCCCGAGGGCAGACCGCCTTGATGGCGTCCTCGACGGCCCGCATGTACGTGCCGCCGTTCCAGGATTCGAAGTGGTTGCCGATGAACAGCGGGGCACGGTTGCCGCGGTACGCCCGGGAGAAGGCGGAGAGCAGCCCCTCGCGCATCTGCTCCCCCCAGGCACCGTGCCGTGCGGGATCCCCGTGCACCGTCCCCGACTGGTTCGCCAGGAAGTTGTAGTCCATCGAGAGGGTTTCGAACGCCCGGCCGGGCATGGGCACCTCCTGGAGGGGGAAGTCCCAGATCCCGTCGATTCGGCCCGGCCAGACCTGACGACCGCCGGAGGAGCTCGCGTCGTAGCGGAACCCCATGGCCTTCGCCGCGGGGATCAGATTCCGCTGGCCCTCCAGGCAGGGCGCGCGGCCGCCGACGAGTTCCTTGCTGTAGTCGAAGGGCAGTGGTTTCTCGTTCTTCAGGCCGGTGTGGGTCCGCCACTTCTTGACGAAGGACTCGGCTTGCTCGAGTTCGTTCTTCCACTCCTCCGTGGACCAGGTCCCCACACCGTTGGCTCCGCAGAAGTGCCCGTTGAAGTGGGTACCGATCTCGTGGCCCTCCTTCCAGGCCTGGCGGATCTGAGCCAGGGTGTCCCTGATTCCCTTCAGGCTGTTGAAGCCGATGTCCGAGGCGCCGGCGGAGTGCCCGGGCGGGGCGTAGATCTTCCGCTTCTCCTCCGGCAGCATGTACACGCCGCTCAGAAAGAACGTCATTCTCGCGTCGTACTTCTTGCCGACCTCGCGGAAGTGGGAGAAGAGCTTCTGGCTGTCCTCCCCCGCGCCGTCCCAGGAGAAGACGACGAACTGCGGAGGCTCCTCACCGGGCCGCATCCGGCGGGCGGCGGGCTGGTCGGGCTGACGTCCGGTGTCGGCTGTCGACCCGTCACCGATGATTCTGACCTTCTCGGCAGCCGCCCCCTTCGGGGCGGCGGAACGTTCCTGCGCCTCACCGGCTCCCGGCTTCGGCGCCACACCGCTCGAACAACCGGCGACCGCGAGGGCCATCGCCGGAGTGACAACACCGAGAACGACTCTCCATGCGGCTGCCATCAGCCACCTCTTTCCTGAGGCTTGTCCAGTCCGACACAGCACCGCCAACGTCGCATGACCGGGCCGGAGGATTTGTACGACAAGCTGACTGTCATACAAATTCACTCAATAGGCGCAAAGACCAGCGCATTTATGGAGATAGCAACCGCTCGTTCTTTACTCTGGATTGCGATTCATTTACCGAGAGTTGAGGAACGTCGTGTCGGGCAGCGCCACGCCCGGACCCGGCGCTCCGCCATCCCGCCGCTGTACGCCGTGACCCACGGCCGCGAGACCGCGACCGCGCAGCCCCGGAGGAGACGGGACGATGACCTTGCGACTGTCCATGGGCGACCGCCCCTTGCGCACGCACCGCACAGCGCCGGAAGAGTCCGGCACCCACAGCACTCGAGAACCGTGCCCGCCCACGGAGGGCCGCCACGGCCCGGGCAAACGCTTCCGGCTGCACGCCGCCGACCTCTCCGCATCCGCCACCGTCTTCCTCATCGCCCTGCCGCTGTCCCTGGGCATCGCCCTGGCCACCGGAGCCCCGCTCCAGGCCGGGCTCGTCGCGGCCGCCGTCGGCGGGATCGTCGTCGGGCTGCTCGGCGGTGCACCGCTCCAGGTCAGCGGCCCGGCCGCGGGGCTCACCGTGGTCACCGCGGATCTGATCCAGCAGTACGGGTGGCGGACCACCTGTGCCCTCACGGTCGTGGCCGGGCTGGCCCAGTTCGGTCTGGGCTGCGCCCGCGTGGCCCGGTCCGCCCTGGCTGTCAGCCCCGCCATCGTGCACGGCATGCTGGCCGGCATCGGGGTCACCATCGCACTGGCGCAGCTCCATGTCGTCCTGGGCGGCACGCCGCAGAGCTCCGCCGTCGCCAACGCCCTGGCCCTTCCCGACCAGCTGACGGACCTCCATGTCGGGGCTCTCTCCGTCAGCGCGCTCACGGTGGCCACCCTCCTGGTCTGGCCGCGACTCCCCCACCGCTGGGGCCGCATGCTCCGCAGGGCACCGGCGGCTCTGGTGGCCGTCGCCCTGGCCACGGCGTTCACGATGCTGGCCGGCCTGCGCCTGCCCCAGGTCGACCTGCCCTCCTGGAGAAGTCACGCACTGCCCGCGATGCCCGACGGACCGGTCCTGGGCCTCATCGCGGCGGCGCTCACCATCACCCTGGTGGCCAGTGTCGAATCGCTGCTGTCCGCGGTCGCCGTGGACAAGCTGGCCACGGCCCGCGGAGGACCACCGGAGAGCCGCGTCCCCCGCGCCGACCTGGACCGGGAGCTGCGCGGCCAGGGCGCGGCCAATGTGGTGTCCGGGGCGCTGGGCGGGCTGCCGGTCACCGGTGTCGCGGTGCGCAGCTCGGCGAATGTGGCCGCCGGAGCGGTCAGCCGGGCCTCGACGGTGCTGCACGGGGTGTGGGTGCTCCTGGCCGCCGGGGTTCTCGTCGGCGCGCTGGAGCTGATCCCGCTGGCCGTCCTCGCGGCGCTGGTGATGGTGGTGGGCGTGCAGATGGTCAGCCTGACGCACGTACGCACCGTCAGACGGCACCGGGAGGTCCTGGTGTACGCGGCGACCCTGACCGCCGTGGTCCTGCTGGGTGTGCTGGAGGGCGTGGCGGCCGGTATCGCCGTCGCGGTCGGGCTGGCGCTGCACCGGCTGGCGCACACCCGCATCACCGTCGAGAAGGAGCCGGACGGCACGCACCGGGTGCGGGTGCGCGGTCAGTTGATGTTCCTCGCGGTGCCCCGGCTCAGCCGCGCCCTCGGGCAGGTGCCCGAGGGGGCGCCGACGGTGGTCGAGCTGGACGGTTCATTCCTGGACCACGCGGCGTACGAGACGCTGCAGCAGTGGCGGGACGCGCACACCGGGCTCGGGGGGACCGTCACGGTCACCGGGCGGGCGGGGGACCGGATCGGCGAACCGCACTCCGCGCACAGCTGCCGGCCGTGGACTCCCTGGCGCAACCACCAGTGCACCCGGCCACCGACGCCCCGCAAGCCGGGGTCGGCGAGCGGACAGCTGGTCAGCGGCTTGAGCGCGTTCCAGCGCAATACCGCTCCGCTGGTGCGGGACGAGCTGGCCCGCCTGGCGAAGGAGGGGCAGCGGCCGTCCCAGCTGTTCCTCACCTGTGCCGACTCGCGGCTCGTCACCAGCATGATCACGTCGAGTGGACCGGGTGACCTCTTCACCGTGCGGAACGTCGGAAACCTGGTGCCGTTGCCCGGACTCGAGACCTCGGACGACTCGGTGGCCGCGGCCATCGAATACGCGGTCGAGGTGCTCGAGGTCAGCAGCATCACGGTGTGCGGACACTCCGGCTGCGGAGCCATGCAGGCGCTGCTGAGCTCGGGGCCGGAAGGCCCGCGGACCCCGCTGAAGCGCTGGCTGCGGCACGGCTTCCCCAGCCTGGACCGGATGAATGCCGGACGCCCCGAGGACGGGCCGATGATCGCCGGACGGCCCCCAGCGGACGCGGTGGAGCGGCTCTGCCTGACCAATGTGGTGCAGCAGTTGCGCAATCTCGCGGCGCACGAGTCCGTGGCGCGCCGGGTGGCCGAGGGGTCCTTGGAGCTGCACGGGATGTACTTCGATGTGGGGGAGGCGCAGGCGTACGTGCTCGACGGAGAGGCGAAGGAGTTCGCCCGGGTGGAGCCGGCCGCGCAGGAGGAGAGCCTGGTCTGACGGGCGCCAATCGCAACGGACGCCCGGGGGCTCGGTCCTCCCCGGGCGCCCGGGGGCTCGGCCGGTGGGGTGCCCAGGTCGACCCACGCGGCGGGCAGCAACCCCGGTGGGGCGACCGGGGCAGGCCGGGGCGGAGGAGCTGTCAGGGCGGGGGCATGCGGGGCCACCGGGGGCGGAGGCTTGCCGGCCCCGGTGCCATCGGGCGGGCGGCTGACCGACGGGCGTGGGCCCGTGCTGCGGTGGCTCTGCGCCGGATGAGCGGGCGGCGGGGCGGATCCCGGGGCGCGCCGGTGAATCGGCCTCCACCGGGGTACGTCTCACAGCTGTCCGGGCACCTCGGGACACAGGTCTAAACCAATCGCGGAAGGCCCTTGTCACGTGGCCAGCTGACTGATGAGCTATGGCCTGGGACACACAGGGGACCCTCGGATTGGGAGATGTCGTGAGCAACGAAAGCCTGGCCAACCTGCTGAAGGAGGACCGGAGGTTCGAGCCGCCGGCCGACCTGGCCGCCGGTGCCAATGTGACGGCCGAGGCGTACGAGCAGGCCGGTGCCGACCGGTTGGCGTTCTGGGCCGAGCAGGCGCGTCGGCTGACCTGGGCCACCGAGCCGACCGAGACCCTCGACTGGAGCAACCCGCCCTTCGCCAAGTGGTTCGCGGACGGCAGGCTCAACGTCGCGTACAACTGCGTGGACCGGCACGTCGAGAACGGCCTGGGCGACCGGGTGGCCCTGCACTTCGAGGGCGAGCCCGGGGACAGCCGCTCGATCACCTACGCCGAGCTGCAGCGCGAGGTCTCGCGGGCTGCGCACGCCCTGACCGAGCTGGGGGTGCAGGCGGGCGACCGGGTCGCCATCTACCTGCCGATGATCCCGGAGACGGTCGTGGCGATGCTGGCCTGCGCCCGGATCGGTGCCCCGCACTCCGTGGTCTTCGGCGGCTTCTCCGCCGACGCCCTGGCCACCCGGATCGAGGACGCCGACGCGCGGGTGGTCATCACCGCCGACGGCGGCTACCGGCGCGGCAAGCCCTCCGCCCTCAAGCCCGCCGTCGACGAGGCGCTGACCCGCCCCGGCACGGAGAACGTGCGCAACGTGCTGGTCGTCCGCCGCACCGGGCAGGACACGGCGTGGACCGAGGGCCGCGACGTGTGGTGGCACGACATCGTGGACCGCCAGCCGGAGGAGCACACCCCGGAGGCGTTCGACGCCGAGCACCCACTCTTCATCCTGTACACCTCCGGCACCACCGGGAAGCCGAAGGGCATCCTGCACACCACCGGGGGCTACCTCACCCAGGTGTCGTACACGCACCACGCGGTCTTCGACCTCAAGCCGGAGTCCGACGTCTACTGGTGCACCGCCGACGTCGGCTGGGTGACCGGCCACTCCTACATCGTCTACGGGCCGCTCTCCAACGGGGCTACCGAAGTGCTCTACGAGGGCACCCCGGACACGCCGCACCAGGGCCGCTGGTGGGAGATCGTCCAGAAGTACGGCGTGACGACCCTCTACACCGCACCGACCGCGATCCGCGCCTGCATGAAGTGGGGCGACGACATCCCGGCGAAGTTCGACCTGTCGTCGCTGCGGGTCCTCGGGTCGGTGGGCGAGCCGATCAACCCCGAGGCCTGGGTCTGGTACCGGAAGAACATCGGCGGGGACCGGACGCCCGTCGTCGACACCTGGTGGCAGACCGAGACCGGCGGCATCATGATCAGCCCGCTGCCGGGGGTCACCACGACCAAGCCGGGATCGGCGCAGATTCCGCTGCCCGGCATCGCCGCCACCGTCGTCGACGACGACGCCAACGAGGTGCCGGACGGCTCCGGCGGCTACCTGGTGCTGACCGAGCCGTGGCCCTCGATGCTCCGGACGATCTGGGGCGACGACCAGCGCTACCTCGACACCTACTGGGCGCGCTTCCGGAACCGCTACTTCGCGGGCGACGGCGCCAAGAAGGACGACGACGGGGACATCTGGCTGCTCGGCCGGGTCGACGACGTGATGCTGGTGTCGGGCCACAACATCTCGACCACGGAGGTCGAATCGGCCCTCGTCTCGCACCCGAAGGTCGCCGAGGCCGCGGTGGTCGGGGCCACCGATCCGCAGACCACCCAGGCCATCTGTGCCTTCGTCATTCTGCGCGGCGGCGCGACGGAGGGCGCGGAGCTGGTCGAGGAGCTCCGCAACCACGTCGCCAAGGCGCTCGGTCCCATCGCCAAGCCCAAGCGGATCCTGCCGGTGGCCGAGCTGCCCAAGACCCGCTCCGGAAAGATCATGCGCCGACTGCTGCGCGATGTCGCGGAGAACCGGGACCTGGGCGATGTCACCACGCTCACCGACTCGTCGGTGATGGAGCTCATCCAGAGCCAGCTGCCCAGCGCCTCGAGCGAGGACTGAGCGGGCCGGTGCCCCCGCCCAGGGGCGCCGGCGGAACACCGATGACGGGGTGTCCGGCACGATGCCGGGCACCCCGTCGTGCCGGGCACCCCGTCGTGCCGAGCAGCCCGTCGTGCCGAGCAGCCCGTCGTGCGGACGAGGCGCCGGGCACCCTCGGGTGCGGACGCCGGGCCGCGTGGTCCGGCCGCCCGCCGGGCGACCGTCCCGTCATGCGGCTGTCCCGGCGCACCTTCGTCCGTGGTGGGCCCGTCCTCCGTAGCGGGCCCGTCCCGTAGTGGGTGCGCCCCGTAGTGGGTGCGCCCGGTGCGCGTCCGTCCCGGCCTGCTTACGTCCGGCGTGCGTCCGTCCCAGCGTGCGTCCCGACGTGCCTTTCTCCCGCCGTGCACTGCGCGGGTGAACTTCCCCGTCCGCTCCCCTGTGCGGGCCGGGTAAACTGGCCGTCGCGGCAAAGTCGCGACAACAATCACAGGGGTGCCGGGAAGTCTGGTCGGCAAGAGCTTCAGCGATGCCTGGGCTGAGGACTCTCACCGAACCGACCGGAGGTCGACCCCGTGGCCGCGCCCCAGAGCCGCACGTTCCTCGCCCGTCTCCCGCTCCCGGAGCGGAACTTCGTGGCGGACGCGCTACGGACCGAAACGGCCGGGGGAATCCTCCTGCTGGTGGCCGCGCTCGCCGCCCTCGTGATGGCGAACACCCCGCTCAGCGACTTCTACCAGGACGTCAGGGATTTCGAGTTCGGCCCCGAGGCCCTGCATCTCCACCTCTCCGTCGGCTCCTGGGCGACCGACGGGCTGCTCACCATCTTCTTCTTCGTCGCCGGTATCGAGCTCAAGCGCGAGCTGGTCTCGGGGGAGCTGCGCGATCCCCGGGCGGCAGCCCTCCCCGTCGTCGCGGCGGCCTGCGGCATGGTGGTCCCGGCGGTGTTCTACGCCGTCGTGAACCTGGGCGGCGGGGGGAGCCTGGCCGGCTGGGCGGTTCCGACCGCCACCGACATCGCCTTCGCTCTCGCCGTCCTCGCCGTGCTCGGTACCTCGCTGCCGGCCGCGCTGCGTGCCTTCCTGCTGACCCTGGCCGTGGTGGACGACCTCTTCGCGATTCTGATCATCGCGGTCTTCTTCACCACCACGATCGACTTCGTGGCCCTGGGGCTCTCCGTCGTGGGCCTCGCGCTGTTCTGGTTCCTGCACCGCCGGGGCGTGCGCGGCTGGTACGTCTACGTGCCGCTCGCCCTCGTCGTCTGGGCGCTGATGCACGCGAGCGGCGTGCACGCCACCGTCGCCGGTGTCGCGATGGGACTGATGCTGCGCTGCACGGTCCGGGAAGGCGAGGAACGCTCCCCGGCCGAGCGCATCGAGCACCTGGTGCGACCGCTGTCCGCCGGTCTGGCGGTGCCGCTGTTCGCGCTGTTCGCGGCCGGGGTCGTGGTCTCCGGAGAGGCCATCGGCGACGTCTTCACCACCCCCGAGCCGCTCGGCGTCGTACTCGGCCTGGTCCTCGGCAAGACCGTCGGGGTCTTCGGCGGTTCCTGGCTCGCCGCCCGGTTCACCAAGGCGGAACTCAACAAGGATCTGGCCTGGGCCGATGTGCTCGCCGTCGCCGCGCTGGCCGGTATCGGCTTCACCGTCGCGCTGCTCATCGGCGAACTGGCCTTCCCCGACGACCCGGTGCTCACCGACGAGGTGAAGGCCGCCGTCCTGGTGGGGTCGCTGATCGCGGCGATCGTCGCCGGGGTACTCCTCAAACTGCGCGACCGGGTGTACCGGAGGCTGTTCGAGGAAGAGGAGCGGGACGAGGACCAGGACGGCATCCCGGACATCTACGAGCTGGACAACCCGGAGTACCACCTGCGGATGGCGGCCATCCTCGAGGAGAAGGCCGCGGAGCACCGGCGGTTGGCCGAGCAGGCGGCGGACGGAAGCACAAACCGCGACGGTCCGGCATGATCTGAGGGCAACCGGCTGGTAAGCAGCCCCTGCGGGCAGTCCGGAGCGCAGAGGCGCAGAGAGAAGAGGGATGTATCGATGAGCGCAGTCGAGCAGGACGGCGACCGCAGCCTCGGTCAGCTGATGGCGCAGGCGACCACCGAGATGTCCGCCCTGGTGCACGACGAGATCGCCCTGGCCAAGGCCGAGCTCCGCCAGGACGCGAAGCGGGCCGGCATCGGCGGCGGCGCGATCACGGCGGCCGGGATCCTGGCGCTGTTCGCGCTCCCCGTGCTGAGCTTCGCCGCCGCGTACGGCATCCACAATCTGGGGCTCGGCCTGGCCTGGTCCTTCCTGATCGTGGGCGGCGCCCATCTGCTGATCGCCGCGGTGCTCGGGCTCTTCGCGATGGCCAAGTTCAAGAAGGTGAAGCCCCCGCGGCGGAGCATCTCCTCGGCCAAGCAGACGGCCGCCGTACTGCAGAGCGTCAAGCCTCATCCGCGCCCGGCGAGCGAACCGCGCCCGATCGGCGTGACTGTGACACGCTCCTCCGTATGACGGCACCCGACAGCAGCGCATCGGTCGTACGGCTCGACGGCCCCTGGACCCATCGCGACGTGGCCGCGAACGGCGCCAGATTCCACATCGCCGAGGCCGGCGACGGGCCGCTTGTCCTGCTGCTGCACGGTTTTCCGCAGTTCTGGTGGACCTGGCGGCACCAGCTCACCGCGCTCGCCGAGGCGGGTTTCCGGGCCGTCGCCATGGACCTGCGCGGGGTCGGCGGCAGCGACCGCACGCCCCGAGGGTACGACCCCGCCAATCTCGCGCTCGATGTGACGGGTGTGATCCGTTCGCTCGGGGAGCCGGACGCCGCGCTGGTCGGCCACGATCTGGGCGGCTACCTCGCGTGGACGGCCGCCGCGATGCGGCCCAAGCTGGTCCGCCGGCTGACGGTCTCCTCCATGCCGCACCCCCGGCGCTGGCGCTCCGCGATGCTCACCGACGCCCGGCAGACCGCCGCCGGCAGCCACATCTGGGGCTTCCAGCGGCCGTGGCTGCCCGAGCGCCGGCTGACCGCGGACGACGCGGCACTGGTGGGAGAGCTGATCCAGGAGTGGTCCGGCCCCCGGCCGCCCGAGGAGGAGGCCGTGGAGGTGTACCGGCGGGCGATGACCATCCCGTCGACCGCCCACTGCTCCATCGAGCCCTACCGGTGGATGGTGCGGTCGCTGGCCCGCCCGGACGGCATCCAGTTCAACCGCCGGATGAAGCGGCCGGTGCGGGTGCCGACGCTGCATCTGCACGGGTCGCTCGACCCGGTCATGCGGACCCGGAGCGCGGCGGGATCCGGGGTGTACGTCGAGGCGCCGTACCGCTGGCGGCTCTTCGACGGGCTCGGGCACTTCCCGCACGAGGAGGACCCGGTCGCGTTCACCACGGAACTCATCAACTGGCTCAAGGACCCCGAACCGGATCGTTGAACTCCGCAACATCCCGTCCGCCCGTGAGGGCGGTGGCCAATTGCCGCCCGCATAGGCCAATTGGCCGTCCCGAGCGCGGTTACCGACCAAGGGGCAGGGGCACCCTCTTCGGTATGGGTTGGACGCACGACTCCCGCAATGCCGGGGGTCCGGGGGTGGACCCCCGGGACAACGCAGTTCGTAGCCGCCGCGCCTCCGCCGCACGCAGCACCCCGCAGGGGGTGGTCGTGGTGGGGCACCCCGGCAGAATCGCCGATCTCCAGTTGGGGATCCCACGCATCCTTCGCCGCCGTGCCCGCTGGGTGTCGGCGCGCCTGCGGCATCCGCGCGGCTGACGCCGCTCCGCCGCTCCACCGTCCGCGGACCGGACGGAATCCGCAGCAGCCGGCCTGAGCCACCGTGCCCGGGCGTGGGCGGATGCCGCGGTCCGTGACTCCGTGCCGCTGAGTCGGCGGGTGCCGACCGTGGGCGGGTGTCGTCGGGTGTTCCGGGACGGTTCCCGCTGCCTAGGGGGTTCCTCCTGCCGCCGGGGATCCAGCCGTCCATGGGGAGCCGCGTGTCCGTGGGGCCTGGTGCGTCCGCCGATGGCCGTGGCGTGCCCGGGAGCGGGCCGGATGCGGCTGGGGGCGGTCCGCAGGCCTGACGGGGGTGCTCCCCCGGCTCTTCCGTGCTCGGCTCTTCCGTGCTCGGCTCTTCGGTGCTCGGCTCTTCCGGTGCTCGGCTCTTCCTGCTGGAGCCGGCCCCGGGGCTGCTCCGGCAGTCGGTGGTGTCCCGCCGCCCGGAGCCCTCCCTAACGGTGACCGCTGCCCGCCCGCACTCCGGATGGCGGGGCGCCCACGGGCGCCGTGCGGGCCCGGTGCGGGGCGTCAGAGCGCGCAGCCCTCGCTGTCCACCTGCTGGTCCGCCGACCGGCCCTTGAGGACGTCCTCCCGCACCTCGTCCCCGGTCAGGGCGTAGCCGGTGTTCTTGTCGTCGAGCGACTTCGCGAAGACCACGCCGTAGACCCGGCCGTCCGGGGTGAGGAGCGGGCCTCCGGAGTTCCCCTGCCGGACCGTGGCGTACAGCGAGTAGACGTCGCGGCGCACGGTGCCCCGGTGGTAGATGTCCGGGCCGCTGGCGTTGATCCGGCCGCGGACGCGCGCGGCCCGTACGTCGAAGGCGCCGTTCTCCGGGAAGCCCGCGACGATCGCGCTGTCCCCGGTCCCGGCGTCGGACCCGGTGAACCGGAGCGCGGGGGCGCGCAGCGCCGGCACGTCCAGGACCGCGATGTCGCGCTCCCAGTCGTAGAGCACCACGGTCGCGTCGTAGAGCTTGCCCTTCCCGCCGATCTGCACCGTCGGCTCGTCCACCCCGCCGACGACGTGCGCGTTCGTCATGACGCGGTGGGGGGAGAACACGAAACCGGTGCCCTCCAGCACCTTGCCGCAGCCCTGCGCGGTGCCCAGCACCTTGACGATGCTGCGCTGCGCGCGAGTGGCGACCGGGCTGGTCGCGAGCTTGGGGTCGGGCGGCTCGACCGAGGTGATCGGCTCGTTCGAGAACGGGCTGAAGACCTGGGGAAAACCGTTCTGCGCGAGGGCGGTGCTGAAGTCACCGAACCAGGTGTTCGCCGACTCCGGGATGACCTGGGAGACGCCGAGCAGCACCTTGGAGTTGCGGACCTCCTTGCCCAGGGTCGGCAGCGAGGTTCCGGCCAGGGCGGAGCCGATCAGCCAGGCCACCATGAGCATGGCGACCACGTTCACCAGGGCGCCACCGGTGGCGTCCAGGGCGCGCGCCGGTGACCAGGTGATGTGCCGGCGGAGCTTGTTGCCCAGATGCGTGGTGCAGGCCTGGCCGACCGAGGCACACACGATCACGATGACCACCGCCGCGACCGCCGCGCCCGTCCCGGGCGTGCGCTCGCCCGTGAACTGGCTCCAGATCACGGGCAGCAGATGGATCGCGACGAGCCCGCCCCCGAGGAACCCTGTCACCGACAGAATGCCGACGACGAAGCCCTGGCGATAGCCGACGATCGCGAACCACACGGCAGCGAGCAGCAACAGGATGTCCAGCACATTCACCGGGACACCGTCTCATGCACGCCAGTCGAGCGGGACGCGCTTCGTGCGGTCCCAGGGCCTTTCCCAGTCCGCGAAGTGCAGAATGCGGTCGATCACACCGGCCGTGAAACCCCAGACCAGGGCATCCCGGACGAGGAACGCCGGACCGGTGTGCCCCCTGGGGTGAACAGCGGTGGCGCGGTTGGCCGGGTCCGCGAGGTCGGCCACCGGGACGGAGAAGACCCGGGCGGTCTCCGCCGGATCGACCGGGGCGACCGGGCTCGGCTTCCGCCACCAGCCGAGCACCGGGGTGACCACGAAATCGCTCACCGGGATGAAGAGCCGCGGCAGCACCGCGAAGAGCTGCACCCCCGACGGGTCGAGCCCGGTCTCCTCCTCCGCCTCGCGCAGCGCCGCCCGCAGCGGGCCCTCGGCCTGCGGGTCGCCGTCCTCCGGGTCGAGGGCGCCGCCCGGGAAGGACGGCTGGCCGGCGTGCGAGCGCAGCGTGCCCGCCCGCTCCATCAGCAGCAGCTCCGGCCCGTGGGAGCCCTCCCCGAAGAGGACCAGCACCGCGGACTGGCGGCCTCCGGACTCGGGCGGCAGAAAGCGGCTCAGCTGCTCGGGCCGGACCGTCCGCGCGGCCCGGGACACCGGTTCCAGCCAGCCGGGCAGGCCCGCGTCGCTGACGAGGGCGCCGTCGTTCGTCTCCTGGGCCCGCGTCACCGGCGCCGTCCCCGGTCCGGGCCCCGGCGCGCCGGGCAGGGGGCCGCCGCGGTCCGCCACGCCGCCGGCCCGGTCATGCCGCCCCCAGCGGGGGTGCGGGCCTGCCCGGGTAGTCCGGCGGGGGCTTCAGGCGCTGCCCGGGGGCGCCGCCCATCTCGTACTTCAGCAGCTTCTTCGCCTTCTCCGGGTCGGTCTCGCCCTCGCCGTACGCCGGGCAGAGCGGCGCGATCGGGCACGCTCCGCAGGCGGGCTTCCGGGCGTGGCAGATCCGGCGGCCGTGGAAGATCACCCGGTGCGAGAGCATCGTCCAGTCGCTCTTCGGGAAGAGCGCGGCGATCTCGGCCTCGACCTTCTCCGGGTCCTCCTGCTCGGTCCACTTCCAGCGCCGGACCAGCCGGCCGAAGTGGGTGTCCACGGTGATGCCGGGGACCCCGAAGGCGTTGCCCAGGACCACGTGCGCCGTCTTCCGGCCCACTCCGGGCAGGGTGACCAGGTCCTCCAGCCGGCCCGGCACCTCCCCGCCGAAGCGGTCCCGCAGGGCGGTGGAGAGGCCGATCAGCGACTTCGTCTTGGCGCGGAAGAAGCCGGTGGGCCGGATGATCTGCTCCAGCTCCTCCGGGTTCGCCGCGGCCATGTCCTCCGGCGTGGGGTACACGGCGAAGAGGTCGGGGGTGGTCTGGTTGACCCGCAGGTCGGTGGTCTGCGCCGACAGGACGGTGGCCACGAGCAGCTGGAACGGGTTCTCGAAGTCCAGCTCGGGGTGGGCGTAGGGGTAGACCTCCGCCAGCTCGCGGTTGATCCGGCGGGCCCGGCGGACGAGCGCCAGCCGGGACTCCGGTTTGGACTTTGCGGCATTCGCCGGTTTTTTCTTCACCGTGGACGCCTGTTCGCCCACAGCGGAATTACGGCCCGAAGTCACCCGCCCAGCCCCCTTGCCCTCTGCTCTCACCGGCGTATTGGACACTCGGCCAGACTAAAGCCCGCCACCGACATCCGCCCCGGGCGCCGGAGAACGGCGCCCCGATCGGACCCCTGCCGTAGGGCTTCCGGCAGGGATGCGCCACACTTGTGTTTGATCACACAGTTTTACCGTCCGGCATCATGGGGACCACGGCCCCCTGAGCATGTCGACAAGGAGAGATCACGTGGACGACGTTCTGCGGCGCGCTCCGCTCTTCGCTGCCCTCGATGAGGAGCAGGCGGCCGAGCTGCGCGCCTCCATGAGCGAGGCCACCCTCGCAAGGGGCGATGCCCTGTTCCACGAAGGGGACCCCGGCGACCGGCTGTACGTGGTCACCGAGGGCAAGGTCAAGCTGCACCGCACATCCCCCGACGGCCGCGAGAACATGCTCGCCGTCCTCGGCCCCGGCGAGCTCATCGGCGAGCTCTCGCTCTTCGACCCGGGTCCGCGCACGGCCACGGCCAGCGCCCTCACCGAGGTCAAGCTGCTGGGCCTCGGGCACGGCGACCTCCAGCCGTGGCTGAACGCCCGGCCCGAGGTGGCCACCGCGCTGCTGCGTGCCGTCGCCCGGCGGCTGCGCCGCACCAACGACTCGATGTCGGACCTGGTCTTCTCCGACGTTCCGGGCCGTGTCGCCAAGGCGCTCCTGGACCTCTCGCGCCGCTTCGGCGTGCAGTCGGAGGAGGGCATCCACGTGGTGCACGACCTCACCCAGGAGGAGCTGGCCCAGCTGGTCGGTGCCTCCCGCGAGACGGTCAACAAGGCACTCGCGGACTTCGCGGGCCGCGGCTGGCTGCGCCTGGAGGCGCGGGCCGTGATCCTGCTCGACGTGGAGCGCCTCGCGAAGCGCTCGCGCTGAGCCGGGGCCACGACGGCCTCCGCACAACGGACGAAGAGCCCCGCCTCCGGGAGGCGGGGCTCTTCGCTGTGCGGGCGGGGTGGTTCCCGGCGGTGGGGCGGTGGGGCCGGGCCCGGCGGTGGGTGCGGGGCCCCGACGGTGGATCCGAGGGCTCCCAGCGGTGGGCCGGAGGGTTCCCTGCGGCGGATCCGGGGCGACGCGGGTCACCGCCGGACACGGGGCCTGCGGACGGGAAGCCTCCCCGGGCCGCGGGATCCCGGGCACGGGCCTCCCTGGCACGGGCCTCCCGGGCACGGGCCTCCCGGGCACGGATCCGGGCCGCTACCGCGCGAAGGCGCCGTACACCGCCGTCACCAGGGCCAGGACGCCCGTCACGGCCGCCAGTGAGGGCAGCGGCCAGCGGGTGCGCTCCAGGGCGTCCAGCCGGAACTCGTGGTCGGCGAGCTGCTTGTCCGTCTGGTCGCTGCGCTGCACCAGGAGCGCCAGGGATCCGTCGACCCGGGCGAACCCCGCCTCGACCGTGCCCCGGAGCCGTTCCAGCTCCAGGGCGACCGCCGCGGCGTCGGAACGCCCCTCCGGCCCGCTCATCCGCGGCTCCCGCGGCCGTCCAGCAGGGCGCGGAGCTCCTCGTCGGGGGTGGCCGGCACGGTGCGCAGCCAGCCCGGCAGCAGCAGCTGCACGGCGGGCAGCGCCATGATCCGCGCCAGGCCTCCGGCCACGGCGAGCGCCCCCGCCACCCCGGGGAGGGCCGCCGGGAGGCCGGCGGCGCCGACGATCGCGGGGAGCGCGACGGCCAGGCCGACGGCCGTCTGCAGCACGGTGCGCGCGGTGCGCTTGGCGGCTTCGGACATGGGTGTTCCCTTTCAGGCGGTGCGGGTGGTGCCGTTCCAGGCGGTGCGAGTGGTGCCCTTTCAGGCGGTGCGAGGAGGCGCGTTCGGGCGGTGCGGGGTGCGTTCAGGCGGTACGCGGCACCCGGAGGCGGTCCCAGCTGGCGCGGCCCGGTATGCCGTCGGCGTCGGCACCGGAGTGGCCGAGCTTGCGCTGCCAGGCGGCGTACGAGGCCCGGTCGGCGTCCGACCACTGCGGACCTGGTCCGACCGCGTACCGGCCGCAGCCCTCGGCGGCCAGCCGCCGGCCCATCGCCGTGATCAGCGGGCTGCGGCGGCCGGCGGCGAAGAACGCCGCGCCGGGGAACGGCTCGTACCCTCCGGGGGTGTGGGCGGGCGGCGCCGGAGGGGTGGGCCGGCCGCCGAGCCGCCGGGTGACACGGGTGCGCATGGCGGCCATCGAGAACGACGGGTCGATCTTGCGGATCGTCCACTCCTTGTGGCCGATGACGCTCGCCGACGACCAGTCGTGCGCCCGGCAGACGGCGGTGGCGACGCGTTCCACGGCGGCGAGCTGGGCGTCCGGGTAGGGGTCGCGGCCGTTGCCGAGGTTCTCGATCTCGAAGCCGTAGAAGTGGACGTTGCCGTCCACGGCGTCGGGTCCGGGACGGCCGCCCGGCTGCGCGGACTCCTTCCGCACGGCCTCGTACGCGGCGCGCGAGCCGCGGCCCGCGTGGTTGGTGCGGCCGTAGCCGACGAGGTGGACCGTGCCGTCCTTGGCGATGACGCCGATGCACAGCGGGCCGGGGAGGCCGGTCATGCCGTTCCGGCACAGGGCGACGCTGTCCCGGCCGGCGGTGTGATGCAGCATCACGCCGTTGACGGGCCCCCAGGGGCCCATGTGGTTGCGGTTGCGGGTGCGCCAGCCGTCGTGCTCGACGACACGGACGCCCTCGGCGCGCAGGGCGCGCGCGAAGGCGTCGGCGCTCAGGGGAGTGGCCATGGGTTCTCCTCCGGGCATGGGAAAGCCCCGGCCGGCGGGCTCGGGGCGGGTGGGTGCGGTGCTGCTGAACGGGGCGGGCGGGGGCCGGTGCCCGCCCCGTTCCGGCGGGCTCGGGTGTCCGGGGCGATCCGGCGGACTCGGGTGACCGGGCCGGTCCGGCCGGCTCAGGTGACCGGGCCGACCCGGCCGGCTCAGGTGACCGAGCTGATCCGGCGGACTCGGGTGACCGGGCCGGTCCGGCCGGCTCAGGTGACCGAGCCGGTCCGGCGGACTCCGGCGACCGGGCCGATCCGGCCGGCTCAGGTGACCGGGTCGACCCGTACGAAGCGGTTGTCGAACGACGCGGTGTTGCCCGCGCCGCCGCCCGCCCGGTACGCGGGTGTCACCGTGTGGAGCGCTCCTCCGGTGAGGCCGGTGACCTGGAACTGCGTGGACGCCGAGACCCGGGCGGCCGACCGGACGATCGAGGACCGGTCCTCGTGGGCCGCGAGCTTGACGGTCGTCCCCAGCCGGACGGCGGCCGACATGTACGCCAGGCCGTCCGCGGCGGAGTTGTAGGTGTAGGCGCCGACCGTGACGATCACCGAACCGGAGGGCGGCGCGGTGAAGGACACGGCCATCGGGTCGCCGGTGGCATTCGTCAGCGTCTCCACGAAGGCCGTGGAGGTGGTCGAGCCCTCGTTGTTGTTGGCCTTGTGGACCGGGCCCGGCGCGACGGGCGCCCAGTGGTTGCCGGCGTAGTGGAAGAGCCGGCCCGGCGTGCCCAGCCAGGCCACCATGCCCGCGACCGGGTTGGTGACCCTGGCCTGGAGGTTGGCGATGTCGGTGAAGCGCAGCACGGTCCGGCCGTCGATCGCCTCGGCCAGCGACTGCAGGTGCAGCGGCACGTCGGCCACGTCGGTGGGCTGCGGATAGGGGAGGTTCCCCAGCGGGGTGAGCTTGCTCATGCGGTCTCCGTAGGTAGTTCGGCGGCCCGGGAGGGTGGGCCTCCCGGCGGGGAGGCCCGCGGCGGGTCGGAAGCGGTCAGTCGCCCATCGGCGGGGGCAGGACGTACTCCCCCGACTGCGCGTCGCCCTCCCGGATCGTCGGATCGTCGATCGGGGTCAGGGCGGTCCAGTCGGGGGGCGGGGCGGCCGGCGCCGGACCGGGCGGCGGTGGTCCGGCTTCGGGGAGCGGCTCGGCGTCGGGGAAGGGGTCGGCTTCGGGGAAGGGGTCGGCTTCGGGGAGAGGCTCGGCCTCCTGGAGAGGCCGGGCTTCGGGAAGAGGCCGGCCTTCCGGGACAGGCTGAGCTTCCGGGAAGGGCTGGGCTTCGGGGAGAAGCCGGGCTTCCGGAAGGGGCTGGGCTTCGGGGAGGGACTGGGCTTCGGGGAGAAGCCGGGCTTCCGGAAGGGGCTGGGCTTCGGGGAGGGACTGGGCTTCGGGGAGGGGCTGGGCTTCGGGGAGGGGTTCGCTCACTGCGTACCGTCCTCGGTCGGGCGCACGGCCGTACGGCCGCGGGCGGATGGTCAGCCGTACTGCTTCAGGGCCCGGTAGGGGATGCCCTTGGCGAGGAGGTCGGCCAGGGTGTCGTACGCCGCGGTGACCTCCGTGTACGGGCGCTGCCGGCCGACGTTCGGGTCCAGCGGCGGGTCGGGGACCAGGCCCTCGTCCCGGGGCGGACTCGTCCACGACGCCCCGCGCAGGGTCAGGACCTGCTGCGGTGCGCTGCCGGCCGTGGCGGTGGTGCGGATGCCGACGACCCAGGCGAGGGTGTCGAGCGCGGCGCCCGCGGAGTCGACGACCCGGACGGCGTCGCCGAGCTGGACCCGGGGATCGTGCAGCACCTCGACCTCGCCGAGCAGCGGCATCGGGTAGCGGCCGGCGTCGAGCATGGCGAACGACAGATCGGAGGCGCTCGGCCGGTCCTGCACCCAGTCGGACGCCTCGGCCAGGTACTGCTGCTTGCCGTAGTACTTCTGGCTGTCGGTGTTGAACCAGGCGTAGCTGCGCTGCTTGGGCTCGGCGCCGGACTTGATGGTCTCGAGGTGCACCGACCCCTTGCCGTCCTTGGTGACCGTCCACACGGCGGCCGTGCTCCGGTTGGTGAAGCGCAGGATGACCAGCGGTCCCTGGCGCCGGGTGCTCACCGTGACCTCGCCCTTGACGGCCTTGCCGCCGGTGACCGCGGTGCCGAAACGCACCTTGCTGCCGCCCTTGATGGGCGTCACGTCGTCGTCGACGACCGGCGGGCCGAAGTCGTTCTCGTCCTCGGCGATGGCATAGGACACCTCCCGTGAACCGCCCGGCGGGATCTCCCACTTCGTCGGGTCGTCCACGACGGTGCCGAGCACCGAGGTCACCTTCGACCAGTCCTTGTAGGGCTGCTCGCAGTAGTTCCGGCAGGCGTCGATCTCCTCGCCGACGGTGAGGGAGGCGATGTCCCGGAGGGTGGTGAGGGTGAGGTCGGGCTCGGCGGGGCTGGTCTGGAACCGCTTCGGGCCGCGCCAGCGGAAGACCCCGAACTCGTCGAACTCCGCGGTGGACATGCTGGCCCGGGCGATCTCGGTGATCACCTCCCACAGCGAGCCGGAGACCTTGGGCACGTCGTAGAGCGGCAGGGCCGCCTCGTCGAGCACCGCGCCCTTGCTCCACCGGCCCCGCTGTTCCCACTCCTCGGGCGGATAGCCGGCCGTGTCGGTCCAGATCCGGTCGGTGACCTGGACGCACTCCACGGCCATGTCGGTGACCACGTCGACGCGGTTGAGCTCCGACTGCGGCTGCACGGCGTTGGCGTTGGTGGAGGACGCCGACTTCCCGCCGACGAGGTAGCCCCCGTCGGGAGCGGTGAGCCTCGGCTGGAAGCTGGGGATCACCGAGGTCCCGGTGCCGGTCGCGTCGGCCATGAAGCCCAGGTGCCAGCGGCCCTTGGCCGACGCCAGTTTGGGGAAGTTCCACGTCCAGGTCCCCGAGGCACCCCCCACGGTGCCGGAGGTGATGGTCACCGCTCCGCTGGAGGTGTCGAAGACCGCGGTCAGATGGCCGCTCGCCCCGGCACTGCGGTCGAAGACCGTCTTGAGCTCGAGCTTGCTCCCCCGGGACAGCGCCGTGTTGACCCAGCACTCCACCTGGAAGATGCTGCCCGGCAGCGCGAACCGCGACCTCGGCATCCAGGACAGGGTGAGCCCGGCCTCCTTCGGCATCAGCGCCATCTCGAACGGCGCCCCCTCACGGACCCACTCGTAGGCGGAGGGCGCGGGCACCGTCTCGGGCTGCCCGTACGAGGCGTTGAAGCCGCCGTGCAGCGAGGCGTAGAGAACGGTGAACGGGTCCGCGTCCTCCTTGTCGAGCTCGGGTGCGCGCGGGGGCGGGCAGGTGTGGATGCCGCCCTGGCGGAGCAGTTCGTCCACGCACCAGGTGGCCGTCGCGACCGGACGCCCGTACAGCACCCCGTGGTACGGGCGGGGCAGGGACGCCGGGCCGCGCAGCCGCTCCGCGCCGTCCAGCGCCTGCACGGTGACGGTGTCGCTGCCGGAGTCGGCGGAGCGCGACCGCACGGTGCCGCGGAAAGCGGGCAGCATCCGGCCGGCGAGGCCCGCGGCGTGGACGACGGACTGGCCGGGGCGGGCCACGTCGCCCGTGGCGCGGTCGGCCCAGGCCGAGTACATCCGGGGCGCGGGCACGCCGTCGGCGCCGGAGAGCTGGAGTTCCAGCTGCGCCGACGCGCTGCCGGAGACCGCCCGCATCGCTTCGGGGAGGTCGGTGTTGTAGGCCCGTTCGACCTTCCAGGACTGGACCTGCGCTCCGAGCTCCCGTCCGCCGAGCCGGGTGGACTGGGCCACGTCGCGCTGCGGGGCGGCGAGGGCCGCGTCCAGAACCTCGTCAGAGGGCTGCACCGAGCACCTCCACCAGGTCGAGACTGATGCTGCGGTACGGAAGGCGGGTGGCGGGGGCGTCGGTGAAGGCCGTGACGGCCATGGCGGGGCAGCCGTCGCCGAGGGCGAAGGCCACCGGCGGCTCCCCGACGGTCAGGCAGGCGCCGGCGAGTGCGGTCATGCCGGTGGCGCCGGGGCGGCCGACCGGGGTGACGTAGGCGGCGCCCTCGGGGGCCAGGCCGGTGGTCACCGGTCCGGCGGTCGCCGTGCTCGACAGGTACTGGCCGTCGATGTCCTTCCAGTCCAGCTGGGCCTGGCTGAGGCCGGCGTTCCAGTCCGGCGGGAGCATCCAGGAGACCTGCATGCCGGGCATGACCGGCCAGCCCGCCCAACTGCCGTGCCGCCAGCCGATGGCGGTGGCCTCGTCACGGCAGTCGCCGAGGACCGCGTCGCCGATGAAGGGGCTGATGACCATGGTGCCGCTGATGGTGAACCAGTGGTCGCCGCCGTTGGACCGCTCGGACTGGCCGGCGGCCTGGAGCGGGTCCAGCAGGTTGACCGACGCGGGGTCGAGGACGGCGACGGCGCCGCCCGCGTAGACGTTCCGCCCGAGCATCCCGGGGCCGTTGACGCGCCGGGCGAGGCGGGTGAGGTGCTGGGCGTCCGCCGGCTCCAGCCACTCCCAGGAGAGCTTGAGACGGCGGGTGGTGCGGGCCGGGGCGATCGCCGTGACCCGCCCCTCCAGCGACCGGAACTCGGTCATGTTGAGTTCGGCACTGCGGTCCCAGCTGCGGGCGGCCTGGGATATCTCACGCAGCAGACCGGGCTTGCCGATCCACAGATTTCTGGCCATCCGTCGTCACCTCCGGGCGAGCTGGCGCTGTCCGACGAGGACGGCGCGGGCGATGGTCTGGGAGTCGACCTGGACATGCACGGGGCGCTCGGCGAGGCGCTCCATGGCCTGGGCGAGACGCTGCAGCGCGACGCCGCCGCCCTGGTGGCGGCTGAACATCCGCTCCAGCTTCGACAGCGGGATGACCGCCTCGGCCTCACCGGCCTCGGCGAGCAGCGCGAGCCGGCCGCCGTTGCGGGGCTGGACGACACCGCCCTGGGCGAGGGCCGGGATGTTGGGGATCTTCGGGATGTTGAGCCCGAACGACTTGCCACCCACGACGGGGACCCAGCCGGGGATGCTGACCTTGATCTTGTTCAGACCGCCGATCGCGCCGTTCATGGCGGTGATCAGGCCGCGGATGGGCGCGGTGAAGACGTTGACGACGCCCTTGAGGAGGGGCGTGAGGAACTTGATCGCCGAGCTGGTGGCGCCCTTGATCGCGCTCCAGGCGATCTCCATGCCGCGCTTGCCGAGCTTGACGACCTTGTCCATGTCGACGAAGCGGGCGATGAGCGGGGCGAGCAGCGTCATGATGAGGCCGAAGGGGTTGGCGGCCATGGCCAGGTTGAGCCCCTTCTGCGCGAGGGATGCCCCCTTGAGCCCCTTGCCGAGACCACCCATCGACTTACCGGTCCGGTCGGCGTTCTTGCCGGCCTTGCCTACGGACTTCTCGACGGCGTCGGACTGCTTCTTGACGTCGCGGAGGGCCCGCTGCGACCCCGCGGCAGCGGACTTGAGCTTGTCGAGAGAAGCCTTGAGCCGGTCCGCTCCCCTCTTGGCTTTCCCCAGCGAACCGTCCGTCTGGGTCAGAGCGGAGCGCATGGTGCGTAGTCCACTGCCGCTTTGCGTAGCAGCGCCCCGCAACTTCCCTACAGAGGAGGTCAGTTTGTCTGCTCCTCCCTTCATCCGGCCCAGCGGCGCGGAACTCTGCGCCGCCGCAGTTTTCAATCTGTTGACGGATGAGGCGCTCCCTCCTGCAGTCCGCGCAAAGCCCCGCAGGGCCGAATTGGCAGCCCGCAGCTTCACTGTGAGCGACATGTTTCCCCTCCTTCAGAGAGTTCTCATTCGATGACGCCCCTGCTCAGAGGGCTTGTCCGAGGCCGTTGATACGCGTCTCGACGCGCTCGAACTCGTCGGCAATTCCTTGCAGGTCCCGGGCCGTCTGCCGGCGAATGGACGTAACGGCCCGCTTCGCTTCCTCTGCTTTGTTGCGGGCCTGCCCGGCCTCGCCCCGCACTCTTGCGATGTCCTGCCTCAGGTCCCTCTTGGCATCGGTGATGGCATCCCGGAGCTGAGTGGGGTGCATGTTGCTTCTGCGAAGCTTCTCCTCTTCCTTCGCTTTCTCAAGATCCCCCAAGGGGTCCCACAGGGTCTTCTCCAGTTTGAGCCAGGTTGCCTCCGCATTGACAAGATTGGCGGCACCCACAACAGCATTGGCTTCAGTCTTGACCCCCGAAGCCTCAAACTGTTTGACGTATTCCCGCTTGACCATGTCTTCCGTGAATGATTTCCAGCTCGATTTGAAGCTGGAGAACTCCCTCTTGAAGAGGCCGACAATCCAGACCTCGTCTCCGCTGTCAGATTTCCCCACGGATCCACCTCCAATTTTCCCGGGCGCCATGCACGAGATCCCGTCAGCATCGGAAAACAAAAAGGCGCCCGCAGTGAAATCCACGGGCGCCCTATTCGACTGAAACTTCTGAGGTTACTCCACTCGCACTTCCCAACGATCCGGGGTTTCGAAGGTCACGTATCCTGGCTCCGGAAGGCGGAGAGTTCCCCTGTGCTGCACGTCATAACGGACCAAGCACTGAGGCTCCCTCCCCGATTCCGGATTGAAGAGGATGTCGCCGTACGAATGCTCGTCCTCGAACTCGTAGTGAAGATCGACGGATCGGCGAGAGCCGTCCAAGAATGCCACGGTGTCGAACCCGTGCCCCTTGTACGGCTCCGAGGAGAGCAGAGGCACATCGTCCGGAGCCAGCACCCTGATCTTCCATCGGTGCATGCCGCCGGCTCCCTCATGGCCCCGACGGCGCCGGATCGCCACCGAGTCGAACCTGGCTGGGAGGACGACACGTAACGCTCCGCGTCCCGAAGTGCTCCCGAGGTCCGGGCCGGCATCCCTCCCGCGAGTACCGCCACGGACGGGGTGGAAGCTGAAACTGCTGCTGAAGCCCCCTCGGAGCTCCAGCGGGATCGGCACCCCTTTCCCCGCACCCGGAATTGCAAGTTCCTTGTCTCTCCAGCCCGACCATGCGCTGGATTTCGCGTCCGCCATGCCCACCCTCCCCTGAATCGTGCGCAATGCAGAAGAACATCAAACCGCACACCGACGGCGCAGACAACCACACCGGCGAGAAATTCGAATGGCGGCCGACCTTGAACTGCATAGCGCGTGCAGCGCTCCGCCTCTTGGTGCACAGCCAGCGGGAGGTCCATATCAAGGGCGATGAAATCCCTACTGTGCCGTTGCCGGAATCGTTGTCTCCTGGGCGACTGCGGTCCGAAAGCCCCACTCAGGAGAACGGAGCACTGACGCACTCAGGAAAAGAAGCGCATGAGCTCCGTCCGGTCGGGCACCGGCGAGGACGACACCGGACCGGCCTCACCGGACCGGTCCTCATCCGTGGCCTCCGTACCCGTCGCTCCCGGTCGCGGAATCGGATCCGGGTACTCCAGCGGATCCGCGTCCTCGTCACGGTTGACCGTGGCGAACATCCAGTTGGACACGGCCAGTTGATCGGCAACGGTGGCCAGCAGGTGGTCCGTCACCGACCACTCCGCCGCCTCGTCGTGCAGCTCGCGGGCGACCGCTCCGTCGCGTGGAAGGTGCGCGAGCAGCACCGCGAGCCGGCGGGAGGAGAGCCGGCCGCGGTGCCAGTCGAGCAGATCCACGCCGTAGTGGCGGAGCAGGTCCGCCTCCAGGGCCTCGACGTGTTCGTCGACGAACACGCCGAGGCTCAGCCTTCCCCCAGGCCCAGCCCCGTCTCCTTGCCGTAGGCCTCGAGGATCGCGCCGATGTCCTGCATCGTCACCTCGTGCCGGTTGAACCGGGCGAACTGCTGCTCACCGAGGAGCAGCTGGAGCAGCCCGTCCACGTCGTTGTCGTCGAGGTCCCGGAGGTTCCTGGCGGTCTGCCGGGTGAGCTCGGTCGGGAGCTCGAAGGTGTCGTCGTCGAGCTGGAAGGTCCAGGCCCGGCCGAGCACTTCCAGGCGCTGGGCACGGGCTGCGTTGACGTCGAATCCGGACATGCGCGGACTCCTTCACAGGTGGTGGAGAGATGAGGTGTGGAGAGGGAGGGGGCGGGGGGGGGGGGGGGGGGGGGGGGGGGGGGGGGG